>NZ_JBHSLW010000005.1:0-509272 GCF_042657265.1 Allobosea eneae
GAGTGGCTGGGGTCCACATCGCTCGCTCCAAGATGGCCTGAACAACCCCTTGGAATCACGAGTGCCCCAGTCGCTCAACCCTTTCGGGACGGGCTCTGACGATCAGCACCAAGATCGGCAGCGAGATCGGCACGATCGCCCAGTTTGCGAGGAGAGCGGGCTGCGCCTGCGGGAACACGGCTCTGATCCAGGCGGTGAGGTAGAAGCCGAGCGAGCCGATCGATGTGAAGAAGTCGATGTTCGGAATCTGGCCGAGCTGGATGCGCTGGGCGGCGTCGAGATAGATGTCGGTGTCCCAATAATTCGGCCCCAGGGGCAGGCGCATGGGAAGCGCCAGCCCGAGGATCACCATGACCAGGAACGCCGCGATCCAGAAGGTCGGGGACATTATCGAATTCCGCCAGAGTGTCCCTGACACCGGACCTCCTGCCGCCGCTTGAGAGCTGCTCATCATCGCCTGTTCCGTGAGCTTTTGACCAAGCATGGCATTAATGTGTTACCCGATCGCTTCCATGTTCGACGATTCCTGCAATTTACGGTTGTGTCGAGCATTCAGGCCATCAGTTGCGGGAGATATCCCTCGGTTGGCACCCGGATGTGCGAGCTCTCTGGGTTCTCAGGCCCCTGGGCGCATCCTATAAGGCGACGCCGTCGCTATCGTCGGCCGCCCGAGATCGCCGCATGGCCGACATCGCCAGCCTGTTCAACCTGGTTGCGCCCTTCTTCGGGCTGATCCTGCTCGGCTTCTTGATCGGCCGCTACAAGCGCCTGCCGGGCGAGGGCCTTGCCTGGATGCAGTTCTTCCTGATCTATGTCGCGCTGCCTTGCCTGTTCTACCGGCTGATCGCCGACAAGCCGCTGAGTGAGCTGACGAACTGGCGCTTCGTCGCGGTGACGACGCTCGCGACCTTCTGCGCCTTCGTGCTCTCCTTCGCGCTCGGCTGGCGCCATACCCATGGCGACATGCCGCAGGCGGTGATGCAGGGCGTCGCCGGCTCCTATTCGAACATCGGCTATATGGGCCCGCCGTTGATCATGGCGGCGCTCGGCCCCGCTGCCAGCGCCCCGGTCGTGCTGATCTTCGTCTTCGACAACCTGCTGCTGTTCTCGCTGATCCCGTTCCTGATGGCGCTGGCCGGCGTCGACAAGCGCAGCTTCTCCGCGACCGCCGCCGAGGTGGTGCGGCGGGTCGTCACCCATCCCTTCAACGTCGCGACGGTGGCCGGCGTGCTCGCGGCCTTCTTCAAGCTTGAATTGCCGACCGCGCTCGACAAGATGACGCTCTGGCTCTCGCAGGCAGCGGCGCCCTGCGCGCTCTTCCTGCTCGGTGTCACCGTGGCGCTGCAGCCGATCCGGCAAATGCCCAGCGAGCTACCCTGGCTCGTCGCGATCAAGCTGCTGCTGCACCCGCTCTTGGTCTGGCTGCTGCTCTCCGGCCTCGGCGACTTCTCGGCGCCCTGGGTCTATGCCGCCGTGATCATGGCGGCGCTGCCGCCGGCGCTGAACATCTTTGTGATCTCGACACAGTATCGCGTCGGCATCGAGCGCGCCTCGGCCTGCATCCTCGTCGGCACCATCCTCTCGACCGTGACGCTGACGGGCTTCCTGTGGCTGGTGAAGACGGGCAGGATGCCGGCTGACCTCTTTCCCTGACGGCCCGCACGGGCCAAGCTTGCCCGGCCCATCGATGCAGCCGCTCTCCGACCTCCTCGTCCTCGACTTCTCGACTCTTTTGCCCGGGCCGCTGGCGAGCCTATTCCTCGCCGAGGCCGGTGCGCGCGTGATCCGGATCGAGCGGCCCGACGGCGAGGACATGCGCCGCTTTCCGCCGCGCTTCGGCGAGACCTCCGCGCCCTTCGCCGCGCTCAACCGTGGCAAGCAGAGCCTCGCCATCGACCTCAAGGCGCCGGACGCGCTCGAACGGCTTACGCCGTTGATCATGCAGGCCGACATCGTCATCGAGCAGTTCCGGCCGGGCGTGATGTCCCGTCTCGGCTTCGGCTACGAGGCGCTGAAAGCGCTCAATCCACGGCTGATCTACTGTTCGATCAGCGGCTACGGTCAGGACGGCGCGCGCGCCTCCGAAGCCGGACACGACATCAACTACCAGGCGGTCGGCGGGCTGCTCGGCCAATCGCTCGCGCAGGGCAGGCCGGCGCCGCTGCCGCCGACCCTGGTCGCCGACATTGCCGGCGGCGCCATGCCAGCGGTGATCAACATCCTGCTGGCGCTGCGCGAGCGCGACCGCTCAGGCCGGGGCTGCCATCTCGACATCGCCATGACCGACGCGATGCTCGCTTTCGCCTGGTATGCGCTGGCGCAGGGACAGGCCTCGGGCCGCTATCCCAAAGGCGGGGAGGGGCTGCTGACCGGCGCCAGCCCACGCTACGGCCTCTATGCGACGGCCGATGGCTGGTTCCTCGCCGTCGGCGCGCTCGAGCAGAAATTCTGGGTAAGCTTCTGTGACGGCATTGATCTCGCCGAAGAGCTCCGCGACGACCGGCGCGATCCCGCGGCGACGCAGGCCGCCATCACCGCGATCATCGGTTCCCGGCCGGCCACTCATTGGCGGGCGACCATCGAGCCGCTCGACTGCTGCTGCACCGTGGTCCGCACGCTCGACGAGGCGCTGGCCGATCCGCAGCTGACGGCGCGCGGCCTGCTCGACCGGCAGGTCGAGGAGCCCGGTGGAAAGCGCATGGTGTCGACGCCATTGCCACTCGCGCCTGTCTTCCGCGACGCCGCGCCGGCGCTGCGGCGTAGCCCGCCGGTCGGCGACTACGAGATTTGAGGTTCAGCCCGCCGCAGTGCCGCCGGCCAGCCCCTGGCGCATGACCAGGCGGCGCAAGGGCGCGATCCGCGACAGCGCCAGCAGCCCGGCGCCACGCATCAGGTCGGCTGGCAGCAGGTCGGTCAGCAGGGTCCGGTTGAGCGCATCGACAGCGCCGGTGCGCAGGCGCACATCGGTCTGGCGCGAGCGATCATAGGCTGACAGCGCCGCAAGCTCGCCGGGATCGTCAGCGCCGGCGACGGCATCGCGCAGGGCCGCGACGTCGCGCAGGCCGAGATTGAGCCCCTGCGCCCCGATCGGCGGGAAGACATGCGCGGCTTCGCCGATCAGCGCCATGCGCCCACCCGCGAACCGATCGACCGACAGGCCGCTCATCGGCACGCGCCCGCGCGGGCCTGCAACCGTGAGCGCGCCGAGGATCGAATGGGTCCGGCGTTCGACCGCCCGGGCGAACGCAGCATCGTCGAGCCCGGCAATGCGCTCGGCTTCTGCCGGTTCAAGGAGCCACACCAGCGAGGAGCGCCGGCCGGACATCGGCACCAGCGTGCAAGGGCCGGAGCGGGTATGGAATTCCGTTGAGGCGTCCCGATGCTCGCGGCGGTGGCCCAGGATCGCGGTCAGCGCCACCTGCGGATAGCGCCAGTCGCGCGTCGTGATGCCGGCAGCCTCACGGACCCGCGACTTGCGGCCATCTGCACCAACGACGAGGCGGGCCGCGACAGGCGCGAAACCATCACCGGCCAGACGGACGCTGTCGGTGCCCGCCGTGATCTCCGTCACCGCCTGCGGGATCATGCGGATACGCGGTTCAGCCGCAGCCTTGGCCGCCATCGCCTCGACCAGCGCGGCGTTCTCGATGTTCCAGCCGAAGGCCGGCAGGCCGAGCTCGGCCGCCTTGAACTCGACCGGCGGCTGCCTGAACAGGCTGCCGGTGTCATCGACCATACGCATGACCGCAAGTGGCGCCACGACTGCGTCCAGCGTGTCCGCCAGGCCAAGCGCTTCGAGCAATCGCCAGGAGCCGTCGAGCAAAGCGACCGTGCGGCCGTCGCGCGGCGCGCTGGCCTGCCCGAACAGCACGACCTGCCGCCCGGCGGCGGCGAGCGCGAGCGCTGCCGCGAGCCCGACCGCGCCTGCCCCGACGATGGCGATGTCGCAATGCTGCTGGTCCGTCATGGTCTTTGGGTAGCCGATGCCGGCGCCGCTGGCGAGCGCGCCCTTGCCGCAGGACGGCGGCGCCTATGCAAATTCGCCAGCACCCTCGGCGCTGAATGCCGGTCCCGCATGCGGCGCGGCCGTTGCGCCGATGCGGGGCAAGTCCCTATCGTCGGCCCATCGACATCAGGAGATCGCCATGGCGAAAGCAATCCGCGTACACAAGACCGGTGGGCCCGAGGTTCTGCAGCTGGAGGACGTCGCCCTGCCGGCGCCGGGGCCGGGCGAGATCCTGATCCGCAACCGCGCCATCGGGCTCAACTTCATCGACACCTATTTCCGCACCGGCCTCTACCCGGCGCCGCTGCCGTTCACGCTCGGCAATGAATCGGCCGGCGACGTGGTCGCGGTCGGCCCCGGCGTGACGGAATTCAAGCCGGGCGACCGGATCGCCGTCGTCGCGGCCCACGGCGCCTATGCCGAGGAACGTATCGTTCCGGCCTCGGCGGTGGTCGCCTTGCCGGAGAACGTCTCCTACGAAGCCGGCGCCAGCATGCTGCTGAAGGGGCTGACGGCCGAATACCTGCTCCATCGCACCTATCCGGTGAAGGCCGGCGACACGATCCTGGTCCATGCTGCGGCCGGCGGCACCGGCTCGATCCTGTGCCAATGGGGCAAGGCGCTCGGCGCGACCGTGATCGGCACCGTCGGCAGCAAGGAGAAGGCCGAGCTCGCCATGGCGAACAAGGCCGACCATGTCATCCTCTACCGCGACGAGGACGTTCCGGCGCGGGTCAAGGAGATCACCGGCGGCAAGCTGTGCAATGTTGTCTATGACGGCGTCGGCAAGGACACCTTCATGGGCTCGCTCGACTCGCTGAGGCCTTTCGGCCTGCTGGCGAGCTTCGGCAACGCCTCGGGCGCGGTCGAGGCCTTCAATCTCGGTATCCTCGCCGCGAAGGGCTCGCTCTACGTCACCCGCCCGACGATGAACACGCACACCGCCAACCGTGAGACACTGGTCGCGATGGCGAAGAACCTGTTCGAGGCCGTCGGCTCCGGCAAGGTCGCCGTCGCGATCAACGCGCGTTTCGCATTGAAGGATGCAGCCGAGGCGCACCGCGCGCTCGAAAGCCGCGGCACGACTGGCTCGACGGTGATCGTGCCGTAAACAACGGCGCAATTTCCGCCTGAATCGAACGTTATGCGGATTGCGGTCCGGCCAGGCTGCCGGACCGCTTCCATTTCAGGTGTCCCGCTTGCGCATTGCCACGGTCATCGTCTCGTCGAGCATCATCGTCGCACTCGCAGCAGGCGGCGCCATGATCGCACCGCCGGCCCTGCAGAGCTGGCAGGTTCAGCAAGCACAGGACGATCCGGCCGAGCTGTCGCGGCTTCGCCTTGCCGGCATCGCGACGCAGGATCGCATCGCCGATGAGATCGACAGGGCGGTGGCGGCCGGCGATCTTCCCCTCGCCGAGAGTTTCCTCGCGCTAGCGGCCGAGCGCGGGATCGCCGTCGCACCAGAACGCATCGCGCGGATCGAAGTGTTGCGCGAGACTGCGCTAACGCGGGCTGTCTCCGACTTTGGCCACGGCTTCATTGCCGGTGAACGCGAGAGCGATGCGGCCTTCGCCGGCGCACTCGTCGGGGACATCAGCGGCTTCGGCGATCTGCGCGATCTCGCCCGGGAAGGCCGCAAATACATCGACGGCGAGCGGACCGACGAGACAGTGTTGGCGCTCGCCGCGGTCGGCCTGGCGATCACCGCTGCGACTTGGGTCAGTCTTGGCGGTGGCCTTCCAGCCCGCGGCGGCGTCAGCGCCATCAAGGCCGCGAGCAAAGCGAAGCTGCTTTCCCCGATGCTCAATGCAAATCTCGGCCGCATGGCGGCCGGCGCAGTCGATCGCCCGGCCCTGACCGCTAGCCTCGGCGCAGCAGCCCGCCTGGACCTTGCGGCAGCAAAAACGGCGGCAGGTGGCATCGTCCGGCCCGCAGCGCTGGCGCGCTTCACCGCGCTCGGCCAGGACGCCGGCGCGCTCTATGCGCGGACCGGCCAGCGCGGCTTGCGCCAAGTGCTCGCCGTCGCCGAGGACGCCGGCGATGTCGGCCGGGCCGCGAAGCTCGCGGCGGCCAAGCCGTCGACCGTGCGCGCAACGCTCAGATTACTAGGGCGCTCGGCGTTGGTGCTCGGCGCGCTCAGCCTGCAGGCAGCCGGCTGGATGCTGGCGCTGCTCGGCTACGCACTGGCCATCGCCATGGCGGCGCAGCGCTTCGGCTGGTGGCTGGGACGGCTCGGTCGAAAGCGTCGCGCCATCTCTCGCATGGAGGCGTCCGCGCCAACTCCCTGAGGTAGAGGGAGCAAGAAAACGAAAATTCCGAAACCCGCAAGCGAAAGCGTGCCTGGAGCCAGCAAAGCGGGACCAACACGATCATTGGTCCCTACGTCATGTCCCCGCTTCTTCGCCGCCTCGGTTTCGTACTTGCTTTCGCCACCGTGACGATGGCGCTCCAGACCCAGCTCTCCGCCTGCCCGGGCGTACAGCTCGCGACCGAGATCAGCGATGCGCAGATCGTCTTCGAGAAATCGGCGCGGTCGCGCATCAGCCGCGCCGTCGAACTCCGCCGCTTGCCGCGGCCCGTGGCTGCCACCCTGGCCTGATATTGGCCGGGCTAAACCGCAATCCCGTGCAGGTCATAAGCGTCGGCGCGCTCGATCTTCACCGTGACGATATCGCCAGGCCGGAGCGGCCGCCGGCTCGAGACATAGACATTGCCGTCGATCTCCGGCGCATCCCATTTCGAGCGACCCTTGGCGACGGTCGGGCCGGCCTCGTCGATGATCACCGGAATGCGCTTGCCGACGCGGCCCTTGACGATGCGGGCCGAGACCTCGGCCTGCGTCTTCATGAAGCGGTGCCAGCGCGCTTCCTTCTCGTCCTCCGCGACCAGCGGCAGGCCTAGATCATTGGCGGTCGCGCCCTTGACCGGCTCGTATTTGAAGCAGCCGACGCGCTCCAGCTTCGCTTCCTTCAGCCAGCCGAGCAGGAAGTCGACATCGTCCTCGGTCTCGCCGGGGAAGCCGACGATGAAGGTCGAACGGATGGCGAGGTCGGGGCAGATCTCGCGCCATTTCCGGATGCGCTCCAGCGTCTTCTCGTGATGGGCCGGCCGGCGCATCGCCTTCAGCACGGAGGGCGAGGCATGCTGGAACGGGATGTCGAGATAGGGCAGCACGTTGCCCTCCGCCATCAACGGGATGACCTCGTCGACATGCGGGTAGGGGTAGACATAGTGCATCCGCACCCAGACACCCATTTGCCCAAGCTCGCGCGCCAGCTCGAAGAAGCGGGTGCGGACCTCGCGGTCCTTCCACATCGACGGCGCATACTTGATGTCGAGCCCGTAGGCGCTGGTGTCCTGCGAGATCACCAGCAGTTCCTTGACGCCGGCCTTGACCAGCTTCTCGGCCTCGCGCAGCACGTCGCCGATCGGCCGCGAGACCAGGTCTCCGCGCAGCTTGGGGATGATGCAGAAGCTGCAGCGATTGTTGCAACCCTCTGAAATCTTGAGATAGGCGTAGTGCCGCGGCGTCAGCTTGATGCCCTGGTCAGGCACCAGATCGATGAAGGGATCGTGCTTGGGCGGCACGGCCTGATGCACGGCCGAGACCACGCTCTCATAGGCCTGCGGGCCGGTGATCGCGAGCAGGTTCGGGAAGGCGTCGCGGATCTGCTCGGGCTCGGCGCCCATGCAGCCGGTGACGATGACCTTGCCGTTCTCGGCCATGGCCGAGCCGATCGCCTCGAGCGATTCCTGCTTGGCGCTGTCGAGGAAACCGCAGGTGTTGACGATGACGACATCGGCGCCCGCATGGCTCTTGCTGAGCTCATAGCCCTCGGAGCGCAGCGAGGTGATGATGCGCTCGGAATCGACGAGCGCCTTTGGGCACCCGAGGGAGACGAACGAGATTTTCGGCGCGACGGCGTTCATCGGCGGCGGAACTCTGACAGGGAAAGATGAGGGCGCGGCAAGGCCGGCACGATTGGCGCCTCTTTGATCCTTTTTGGACGAATTTGCAAATGCACAGCTCTCATGCCGGCAGCGCCGCACGCTGGCCAAGGCATGCGAAAAGCGCGGAAACCGCAACAAGCCAGCACTATCCCACCGGCGATGAGGCCGAGCAGGCCGCGCCGATGGAAGCCTAGTGCCCAAGCGCTACGGCACGAGCCGCCGCGCAACCCCTTTCAGGAGGCCGGCTATGGCTACTTTTTCTCGTCGCGTTTCGTGCGCGCTGTCGCTCGCGCTCTGCCTGTCCACATCGCTGGCGCCCGCTTTTGCCGGCGAAGGCGGTGGGGGCGGAGGCGGCGGCGGTGGCGATGATCGCTGGGCCGTGTTCCACAACCAGCCGAATCTGGGCCAAGCTGCGAGCGGCTATGGTCACATCGGCCGGGTCGATCGCGCCGCCGGGCCTCGTGCCGGCGGTGGCGCCATGGGGCATCAGGACGGCGTCGCTTCGGCCGACGCCGTCCTGCCCGACGGCACGCGCATCCGCTCGATCGGCCTCGCCAGCGGCGACCGCTTCGTGACGACGATCACTCCGGATGGCGTAGTCCGTTCAGGCTTTCGCCCGGCCGGACAGCGGGCCGGCCAGCCCCGCGCTGCCAGCCGTACCACCTACAATCCGCGCACCGGCATCACCTCGACCTGGACCACCCAGGCCGACGGCACCCACGTCGGTGTCCATGTCGACCGTCAGGGCAATCGCTCGGTCTCGACCAGCCGATAAGCGAGTGCTCCACCAGCCAGCTGGGGCTGCCGCTCAGGCGGCTCCCGCCGCGACCGGCCGTTCCGGGTCCTGCGTCCAGTCGGTCATCGAGCCGTCATAAAGCGAGACCTCCTCGCGCCCGAGCAACTCCGACATCACGAACCAATTGAACGAGGCGGTGTGGCCGGTATTGCAATAGGAGATCACCGGACCGTTCGGCACCGAGCCGAACAGGGCAGCGAGCTCTTCGACCGGCCGGAAGCGCCCAGTCGCAGGATCGAAGGCAGCCACGTAGTCGCGGGACACGGCGCCAGGAATGTGCCCGGCGCGGGTGGCCTCGGCGGCCTTCTCCTTGCCCTCGAAATAGCTGGCCGAGCGGGCGTCCACGAGCGTCGCGAGCTTGCTGCGCGAGGCGACGAGCGTGGCGTCGGCGGTGCTGCGCAATTTCTGCTGCACCACGACCGGATAGGGAGCCGCTGAATGCGGCTTCGACGGCCCTGTCTCGATCGGCAGGCCCGGAGAGGTCCGCCAGCCCTTGAAACCACCGTCGAGGATCGCCTGCTGGCCGTGGCCGATCAGCTTCAATGTCCAGTAGACGCGGGTCGCTGCGGCAAGGTCGCTGGCGGCGAGCCCGGCCGGGACGATCACGACCTTGCTCGGCGGCGTGATGCCGAGCCGCCCCGCCAGCTCGGCGAGATGGTCGAGCGGCGGCAGCATGCCCGGCGCATTGCCGATCTTGGCGCGCCAGCCATCGGCGGCGTAGTCGCTGTGGACGGCGCCGGGGATATGACCGGCCTCGAAGGCCTGGCGCCCACCTTCGGCGGCAGCGCGAATGTCGATGATGACGAGATCGGGGGAGCCCAGCGCACCGGCCAGGGCTTCGGGAGATACCAGCCCCGAGGTCGGGATATCTGTCATTCCGCGGCCTCCTGTTGCAGTTCGTCGACGACCACCAGTGAGGTGCTCATTTCGGCGGTGGCGCCCAGCATGATCGAAGCGGAGCAATACTTTTCCTTCGACAATGTGACGGCGCGCTCGGCCTTGGCCTGCGACAGGCCGCGACCGCTGACGCGATAGGCGATGTGGATCTTGGTGAAGACCTTGGGGTCCTCGCTGGCGCGCTCGGCCTCGACCTCGACCTCGCAGCCCGTCACCGCCTCGCGGCCCTTCTTCAGGATCTGCACGACATCGAAGCCGGTGCAGCCGGCGAGCCCGATCAGCAGCATCTCCATTGGCCTAATGCCGATATTGCGCCCGCCATATTCCGGCGCGCCGTCCATGATCACGGCGTGGCCGCTGCCGGCCTCGCCCATGAAGGCCATGCCCTCCACCCATTTCGCCCGCGCCTTCATGGCCGTCTCCTGTCGTCAGAACGTGTTCAGGTGACAGGCATAACCCGCCCGCTGCGCGAAAGGCGAGGGGGGCATCAGGCCGCGGCGAAGAGGTTGCCATGCGTGATGCGTAAGCGAATCCGCTCGCCGATCGCCGGCGCGACCTGGCTGGCGAGATCGACGTCGAGCCGCTTCGGCAGGCCGTCGACGGCGACCTCGGCGCGGCGCAGCGGCCCGTTGCGGCGCAGATGCTCGACCACTCCGGGCAAAGCCAACGGTGCGTCGTCGACGATGCGCAGATGCTGCGGGCGGACATAGAGCGAAGCCGGCCCGCTCTGGTTCTGGCGCAGGCCGCCGAGCACCGGCCGATCCAGGAAGAAGGCCTGACTGCCGACGACCTTGACCGGCAGATGGTTGGCGTCGCCGAGGAACTGGCAGACGAAGGGTGTCGCCGGATGGTCGTAGACATCATCAGGCGAGCCGACCTGTTCGAGCCGGCCGTCATGCAGGATCGCGACCCGGTCGGCGAGCTCCAGCGCCTCTTCCTGATCGTGCGTGACGAAGACGGTGGTGTGGCCGGTATGCCGGTGCAACTCACGCAGCCAGGCGCGCAGGTCCTTGCGGACCTTGGCGTCGAGCGCGCCGAAGGGCTCGTCGAGCAGGAGAACGCGCGGTTCGATCGCCAGCGCTCGTGCGAGCGCAATGCGCTGGCGCTGGCCACCGGAGAGCTGGCTCGGATAGCGCTTCTCGAGGCCGGGCAGCTGGATGAGATCCAGGAGATCCGAGACGCGCTTTTTGATCTCGGCCGAACTCGGCCGTTCGGCGCGCGGACGCGACTTCAGGCCGAAGGCGATGTTCTCGGCGACGCTCATCGTCTTGAACAGCGCATAGTGCTGGAAGACGAAGCCGATCCGGCGCTCGCGCAGCGACAGTTCGCGGGTATCGGTCTCGCCAAATAGCACGCGGCCGCGCTCGGCCTGCTCCAGCCCGGCGATGACGCGCAGCAGCGTCGTTTTGCCCGAGCCAGACGGGCCGAGCAGGGCGACGAGCTCGCCCGGCTGGATATCGAGCGAGACGCCGCGCAGAGCGGGGAAATTCTGGAAGCGCTTCTCGACGCTTTCGATGGTGACGGCGACCGACATGGGCTCTTCCACTCAATGACGGCGGCTGGCGGCGATCGCGTCGGCGAAGCGCCATTCCAGGACGGTTTTCAGGACGAGCGTGACGAGGGCCAGGCCCGCCAGCAGCGAGGCGACGGCGAAGGCGGCGGCGCCCATATACTCGTTGTAGAGGATCTCGACATGCAGCGGCATGGTGTTGGTCAGGCCGCGGATCTTGCCGGAGACGACGGCGACGGCGCCGAACTCGCCCATGGCGCGGGCATTGCAGAGCAGCACGCCGTAGAACAAGCTCCATTTCACGTTCGGCAGCGTCACGGCGAAGAAGGTGCGCCAGGGCGAGGCGCCAAGCGTCAGCGCCGTCTCCTCGTCGGCGGAGCCGAGCGACTGCATATGCGGGATCAGTTCGCGTGCCACGAAGGGGAAAGTCACGAAGATCGTCGCCAGCAGGATGCCAGGCACGGCGAAGACGATCTTGAGGTCGTTGGCCGCGAGCCAAGGGCCGAAATAGCCCTGCGCCCCGAACAGCAGCACGAAGACCAGGCCCGAGATCACCGGCGAGACCGAGAAGGGCAGGTCGATGAAGCTGATCAGCAGGCTCTTGCCGCGAAACTCGAACTTGGCGATCGCCCAGGCGGCGGCGATGCCGACGATCACGTTGAACGGCACCGCGATCGCCGCGATGAACAGGGTCAAGCGGATCGCCGCCAATGCGTCGGGTTCGAGGATCGCCTCGCGATAGGCCTGCCAGCCACGCGCGCCGGCTTCGACGAAGACCGAGATCAGCGGCAGGAACAGGAACAGGCAGAGGAAAGTCAGCGAGACGCCGACCAGCGCGAACTGGACCAGACGGGATTCGCCCTTGATGCGCCGCGCGGCGCGGGCAGGCGCGAGGTCCTCGATCTGATAGGGCAGGCTGGCATCAGACATCGCCGAACCTCCGGCGCGCGCTGGCCTGGATCAGGTTGACCAGCAGGATCAGCGCGAAAGAAAGCAGCAGCATGATCGTCGCGACCACGGCCGCGCCGGCATAGTCGAACTGCTCCAGCCGGATCACGATCAGCAGCGGCGCGATTTCCGAGACCATCGGCACATTGCCGGCGATGAAGATGACCGAGCCGTATTCGCCGACGGCGCGGGCGAAGGCGAGGACGAAGCCGGTCAATAGGGCCGGCAGCACCGGCGGCAGCAGCACCGTGAAGACGGTGCGCCAGCGGCTGGCCCCGAGCAGCGCCGCAGCCTCCTCGATATCGGCCGGCAGTTCCTCCAGCACGGGCTGGATCGTGCGCACCACAAAGGGCAAGCCGATGAAGATCAGCGCCACCATCACGCCCAGCGGCGTATAGGCAACCTTGATGTCGTAGGGTGCGAGCAGGCCGCCGATCCAGCCATTGGGCGCATAGATCGCAGCCAGCGCGATGCCGGCGACCGCGGTCGGCAGCGCGAAGGGCAGGTCGACAGCCGCATCGATCAGTCGCCTGCCAGGAAAATCATAGCGGACGAGCACCCAGGCGAGGATCAGTCCGAACACCGCGTTGACCGCCGCCGCGAACAGCGCACCAAGGAAGGAGAGCTTCAGCGCCGCGAGCGTGCGCGGCGAGGTCGCCACCGCCCAGATATCGGCCGGGCCGGCGCTCGCCGCCTTGATGAAAAGCCCCGCGAGCGGGATCAGCACGATCAGTGACAGCGCCGTCACGGTGATGCCCAGCGCCAGGCCGAAGCCGGGCAGGATGCTGGGCTCGCGCCAGCGTGATACCGCCGCAGTCATGCTCAGCGGGCCGGCTTGTAGAGCTGGTCGAAGGTGCCGCCGTCACCGAAATGAGTGGGCTGCGCCTTGGCCCAGCCGCCGAAGCTCTCATCGATGGTGACGAGCTCGACCTTCGGGAAGCGGGCGATGTCCTTCGGATCGGCAGCTTCCGGATTGCGCGGCCGGTAATAATGCTTGGCGATGATCGCCTGGCCCTTCGGGGTGTAGAGGAAGTCGAGATAGGCCTGCGCTTCGGCCCGGGTGCCCTTGGCGTCGACATTGCCGTCGACCACCGCGACCGGCGGCTCGGCCAGGATCGAGAGCGAGGGCACGATGATGTCGAACTTGTCCTCGCCGAACTCCTTTCGCGCCAGGAAGGCCTCGTTCTCCCAGGACAGGAAGACATCGCCGATGCCACGCTGCGTGAAGGTCGTGGTCGCGCCGCGCGCGCCGGTATCGAGCACCGGGACATTGGCCAGCAGCTTGCCGATATAGTCGCGGACCTTGGCCTGGTCCTTGTTGAACGCCTTCTCGGCATAGGCCCAGGCGGCGAGATAGTTCCAGCGGGCGCCGCCCGAGGTTTTCGGGTTCGGCGTGATGATCTGCACGCCCGGCTTCACCAGGTCGCCCCAGTCCTTGATCGCCTTGGGATTGCCCTTGCGGACCAAGAAGACGATGGTCGAGGTATAGGGCGAGGAGTTCTGCGGCAGGCGCTTCTGCCAGTCGAGCGGCAGCTTCTTCGAGCGCTGGGCGACCGCGTCGATGTCGCCGGCGAGCGCCAGCGTCAGCACATCGGCGTTGAGACCGTCGATGACGGTGCGCGCCTGGGCGCCAGAGCCGCCATGCGACTGCCGGATCGTGCTGATCTTCTTGGCGTTTTTGCCGTTCCAGTCGGCGATGAAGGCTGCGTTGATCTCGCGGTAGAGCTCGCGCGTCGGATCATAGGAGACGTTGAGCAGCTCGGTCTGCGCGCGCGCGCCGCTGATCACGCCGAAGCACAGGGCGAAGGCTCCGAGCGTCAGACCGGCTTGCAGCAGGCGGTGAAGTCTCCGTCGCGTCATCTCAGTGCTCCGTGTTGAACAGTTCGGAAAACCGCCGGAACGGCTCGAAACTGTTCTAAAAAACAAACAGAACGTACTGAATTGGCGGTCATCGCTCAACTAGCGAGGGCAGTAGAGCCCTTCCAAACTTTTCGCGCCAGAGAGAAAACGCATCTCCGGCGGTTTGGTTCGCTCTAGCCTCGAGCCGATTTTACACCGGCCACGGCCAGCAGCGCAGCCCCCATGGCATGGCCGATCAGGACGAGAACGGGGCCGTGGCTCGGCAGTTCGCCGAGACGCTCCGGAAGTTCCGCAATCGTGCTGGCGATGCGCGTCTCGGCCGGGGTGGTGGCGCCGAGCATGGCGATCGCCGGCGTCGCCGGATCGAGCCCGGCGGCGAGTGCCTTCTCGCGGAACAGGGGCAGGGTGGCCCGCGCCATGTAGAGCGCCGTGGTCGCGGCCGGATCGGCGAGCGCCTTCCAGTCGAGATCCTGCGGCAGCTTGCCATCGCGGGCATGTCCGGTGACGAATTGCAGGCGGCGGGCATGGTCGCGATGAGTGAGCGAGAGGCCGAGCGAAGCCGCGGCGCCCTGCGCCGCCGAGATGCCGGGCACGATCGCGACCGGGATCCCGGCGCGCTGGCAGGCCTCGATCTCCTCGCCGGCGCGGCCGAAAATGCCGGGGTCGCCGCCCTTCAGCCGAACCACATGCTTGCCCTGACCGGCGAGCGAGACCAGCATCGCATTGATATCGTTCTGCTTGACTGCCGGACCATAGCCCTGCTTGCCGACCAGCATGCGCTTGGCCTCGCGCCGGGCGAGCTCGAGCACGCCGGCCGAGACCAGGTCGTCGTAGAGGATGATGTCGGCGCTCTGCAGCGCCCGGATCGCCTTCAGCGTCAGAAGCTCCGGATCGCCGGGGCCGGCGCCGACCAGCGTGACACGGCCGTTCGGCGTGCCGCCACGCTCGATCTCGTCGAGCACGGCGGAGAGATCCTTCCGATCGTTCTCGTCGGGGCGGCGCTGCGGCTCGGCTAGCGCACGGCTGGTGAAGCGCTCCCAGAAGTCGCGGCGCAGAGGAAAGGCGAGATCGCGCGCCTTGACAATCGGGCGCCAGTCATGCGCGGCCTGCGCCCAGGCCTTGAGACCGGCGGGAAGCAGCGCCTCGATCTTGGCCCGGATCGCCTGGCCGAAGACCGGAGCGGCGCCATCGGTCGAGATCGCGACCACCAGAGGCGAGCGGTTGACCAGCGAGCCGAAGGCGAAATCGCAGAATTCGGGCTTGTCGACCAAGTTGACCGGCACGCCAGACTGCCGGGCCGCCGCTGCAAAGGCCCTGGCCTCGTCGAGCGATTCGACATCGGCAATGGCGAGCGCCGCGCCGTAGAGGTCGTCAGCCTGCCAGGCACGCGCCAGCACCGTCACCGAACCGGCTGGCGGATCATTCGCGAGCCCGGCATAGAGCTCCGGGTTATCACCCGCGAGGATCAGCAGCTCGCCGCCCGCTGCCGCAAGCAATTCGGCCTTCCAGAGCGCACCCTCGCTCGCGCCTGCGAGCACGACTTTGCGCCCCGCCAGCTTGTGGAACAGCGGCAGGGTTGCGAGCCGTTCGATCCGGCGCGGGGCGATTGTCTCCGGGCGTCTTGCGCTCATCTTTGGGTCGCTGCGGCCTTCACATCGGGGGGCAATCGGCTGTCGCCGGCAGGTGGCACGAACAGCCACAGACCGGCAAGCACCAGGATGATAAGCCGGAAGCAAAGATCGAACCAGCGCTCGCACGGGCCGGGAGCGGACTGGATCAAGGCGTCGTTCAGCATGGCCTCCTCCCACTCGTCATCGCTATGGCGATCGGCCGGCCGGCGCAGGCTGGTTTGGGCCGATCCATGCATCGTCTCAGCCCGCTGCGGCATGTTTCAGCCGGGCCGAGCGGCGCCGGTCGAGAATGTTGCCGCTGTCGCCATAGCCGCGCTGATAGCCATGGCTGATCTGGCCGAGTGCGCGGGTCCATTGCTCGACCGGCTGGCGCACGGCGCTCGCCTCCGGCAACTCGACCTCGTCGAAGCCGCAGGCGAGGGCATAGGCGAATTGATCGACGATCAGCGGACCGCTCGCACGCAAGGTGCCGGTGAAGCCGTGATTGCGGATTAATCGCGCCAGGCTGAAGCCACGCCCATCGCCGAAGGACGGGAAGCTGATCGCGATCAGCGAGAGCTGGCGGATCACCAGCTTCAGCTCGGGAATGCGGACGGTGTTGGGGATGACGACGCCGATGCGCTGGTCGCGCGTCTTCTGCGCCAGCGCCTCCGGCAGCGCCGCCCAATCGACCAGCGCATGCGAGAGATTGGCGATCGCTGCGCCTTCGCTGCGCGTCCAGATCTCGGCCTTGGCGCCGTGACGATCAAGCAACATGGCTGACCTCCTGGAAAGCCGCCTTGAACGGCGCGAGGCCGATACGGCGGACATTGTCGATGAAGCTCTCGCCGGTCTGGCGCTGGGCCAGGTAGACCGAGACGATGCGCTCGATCGCGTCCGGCACGTCCTCGGCGGCGAGGCCGGGGCCGAGGATCTCGCCGATCGCCGCATTCTCGGTCGCGTCGCCGCCAAGCGTGATCTGATAGGATTCGATGCCGCGCTTCTCGAGGCCGAGAATGCCGATATGGCCGACATGGTGATGGCCGCAGGCATTGATGCAGCCGGAGATCTTGATGTTGAGCGCACCGATCTCCTTCTGCCGGACGGGGTCGGCGAAGCGCTGCGCCAGCGCCTGGGCGATCGGGATCGAGCGGGCCGTCGCCAGCGCGCAGTAATCGAGGCCGGGGCAGGCGATGATGTCGGTGATCAAACCGGCATTCGCCGTCGCCAGCTCAGCCTCGCCGAGGCGCTGCCAGATCGCGAACAGGTCCGACAGCTTCACATGCGGCAGGACGAGGTTCTGGGCGTGGGTGACGCGGATTTCGGAGAAGGAGAATTCCTCCGCCAGATCGGCGACGACGCGCATCTGCTCGCTGGTGGCGTCGCCCGGAGGCGCGCCGATCGGCTTCAGCGAGATGGTCAGCGCGGCATAGCCGGGTTGCCGGTGCGGCGTCAGATTGGTCTCGACCCAGCGGGCAAAATCGGGATTGCCGGCCCTGGCTGCCTCGAAGGCACCGCTGGTCGCCGGCAGCGTCTCATAGGCCGGCGGCGCGAAATAGGCGGCGATGCGCGCGACTTCGGCCGGATCGGCATTGACCGAGGGGCCGTCGAGCCGGGCGAACTCCTCCTCGACGCGGCGGGAGAATTCCTCGGTGCCGATCTCGTGGACGAGGATCTTGACCCTGGCCTTGTACTTGTTGTCGCGCCGGCCCTCGAGATTGTAGACCCGCATGATCGCCTCGAGATAGGCGAGCAGGTCAGCCTTGGGCAGGAACTCGCGCACGACCTTGCCGATCATCGGGGTACGGCCAAGGCCGCCTCCGACGAGGACCTCGTAGCCGATCTCGTGCGTGTCGGGATGGCGCAGGATGCGCAGGCCGATATCGTGCGCCTTGATCACGGCGCGGTCGTGCTCTGCGCCGGTGACCGCGATCTTGAACTTGCGCGGCAGGTAATCGAACTCGGGATGCAGGCTCGACCATTGCCGGATCAATTCGGCGGTCGGGCGCGGGTCCTCGACCTCGTCCTGGGCGACGCCGGCAAAATGGTCGGCGGTGACGTTGCGGATGCAGTTTCCCGACGTCTGGATCGCATGCATCTCGACATCGGCGAGCAAATCGAGAATATCAGGGATGTCGCGCAGCTTGGGCCAGTTGAACTGGAGATTCGTGCGCGTGGTGAAATGGCCGTAGCCGCGGTCATAGCGCTCGCCGATCAGCGCGAGCTGGCGCATCTGCTTCGACGAGAGCGTGCCATAGGGCACGGCGATCCGCAGCATATAGGCGTGCAGCTGCAGATAGACGCCGTTCTTCAGGCGCAGCGGCTTGAACTCGTCCTCCGTCAGCGAACCGCTGAGCCGGCGGCCGACCTGGTCGCGGAATTGCGCGACCCGCTCGCGGACAAAGCGTTCGTCGAATTCATCGTAGCGATACATGCGTCAGGCTCTCAGGAAAGCTGGGGCAAGCGGCAGTTCGGCCTGCTTGCCGAGATCGCGCCGGATGCTGGGGCCGGTCGTCTTCATCCGCTCGCGGTAATGGCGCGGCACCGGCACGCCGTCCTCGATCGCGACATCGACCAGATAGGCATCGACGACATGCTGGTTGCCGAGTTCGGCGGCGGCGAAGGCATCGAGCCGATCAGCGGTCGCATCGTCATCGCCGACCAGCGCGGCGCCGGGATCACGCGACCAGTGCAGGCCGTTCGCATCACCCGCCGCGAAGACGACATCGCCGTCGAGCAGGTCGTTGGCCAGCAGGATAACCGGCAGGGCAGGGCGCTTGGCGGCAGCCATGAATGATGCTCGCTACGTTCGCTATTCCGAACGTTTTACATAAGGCACGGGCCTTCGAGCATCAATTCACGTCAGGTAGTGTGATTTTTCTTATTCCCGTTCGAAAAGAGGAAATCTCTCTTCGCAGCTATTCGACTACCGAAATCCGGGGAAGCATTTTCTCCGGGGAACCGTCAGCCCCGGCTGCAGGCCTGACTGAGTTTTCGCAAGGCCGGGCCGATTCCCCTGAGCGGGATCACGTCATAGCCCTTCTTGATGCCTTCCTGGCGGATACGCAGCGAGCGGCCGGCGGACAGCATCGAGAGCATCTCGCCATCCGCACCAACGACGCGATAGGCGCCTCCGAACGGCCCTGACGTGTCCTTGAGACTGAGCGGAAAGTCGCGACCGTCGATCGCCAGGGTGATCGGCCCTTCCGAAAGCACGCCGGGAATATCGAGATAGAGGCCGAGCTGCTTGTCCGCTTCGCAGCGGATGAAGGCGCAGGACCAGGCATCGTCGGTCATCGTCGGGGAGCAGCCCTGGATGGCGCGCTTGCTCTCACCGTCGAAGATGCTCGGCCTCCAGTCGGCTGGCGCTTCGCCCGTCGCGGCAAGACCAAGCAGCATGCTCAGGATCACAACCCGCATCATTGCCTCGCATGGGTTCGCTGCGAAACGGTAGGGACCGGACACTGCCGCGACAAGACCGCTGCGGAATCGCCGGCCTTTAGACCAGTCCGCCCAGCCGATAACCGACGCCCGGCTCGGTCTCGATCAGCTTCGGCTCGGCCGGATCGTCCTCGAGCTTCTGCCGGAGCTGGCCGACGAAGACGCGCAGGTACTGCACGTCGTGCTCATGGGCCGGGCCCCACACCGCGGTGAGGATCTGCTTATGGGTCAGCACGCGGCCATTGCCCTGCGCCAGACAGGCGAAGAGGTCGTATTCCTTGGGCGAGAGCTTCACGGCCGCGCCGCCCTTGCTGATCCGCCGATTGACGAGATCGATCTCGACATCGCCGACCTGCAGCGCCGGCTCCGAACCCTGGCGTTCGAGGCGATGGCGCAGCGCGACGCGCAGGCGCGCCAGCAGTTCGCCGACACCGAAGGGTTTCTCGACATAGTCGTCGGCGCCGGCGTCGAGCGCGTCGATCTTCTCGGTCTCGCGATCGCGGGCCGAGAGGATGATCACCGGCCCGTCATAGAAGGCGCGCGCCTTGGCGAGCGCCTCCTTGCCGTCCATGTCGGGCAGGCCGAGATCGAGCACGACGGCGTCCGGGGGCTTGCGGGCGATCTCGCGCAGGCCGCTGGCGGCGTCGTCGGCGCGGATCGGCTCGTAGCCGGCGGCATCGAGCGCCGGGCCGAGGAAGCGATGGATCTGCGGCTCGTCGTCGATGACGAGGATGCGCGGGCGAAAGGCGGTCATGATTTGGTCTCTCCGCCCGCGACGTCCTTGCGCAGGCTGATCAGGATGCGGGTGCCGCCCTTGCTGCCGTCGGGACGGTCATGGATCGGGCTGGCGGCGGCGATACGCCCGCCCATCGCCTCGACGAAGCCCTTGGCGATAGCGAGGCCCAGGCCGGCACCTTTGCCGCGCTCGCCGCCGCGGTCGATCGATTCCTCCAGCCGCCGGAACTTCTCGAAGACGCGCTCCAATTCGGCGGTCGGGATGCCGCGGCCCTCGTCCTCGATCGAGATCACGACATTACCGCGGTCCTCATAGGCCGCCGCCTCGATCAGCGCGCCATCATCGCTATAGGCGATGGCGTTTTCGAGGATGTTGACAAGCACCTGCTCCAGCAGCCCGGGATCGGCCCTGACGAGCGAGAGCTCCGCTGGAAAATCCCGGTGGACGCGACGCTGGCCGAGCCGACGCGAGACTCGCGAGAGCGCCGCGGCGATCACGTCGCGGACATCGATCCAGTCGCGCCGCGCCACCAGCGCCCCGCCTTCAAGCCTCGTCATGTCGAGCAGGTCGCCGACATAGCGGTTGAGCCGCTCGGCCTCCTCGCGGATCGAGAGCAGCAAATCGTCCCGCACCGCCGGCTTCATGCCGTCGCCATAGTCGATCAGCGTCGTCGCCGAGCCGAGCACGGTGGCGAGCGGTGTGCGCAGATCATGGCTGACCGAGTTGAGCAGCGCCGAGCGCAGGCGGTCGCTGCGGCGCAGCGCTTCGGCGTCGACGGCGGCGGCGGCAAGCTCGGCCCGCTCGATCGCGATCGCGCCCTGGTCGAGCAGCGCCAGGGCGAAGCGCTCGTTCTCCGCGGTCGCAAGCGCCTTCGGCTCGAAGCCGACCACGCCGGAGCGGGCCCGCACGCCTTGCAAAGGCCGGAAGCTCCAGGCGGCGTTAGGGAGGGTGCCAGTACCGGCGCCGGCGGGCTCGCCGCGATTCCAGGTCCAGCGCGCGGCGGTCATGTCCGCGGTCGAAAGCGCCTCCAGCTCCGGCGCGCCGGCGGCCGGGGCGATCTCGCCGTCCACCGGCAGCAGCACCACAATCTTGCCGGAGGTTGCCGCCGAGACCTGCTCGGCCAGAATGGACGCGACGTCCTCGCGCCGCGCCGCGGCCGAGAGCCGGCGGCTGGCGGCGAGCAGGGCGGTGATCGCCGACGCCCTCCGTGCCGTCGCCCTGGCCTGGTCGCGGATGCGTCCGGTCAGGCCGCCCGTCGTCAGCGCGACCGCGAAGAAGACGAGGAAGGTCAGTACGTCGGCCGGGTGGCCGATCCACACCGTCAGACGCGGCTCGAGGAAGAAGAAATTGTAGGCGAAGGCGGCGAGCGCCGCGGCCGTCACCGCCGGCCAGAGGCCAAAGGCGAGGCCGGCGCCGAGAACGCTGACCAGGAACAGCATGGCGAGGTTGACGTTTTCGACCCGCCTGTCGATCAGTTCGGCCAGACCGATTGCGGCCCCGACCATGGCTAGCGCGCCGAGATGCCCGAGCCAGCCCGCTCTCCGTTGCGGCGAAGCGCGCAGGGCCGGCTGCACCGGCCCGCTTGCGACCTCGGTGATGATGTGCAGCGCCGCACCATTCTGCGCCTTGAGCAATTCGGGCGCGAGAGAGGGCCTGAACCAGGAGCGCCAGCCCTTGCGATGCGATTTGCCGACGACGATCTGGGTGACGTTGTTGCGCCGGGCATAGTCGAGCACAGCGCCGACGAGATCGTCGCCATTCAGCACGACGCTGGCGCCGCCGAGCTGTTCGGCGAGCCTCAAAGCTTCGGCGAGATGGGCGCCGCGGGCCGCATCCGGCTCCACTCCGCTGGGCCGCTCGACATGGGCGACCGTCCAAGGCGCATCCATCATCATGTCCGACAGGCGCCGCCCGGCCCGGACCAGCGAGCCGGCCATGGCATCGGGGCCGATCAGCACGAGGATGCGCTCGCCCGCCGCCCAAGGCCCCTCGACCCCGGCGCGCTTCATCGCCTGGTTCAGATGGTCGTCGACCGTCTGGGCCGCGCGGCGCAGCGCCAGCTCGCGCAGCGCCGTCAGGTTCTCCGGCTTGAAGAAGTTGCCGGCGGCGAGCCGCGCCGTCTCGGGGACGTAGACCTTGCCTTCCTCCATGCGCTGGCGCAGCTCGGTCGGCGTGATGTCGATCAATTCGATCTCGTCGGCGCGGCTGAGCGCACTGTCCGGCACGGTCTCGCGCTGGCGCACTCCGGTGATCTTCCAGACCACGTCGACCAGGCTTTCGAGATGCTGGACGTTGAGCGTCGTCCAGACGTCGATGCCCGCCTGCAACAACTCCTCGACATCCTGCCAGCGCTTGGGATGGCGGCTGCCGGGCGCGTTGGAGTGGGCGTATTCGTCAACCAGCAGCAGCTTTGGCTTGAGGGCGAGGGCCGCGTCGAGGTCGAACTCCATCATCAGCCGGCCGCGATGCTCCAGCGGCCGGCGCGCCATCACCTCAAGCCCGTCGAGCAGCTCTTCCGTCTCGCGCCGGCCATGCGTCTCGACCACGCCGACGAGCACCTCGCCATGCTCCTCTTGCGCGCGCCTAGCCTGCGTCAGCATCTCGTAGGTCTTGCCGACGCCCGGCGCCATGCCGAGAAAGATCTTCAGCCGGCCACGCTTGCCGCGGCCGGCTGAAGCGAGCAGGGCGTCGGGGTCGGGCCGCCCTGCCTCTCTGAATTGGGATTCGTCTGTTGCCATCGAACCTAACGTTGAGCGCGCGGCCAGCGCGCGTCGAGTGCCAAATTGACTCCGAGCACATTGACGCGAGGCTCGCCGAGCAGGCCGAAGGTCGAGCCCTCGGTGTTGGCGGCGATCACTGCCAGCACGTCGGCAGGCTGGGCCTTGCGGGCCGCGGCGATGCGCGCGACCTGCCGCGCCGCATTGGCCGGCGAGACATGCGGGTCGAGGCCGGAGCCCGAAGTCGTGACGGCGTCGACCGGGATCGGGGCCGGGCTCTCGGCGCGCAGGGCCTCGGCGTCGGTCTTGATGCGGGCGGCGAGATCCTCGTTCAGCGGCCCGAGATTGGAGCCGGACGAGCCCGAGGCGTCATAGCCGTCCTTGCCGGCGGCCGAGGGGCGGGGACGCAAGTAGGCTTCGTCCTTGAAGTTTTGGCCGACGAAGCGCGAGCCGACGATCTCGCCGGAGGCGTTGCGGATCAGCGAGCCGCCGGCCTGGGCCGGGAACAGTGCCTGTGCCAGCCCGGTGACGCCAAGCGGGTAGGCGAGGCCGAGCAGGGCGGTGAAAAGGACCATCGAGACGACGGCGGGGCGAAGATTGGCGATCATAATACGGCTCTCCTGTCAGGCCGTCAGACGAGCTTGAGGGCGGCGAGGGCGAGATCGATCAGCTTGATGCCGACGAAGGGCGCGATGATGCCGCCGATGCCGTAGACTGTGAGGTTGCGCGAAAGCAGCTTGGCCGCGCCGATGGCCCGGTAGCGCACGCCCTTCAGGGCGAGCGGGATCAGCGCGACGATCACCAGCGCGTTGAAGATCACCGCCGAGAGGATCGCGCTCTGCGGGCTCGCCAGACCCATGATGTTGAGCGCGCCGAGCGCCGGCAGCGAGACGACGAAGAGCGCCGGGATGATGGCGAAGTATTTCGCAACGTCGTTGGCGATCGAGAAGGTGGTGAGCGCGCCGCGGGTGATCAGCAGCTGCTTGCCGACCTCGACGATCTCCAGGACCTTGGTCGGGTCGCTGTCGAGATCGACCATGTTGCCGGCCTCGCGCGCCGCCTGCGCGCCGGTCTGCATGGCGACGCCGACATCGGCCTGGGCGAGGGCCGGGGCGTCGTTGGCGCCGTCGCCGCACATGGCGACGAGGCGGCCCTTGGCCTGCTCGGTGCGGATGATCCGCAGCTTGTCCTCGGGCGTCGCCTCGGCGAGGAAGTCGTCGACGCCGGCCTCGGACGCGATCGCCGCGGCGGTGACCGGGTTGTCGCCGGTGATCATCACCGTGCGCACGCCCATGCGGCGGAGATCCGCGAAGCGTTCCTTCACGCCGGGCTTGACCACGTCCTTGAGGTGGATGACGCCGACCAGCGCGCCGTTCTCGCTGACGGCGAGTGGCGTGCCGCCCGAGCGGGCGATGCCATCGACCGCCTGACGCAATTCCGCCGGCACCTGGCTCTCGCCGAGGTCGAGCGTCTTGATGACGGCGTCGACCGCGCCCTTGCGCCAGGATTTGCCATCGAGGTCCAAGCCCGACTGGCGCGTGGTGGCGCTGAACGGGATCGCGGTCGCACCGGCCGGAATCTCGGCGGCGACGCCCTGATTGCGGGCTAGCTCGACGATCGAACGGCCTTCCGGCGTCTCGTCGGCAAGCGAGGCCATCAGCGCGGCCCGCAGCGCCGCGTCGGGGCGCACGCCCGGGACGGGGATCACTTCGACCGCCATGCGGTTGCCGAAGGTGATGGTGCCGGTCTTGTCGAGCAGGAGCGTATCGACGTCGCCGGCGGCCTCGACCGCCCGGCCCGAGGTCGCCAGGACATTCACTTTCAGAAGCCGGTCCATGCCGGCGATGCCGACGGCGCTGAGCAGGCCGCCGATCGTGGTCGGGATCAGCGTGACGAAGAGCGCGCCGAGCACCATCGGGTCGAGCGAGACGCTGGAGAAGGCGCCGAGCCCGGTCAGTGTGACGACCGCGATCAGGAAGACCAGGGTCAGGCCGGCGAGCAGCACGGCGAGCGCCAGCTCGTTCGGGGTCTTGCGCCGGTCGGCGCCTTCGACCATCGCGATCATGCGATCGAGAAAGGACGAGCCCGGCCGCGAGGTGACCTTCACCTTGATCCAGTCGGAGACGACCGTGGTGCCGCCGGTGACGGCGGAGCGGTCGCCGCCGCTCTCGCGGATGACGGGGGCGGATTCGCCAGTGATAGCGGCTTCGTTGACCGAGGCGACGCCCTCGATGATCTCGCCATCGGCGGGAATGACGTCGCCGGCCTCGACCAGGACGACATCGCCGGGCGCGAGTTCGTGAGCCGGCGTCGGGATCATCGCATTGCGCTCGGCGTCGATGATCAGCTTGGCCTTGGTGGTGACGCGGGTGGCGCGCAGCGAATCCGCCGCCGCCTTGCCGCGCCCCTCGGCGATCGCCTCGGCGAAGTTGGCGAAGACCACGGTGAGCCAGAGCCAGATTGCGATCTGGATCGGGAAGGCCGCAGCCTGGCCGTTGGCAATCGCCACGATGGCCGAGACGGTGGCGAGCGCCGCTACGACCTCGGTAGCGAGTATGACCGGGTTGCCGGCCAGCTTGCGCGGGTCGAGCTTGCTGAAAGCGCTCTTCAGGGCCGTCAGGATGACGGCCTGGTTGAAGGCGCTGGACTTGGCGAGTGAGACACTCATCTAACGAGTTCCTTTGTCGGCTCAGCGAGCGGCCGCAAGCACCTGGAAGTGCTCGACGATCGGCCCGAGCGCGAGCGCGGGGAAGAATTGCAGGCCGCCCAGGATCAGGATGATGCCGATGAGCAGGCCGACGAAGAGCGGGCTATCGCTCGGCAGAGTGCCGGCGGTCGGCGCGAGCTTCGGCTTGGCGGCGATGGCGCCGGCCATGGCGAGCACCGGGACCATGTAGGCGAAGCGGCCGAGCAGCATGGCGATGCCGAGCGTCGTGTTCCACCAGGGTGCGTTTGCGGTAAGCCCCGCGAAGGCCGAACCATTGTTCCCCGCCGCCGAGGAATAGGCGTAGAGGATTTCGGAGAGACCGCGCGGCCCCTTGTTCAGCAAGCCCTCGAGCGCAACCGGCAGCGCCGCGGCGATGGCCGAGAAGCCGAGGATGGCGAGCGGCAAGATCAGCACCGCCAGCATGGCGAACTTGATCTCGCGGCTCTCGACCTTCTTGCCGAGATATTCCGGCGTGCGCCCGACCATCAGCCCGGCGACGAAGACCGCGAGCAGCGCCATCACCACCATGCCGTAGAGGCCTGAGCCGACGCCGCCAGGCAGGATCTCGCCGAGCTGGATCAGGAACATCGCGATACCGCCGCCAAGCGGCATGTAGCTGGCATGCATCGAGTTGACCGAGCCGTTCGAGGCGCCGGTTGTCATCGCCGCCCAGAGCGCGGAGGCGGCGGCGCCGAAGCGCACTTCCTTGCCTTCCATGTTGGCCGGCGCATCGGTGATGCCGGCGGCGATCATGGCGGGCTGCGGCGTCAGCGTCTCGGCGGAGTAGATCGCCGCGGCGCCGAGGCCGACCAGGATCACCATCGCGGCGAGCAGGGCGCGGGCCTCCTTGCGGGCGCCGGCGGCGCGACCGAACGCGATGACCGTGCCGAAGGCGAGCGCGTTCAGCGCGACGACCTCGATCAGATTGGTCAGCGGCGTCGGGTTCTCGAGTGGGTGGGCCGAGTTGACGTTGAACAGGCCGCCGCCATTGGTGCCCCACTGCTTGATCGCTTCCTGGCTGGCGACCGGGAACAGGGCGATGATCTGGTCGGCGCCCTCCAGCGTCCTGGCGGTGACATTGGCGAGCAGGCTCTGCGGCACGCCGGCCGCGACGAGCGCCAGCGCGGTGACGATCGAGACCGGCAGGAGCACGTAGAGGACCGAGCGGGTCAGGTCGACCCAGAAATTCCCTAATGTCTCGCCGCGATCGGCGGCGAAGGCGCGTGCCACGGCAGCCGCGACGGCGAGGCCGGCACCGGCCGAGACGAAATTCTGCACGGTGAGGCCCGCCATCTGGCTGAAGCTGCTCAGCGTCGTCTCGCCGCCATAAGACTGCCAGTTTGTGTTGGTGACGAAGCTGACGGCGGTGTTGAAGGCGAGATGCGGCGACAGTCCGCCGAAGCCCTGCGGGTTCAGCGGCAGCAGTCCCTGCAATCGCAGCAGGCCGTAGAGCAGCACGAAGCCGGCCGCGCTGAAGGCGAGCACGGCGCCGGCATAGCCGAGCCAGGTCTGCCCCTTGTTCCGGTCGATGCCGAGAGCGGCGTAGAAGCCGGCCTCGACCGGCCGCAGCACCAGGTCGAATGGGGTTTTCTCGCGCGCCCAGACGCGCGCCATATAGATGCCGAGCGGCCAGCCCACGGCTACCGTCAGCGCGATCGTGAAGACGATCTCGGCCCAGCCCCGCCAGTCCATGCGAGGTCTCCTTTTTTATCGTTGGTTCAGAAACGATCGGGGCGCAGCAGCGCAGCGACCATGTAGATCGCGAGCCCGAGGGCCGCGGCGGCATAGAGCAAGGTCAGGCCCATGGGGTCAGACCTTGCGCAGCAGCGCGGCATACCAGCCGAAGAGCGCGAAGGCCCCGGCTCCGAGCGCGAGAAAGACGATGTCGGCCATGACGGATCTCCAGCCTGGTTTCAGACAGGAGATGTGGTGCCGTCCCTGCTAAGCGGTCGAGTGGGAAGGGCAGGCGGGGGCATAAACGATGCGTAAAGACGCAGAGGCATGTCGAGCGCCGGCCGGTCGAGCTGACAATCAACGCTTGCCGCCGGGCACCGCGGGCGGGTTCGGCAGATAAGCGAAGGAGGTAGGCCGACCAGCAATCAGCTCGCCGCTTCAAGGCCCACGATGGCAAGGAAGCCCGACAGCGCCAGGCTCGCCCAGAAGATCTCGTTGAGCACGCCTTGCAAGGGCACTGCCCCCATGGTCACGCTCGACAAACCGCCGGCCAGGAACAGCGCCGAGGCCGCAACAAGGCTGTTCATGATGTCCTCCCGCATTTCGGCTTCGAACGCGGCGGGAGTGATTCCGTTCCCCCGATTCGATACGGTATCCAATCACTTGTTTTGATCGGACGATCGCATCTCCATAATTGCCGTGATGTGGCAGCGTGCGGGAGGAAAAGCCAGCATGACGCATCGCTTGAACGGTGGCTGCCATTGCGGCGCGATCGCCCTCGAACTGACACTGCCGCGGCCACCGGAGGAGGAGATCGTCGGAGCCTGCCAATGCTCCTTCTGTCGCAAGCACAACGCCCGGACGGTTTCCGATCCCAGGGCACGGGTCCGACTTGTCTTACGCGAACCGGCCGAGTTGCAGCGCTACCGTTTCGGGCTCGCCGCGTCCGAAGTGGTTCTTTGCCGGCGCTGCGGCGTTTATGTCGCCATGCTGATGGTCGAGGACGGCAGAGCCTGGACGACGATCAATATCGACGCGCTCGATGAGCGCGCCCGCTTCACCAGGCCGGCCGAGTCGCGTGATTTCAGCGGCGAAGCATTGGACGGCCGGCTCGGGCGCCGAAAAGCGCGCTGGACCCCGACCGAGCTGGTCGGCTGGCCGGAGGAGGGCGGATAGATCAGCTTGTCGGCGCCACCAGCTGCGCCAGCTGCTCGCGCACCGCCTCCGAGAACGGCCGCGCCTTGCGCGTCGCCTCGTCGGTCTGGACGATCACCGAAACGCCGCTGGCGACACAGCGCTCGCCCTGGAAGATCGCCTGTTCGAGCCGGACCGAGCTGCGGCCGATCGAGGCGACACGCGTGCCGATCTCGACCTCGCCGGGCCAGAGCAGCTCTGCCCGGAAATCCAGCTCCAGCCGAGCGAGGACGAAGGAGGCCCCCGGCTCGACCAGACGACCGGCCTGACCGTAGATCAGCTCGACGCGACCGGTTTCCAGGAGGCTCGAGAACACCGCATTGTTGACGTGGCCCTGGCGGTCGGTGTCGCCATAGCGGAGCTTGTCATGCGCCCGCAGCGGAAAGTCGGTGATGGCGAGATCGTCCGGCATGGCAGGCCCCGTTTCGTGACGAAGCCTTCAAACGCGATCGGCCGGCGCGAGGCAAGATGTAGCGGGGCGGCTCAGGCCAGCACATCCGCGTAGTCGGGATGGCGATGCGCCCACGCCGCGACGAAGGAGCAGCGCGGCACGACGCGTCGTCCGCTAGCTCGCGCGATCTGGAAGATGCCCTCGGCCAGTTGCGAGCCGATGCCGCGGCCGTTGAAGGACGGCGGTACTTCAGTATGGGTGACGATGATCCGGTCACCATCGCTGCGATAGAGGGCAAAGGCCTGCCCACCGGGGAAGTCGAGCTCGAAGCGCCCGCTTTCCGGCCGTTCGACGACGGCGATCCGGCCGGATTCGACATGCTGGGTCATGACTTCTCTCCGCTGGAGCCGACACGCCAACGCCGGCACTGCTTCAGCCACAATGTGGGCGCGGCCCGATCGCTTGTCGTCGGTTGCGATCATGCAGAGAGCGAATGGCAGGGCTGCGGCGGATCGCAGCCCTGCGAGCGGCAATCAGGACAGCCATTCCTGCTCGCGTCGGCGGGTGCGCTCGCCCTTGAGCTCGTCCTCCGCGCCGTGGTCGACAATGTCCTCGCTGCGGTTGCGGAAGGTCCAGATCGCCTTGGCCGCTTCCCAATGCTCGTAGTCGCGGCCTTCCGGCTGCCCTTCCTCCATCCAGAGCGCATAGGCGATCTTGCGGATCTCGCGCTCGGCCTTCCCAGTCTGACTCATCTCGTCCTCCTGGTTCCGTTGCGGTCGACGAGGAAACGACGGAGCGCCATCAGGCGTTCCGCGCCTCCGGATCAACCTGCCATGGCAATGTGGCGCTCAGATGAGCCCTTCGGAGGCAGATGACGGCTCCTTCGGAGAAGAGCCGGCCTTATTCCGCAACAGCCGGGACGGGTGCCGTCATTTGTTCGAAACAGTCGAGCGTCCGGGCCGAGTAGACCAGCGCCGCACCGGCGTTCATCGCAATCGCCACCCCGAGCGCTTCTGCGATCTCCTCGCGGCTGAGCCCGGCCTTGATCGCCGCATCGACATGGGAGGTGATGCAACCGTCGCAGCGCGTCGTGACGGCGACGGCGAGCGAGATCAGTTCGCGGGTACGGGCATCGAGATGCGTCGTCTTCGCCGCCCCGCCGGCGAGCGCGGCATAGCCTCGAAGCGCCTCGGGGGCAGCCTTGCCGAAATCGCCGACGCGCCCCTTCAGCTCCGTGCGATAAGTGCTCCAGTCCAGCATGGGGATGTCCTCCAGGTGATCGGCGCGGTGCTTGGCCGGCGACGATTGTTAGGCAGAGGTTCGCTCCGACGCCAGAAGCGGAAGCGAGGATGTGATGCGGGACGTGTCGCCGTGCCAATGCGCCTTTGCGCCGTGGCGCGCGTTGCCGCCATGCGGTCCCCGCTCTATCCCTGATCGGGGAAGCGCAACGGAACAGGGCGGCCATGGCGGGCGAGATCGACATCGGCACTTTCGACTACGTCGTCATCGGAGCGGGCTCGGCCGGCTGCGTGCTGGCGAACCGGCTCTCGGCCGATCGCCGTCGCAAGGTCCTGATCGTCGAGGCCGGCGGCAAGGATTACTGGATCTGGTTCCACATCCCGGTCGGCTATCTCTACGCGATCGGCAATCCCCGGGCCGACTGGCTGTTTCAGACCGAGGTCGAGGCAGGGCTGGGCGGGCGTGTCCTCGCCTATCCGCGCGGCAAGGTCGTCGGCGGCTGCTCGGCGATCAACGCGATGATCTACATGCGCGGACAGAGTGCCGATTATGATGGCTGGCGCCAGCAGGGGCTGACCGGCTGGGGCTGGGACGACGTCCTGCCGCTCTTCATGAAGCACGAGGACCATATCGCGCCCGATGGCCGCTTCCATCGCTCTGGCGGCGAGATGCGCGTCGAACATCCGCGCGTGCGCTGGGACATCCTGGACGCCGTGCGAGACGCGGCCGAGGCGGCCGGCATCCGCAAGATCGACGACTTCAACACCGGCGACAATGAGGGGTCGTCCTATTTCCAGGTCACCCAGAAGCGCGGTCGGCGCTTCAGCGCGGCGCGCGCCTTCCTGGAGCCGGCGCTCGATCGCGACAATCTTCGGGTCGAACTCGGCTGCCTGGTCGAGCGCATCGTCGTCGAGGATGGCCGCGCCACCGGCATCGTCCTGACGCGTGGCGGCGAGCGGCACCTGGCGCGGGTCTCCGGCGAGGTGCTGCTCAGCGCCGGCGCCGTCGGCTCGCCCGCGATTCTCGAACGCTCCGGCATCGGCGATGGCGAGCGCCTGCGCGGGCTCGGCATCGAGACCGTCCATCACGCTCCCGGAGTCGGCGAGAACCTCCAGGACCATCTGCAGCTGCGGCCGATCTACAAGGTCGAGGGCGTGAAGACGCTCAACACCGACTATGCCAAGCTCTGGCGCAGGCCGTTGATGGCGCTGGAATATGCGGCTCGCCGCACCGGCCCCCTGACCATGGCGCCCTCGCAGATGGGCGCCTTCGCCAGATCGGCGCCGCATTACGCCACCGCCAATCTCGAGTTCCATTTCCAGCCGCTCTCGCTCGACAAATGGGGCGACGGCCTGCACCCGTTCGGCGCCTTCACGGCGAGCGTCTGCAATCTGCGGCCATCGAGCCGCGGCAGCGTCCATATCAAATCGGCCGACCCGGCCGCGGCGCCGGCGATCGCGCCGAACTATCTCTCGACGGACGAAGACCGTCAGGTCGCGGTCGACGCCTTGAAGCTCGCCCGCCGCATCGTGGCGCAACCGCCGCTCGCCCGCTTCAACCCGCAGGAGTACCTGCCGGGGCCAGGCTACGAGACGGACGAGGCGCTGGTCGAGGCCGCCGGCCGCATAGGCACGACGATCTTCCACCCTGTCGGCACGGCGAAGATGGGCCGCGACGACGACGCCATGGCGGTGCTCGATGAGCGCCTGCGGGTGCGCGGCGTCGCGGGTCTTCGCGTTGTCGACGCCTCGGTGATGCCGGCGATCACCTCGGGTAACACGGCCGCGCCCAGCATGATGATCGGCGAGAAGGGCGCGCAGATGGTGCAGGAGGATGCGCGGTAGAAGGCGCGCGCCGGCAACCGGTGCGAGGCGGGCGCGCAGATTCTGCGAACTGGCTCCGCGTTCGGACGCAAGTTCGACATCGGAGCCCGCGCGATGGGTTGGTGGGCGGCATCGCGCCATGCAAAAAATGGCGGAAGGGGTGGGATTCGAACCCACGGTGGGCTTGCACCCACGGCGGTTTTCAAGACCGCTGCCTTAAACCACTCGGCCACCCTTCCAGCGCGCTCGTCATTGCCGCCCCCGACGGATTTTTGCAAGCGGCCTGCGGAACATTCGCAGGCCTCTTTGGTCGCAGCAGCAGAAATATACGCATTCTCAACGATTTGAGGCGACGCTTCGGTCTCTCGGTCGAGCCGCGCAGCCGCATGGTTTCAAGCGTTGCAGGCGTGTCACGCTCCCCCGAAAAATGGCGCCGGGAAGGTGGCGGATTGACAGCTGCCGCATTTTCGACACCTTTGTGCCCGCCCAAAGGCCGGGCTGGGCTTCCGTTGACGGCGGTGCGTACGCGCTTCCATCGCTTAACGATCCCTTAATGAAATTGGTCGAAAACTGCGACCTTGCCACGATGGTGGCTTGGGCGGCGCAACGTTTTCGGCGCGACGAACGGGAATGCGGCATGATGCGAGGCTCGAGCGCACCGGCGGTGATCACCTCTCCAGCCGATTCCGGCGACGCACCTTGCGCTTCTTCCTCGCTGTCCACCGCAACCCGCCTCGGCTGCGTCGTATTGGCCGGCCTGTTCCTGGCGAACTGCGCCAACGACCAGGTCACCCGCCGCGGCAAGTCGAAAGAGATCGGCGCCTTCCCGTCTTCGAAATACGGTCCGGCCAGCGCCCGCGTCGTCGAAGAAGGGCAGCCGGTGCCGAAGGGCGGCGGCCGCGAACTGATCGGTCGCAGCTACACCGTCGCCGGCAAGCGCTACACCCCTTACGAGAAACCGGTCGGCTACACTGCGGTCGGCACCGCGTCCTGGTATGGCGAAGCCTTCCATGGCCGCCGCACTGCCAATGGCGAGGTCTATGATCGCATGAGCATCAGCGCGGCTCATCCGACCATGCCGCTGCCGGCCTATGCCCGCGTCACCAACATCACCAACAGCCGCTCGATCATCGTGCGCGTCAACGATCGCGGCCCGTTCCATGGCGGCCGTGTCATGGACGTCTCGCAGAAGACTGCGGATGCACTCGCCTTCCGGCATCTCGGCACGGCGCGCGTCAAGATCGAGTATCTCGGCCAGGCCTCGCTCGCCGGCTCCGACGACAACATGCTGCTCGCCTCGCTGCGCACCGACGGTTCGCCGGCCTCGATTCCGGGCCAGAGCAGCCGGACTATGATCGCGAGCGCCGCATCGCAGGTCGATCTCGGCCGTTCGGCCGGCCCGGATATCGACGATGAGGCCGCCCGGCCGGCGCCCGCTCCCGTTCGGGCCGAACCGGCTCCGGCGCCTGTCCAGGCCCAGCCCGTCGTCCAGGCCTATGCGCCCGAGCAGCCGCGCACGATTGCAATCCAGAGCCCGATCGTCGCCAGCGTCTCAGCGGCCCCGACCGCCGGCGTGCCGGTCCATGGCGTGCGCCTGCCGCCGTCGCGCCCGTTCGATCTCGACACCATCGCCAATGCAGGCAAGCCGGTCCCGGTGCTGCGTCCGGCCGCGGTCAGCGCGCCGCTGCCGGTGCCGCGCGCCAGCTTCAGCAGCATGAAGGCGCAGACCCTGCAGCCGCTGGCGCGGAATTGAGTCTGCTCCGGGCTTGACCGCCCGGACCTGCGCATCATCTGATCTTGATATGACGCAAGGTCGATCAGGGATGATGCGCGCCTATCTTCCGATTTGGAGCAGGGTGATCGCCGCCTGCGTGGCTTTGCTGCTGTTGACGCCGGGCCTTGCTCGCGCGCAGGCGTTCCAGTCGGCCGCGCCCTATGCGCTCCTGCTCGATTCCGCCAGCGGCGCCGTGCTCTACGAGAAAGCTGCCGACGAGCTGATGGTGCCCGCGAGCATGGTGAAGCTCGCGACTGCGCTCGTCGCCTTCCAGGAGATCGCCGCCGGCAAGATGACGCTGGAGACAGAGATCTCGATCTCGGAGAACGCTTGGCGCAAGGGCGGCGGCGTCTCCGGCGGCTCGACCATGTTCGCGATCGTCAACAGCCGCGTGAAGCTCGGCGACATTCTGCAGGGCCTGATCGTCCAGTCCGGCAACGACGCGGCGATCGCCCTGGCCGAGGCGGTGGCAGGCGACGAGGCCAGCTTCGCCAGGGTCATGACCGAGCGCGTCCACGCGCTCGGCCTGCCGAAGTCGCAGTTCCGCAACGCGACCGGCTTGGCTGATCCGCAGCAGAAGGTGACGGCGCGCGAGCTCGCTCTGCTCGCCGACCACATCATCAAGACCTATCCGGAACTCTACAAGATTTTCGGCCAGCGCGACTTCACCTGGAACAAGATCAAGCAGAGCAACCGCAATCCGCTCCTGACCATGGATATCGGCGCCGATGGACTCAAGACCGGCAACATCGACGAGACGGGCTATGGGCTCGTCGGCTCGGCCGTACAGAAGGGTCAGCGGCTGATCGTCGTGGTCAATGGGCTGAAGAATGCACGCGATCGCGCCAGCGAGGCGCGCAAGCTGCTCGAATGGGGCTTCCGCTCCTTCGAGCAGAAACAGGTCTTCGCCGAAGGCGAGAGCGTCGGCGAAGCCAGCGTATTCGGGGGCGAAAAAGGCCGGGTCGCGCTGAAGGCCAAGGGAGCGGTCAACCTGCTGGTGCCGCGCGGCAGCAGCGAGCGTCTCGCCGCTCGCATCGTCTATCGAGGCCCGCTGCAGGCGCCGGTGGCGGAAGGGACCGAGGTTGGCCGCCTGCTGGTCACGCGCGGCGAGGTCAAGACGCTCGACATCCCGCTCTATGCGGCGGAGAGCGTTGCGGTCGGCAGCCTGCAGCAGCGGGCGCTCGACGCGCTGATGGAGGCCGCGACCGGCTGGGTCCGCAAGGCCCTGAAGCGGAGCTGAGCGTGGCCAGAGCAAAGGCGCGGCCCGCGGCTGGGCATTTCATCACGCTCGAAGGCGGGGAGGGGGCCGGCAAGTCGACTCTCGCCAAGGCGCTGGCAACCCGGCTGGAAGCGCATCGCCTTACCGTCGAGCTGACCCGCGAGCCCGGCGGCTCGCCCAAGGCCGAGCGCATCCGTGAAGCCCTGCTCGCCGGGCGGATCAAGCCCTATGGCGCCTTCGCCGAGGCGCTGATGTTCCAGGCCGCCCGCATCGACCATGTCGACAGCCGCATCAGGCCAGCGCTCAAGCGCGGCGCCTGGGTGATCTGCGACCGCTTCATCGATTCGACCCGCGTCTATCAGGGCACGCTCGGCGAGATCGCTGCGGACAAGCTCGCGGCGCTGGAGGCCGTTGCGGTCGCCGGCCTGATGCCCGAGCTGACCTTCATCCTCGACCTCGCGCCCGAGACCGGCCTCGCCCGCGCCGCCCGCCGTCGCCAGCCGGGCGAGGCGACAGACCGTTTCGAAAGCGAAACGATCAGCTTCCATCGCCGCCTGCGCCAGGGCTTCCTCGACATCGCTTCCGCCGAGCCGCAGCGCTGCGTCGTGCTCGACGCCAGCCTTGCGCCGGAATTGCTGGCGGAGACAGCCTGGGAAGCGCTTTCCACCCGGCTGCCCTTGCCGCAGATTGCGCCGGCATGATCGAATCGAGCAACGAACCCGACCGCCTGCCGAACGCCCCGCATCCGCGCGAGACGCTGGCGCTCATCGGCCACCAGCGCCAGGAGGAAGCGGTCCTGGCGGCGCTGCGCTCCGGCCGCATGCATCATGCCTGGCTGCTCGGCGGGCCGGAGGGCGTCGGCAAGGCGAGCTTCGCCTATCGCGCCGCCCGCTTCATGCTGGCCGAGGGCGATCCGCTGCGCCGCGCGGAGGCCGCGCGCGATCTCGCCATGCCGGAAGCGGACGGCGCCACCCGCAAGATCGCGGCGCAATCGCATCCCGACCTGCACCTGCTGCGCCGTATCGCCAAGCCGGACGGCAAGAGCTTCACCAGCAATATCCCGGTCGATCTGGTGCGGCGCATCATCGACCGCTTCGGCTCCAGCGCGGGCGAGGGCGGCTGGCGGGTCGCGATTGTCGATTCAGCCGAGGACCTCGACCGGCCCGGCGCCAATGCCCTGCTGAAGCTGCTGGAGGAGCCGCCGCCGCGCTGCCTCTTCCTCATCGTCGCCCATGCACCCGGCCGGGTGCTGCCGACGATCCGCTCGCGCTGCCGGCTGCTCTCTTTCGACCCCTTGGGCGAGGACGACGTCGCCCAGGCCGGCGCGATTGCGCTGGAGCGCATGCGCCTGCCCTATGACGCCTCGGCGCTCGGGCGCGCCGCGGCCCTGTCCGAGGGCTCGGTCAAGCGGGCGCTGACCTATGTCGATCCGGAGACGCTGGCGCTGGTCGAAGCGGTGAGGGCGCGGCTCGACGCGTTGCCCTCGATCGACCTGACCGCGTTGCTGGCGCTCGGCGAGGATGTCGCGGGCAGGGCAGGCGAGGCCGATTTCCGCGTGATGATCGAAACTGTACAGGGCTGGCTTGGCGCGCACTTGCATGCGCATGCCGCCGCCGGCCCGGCCCGGCTTGCGCCCCTCGCGGAGGTGTGGGAGAGACTTGCACGCGCCGCGAACGAGGTCGAAACCTACAATCTCGATCGCCGCCCCCTCGTCATGTCGCTGTTTCACGATCTGTCGGAGGCGGTTTCCCGTTCGCGCGCGGCCTGACAACGACACGAAACCGGACTGCCATGGCCTCGGCCCCGACCTTCTACATCTCGACCGCGATCTCCTATCCGAACGGCGCGCCGCATATTGGCCACGCCTACGAAGTCGTGGCGGCCGACGCGATCGCCCGTTTCAAGCGGCTCGACGGCTTCGACGTCTATTTCCAGACCGGCACCGACGATCACGGCCTGAAGATCTTCCAGGCGGCCGCCAAGGAAGGCCTGACGCCGAAGGAGCTGGTCGACCGGACCGCGCCGCGCTTCAAGGCGATGGCCGACGTGCTGAACTGCGCCTATGACCGCTTCATCCGCACGGTCGATGCCGACCATCTGCCGTCGACCCAGGAGCTCTGGCGGCGGATGGAGGCCAATGGCGACATCTATCTCGACCGCTATGCCGGCTGGTACTCGGTGCGCGACGAGGCCTATTACGGCGAGGAGGAAACCCATCTCAACGCCGATGGCGTGCGCATCGGCCCGCAAGGCACGCCAGTCGAGTGGACCGAGGAGGAGAGCTATTTCTTCCGCCTCTCGGCCTATCAAGACCGGCTGCTCGCGCACTACGAAGCCAATCCGTCCTTCATCGGGCCGGACACGCGCCGCAACGAGATCGTCTCCTTCGTCAAGGGCGGGCTGCAGGACCTCTCGATCAGCCGCACCACCTTCGATTGGGGGCTGCCGGTTCCGGGCGATCCGAAGCATGTGATGTATGTCTGGGTCGACGCGCTCAACAATTACGTTACCGGCTGCGGTTTCCCGGATGAGAGCGATCCGCGCTGGCGCTTCTGGCCGGCCGATGTGCACATCATCGGCAAGGACATCACCCGCTTCCACTCGGTCTACTGGCCGGCCTTCCTGATGTCGGCGGGGCTGCAGCCGCCCAAGCGCGTCTTCGGCCACGGCTTCCTGCTCTCGAAGGGCGAGAAGATGTCGAAATCGGTCGGCAATGTCGTCGACCCGTTCGATCTGACCGAGGCCTATGGCGTCGACCAGCTGCGCTATTTCTTCCTGCGCGAGGTCTCCTTCGGCCAGGACGGCAATTACAGCCACGAGGCGATCGTCGGGCGCATCAACGCCGACCTCGCCAACGACCTCGGCAATCTGGCGCAGCGCTCGCTGTCGATGATCGCCAAGAACTGCGAGGGCAGGGTGCCGCCGGCCGGCGCGCTGACGGAGGCTGACAAGGCCATGCTGGCGCAGGCCGACGGGCTGCTGGCGAAGACGCGCGCGGCCATGCAGGATTTCGCCCTTCACGTCGTGCTGGCGGACATCTGGGCCGTGGTCGCCGAGGCCAACCGCTATTTCGCCAACAACGAGCCGTGGAAGCTCTCCAAGAGCGACCCGGCCCGGCGCGACACGGTGCTCTACGTCACGATCGAGACGATCCGGCAGGTCGCGATCCTGACCCAACCGGTGATGCCGCAATCGATGGCCAGGCTGCTCGATCTGCTCGCGGTCCCGGCGGAGGCGCGCGACTTCGCCGCGCTCGGCGAGGCCGGCCGCCTCACCTCGGACACGGTGCTGCCGGCGCCGAGCGCGGTCTTCCCGCGCTATGTAGAGCCGGAAGACGGGCAGGCCGCCTGATGCTGATCGATACGCATTGCCATCTCGATTTCCCGGATTTCGCCGAGGATATCGGAGCCTATGTCGGCCGTGCCGAAGCGGCCGGCGTCGGCCGGATGGTGACGATCTCCACCCGCGTTGCTCGCTTTGACACCTATGCGGCGCTGGCCGAGCGTTTCCCGTCGGTCTGGTGCACGGTCGGCACGCATCCGCATGGCGCGCATGAAGAGCTCGACGTCACCGCCGGGCAGCTCGTCGCATTGTCGCGCCATCCGCGTTGTGTCGCCATCGGCGAGGCCGGGCTCGACTACCATTATGACAAGAGCCCGCGCGCGGCGCAGGAGCAGGGCCTGCGCACCCATATCGCTGCCGCCCGCGAGACCCAGCTGCCGCTGGTGATCCATTCGCGCGAGGCTGACGAGGATATGGCGGCGATCCTGCGCGAGGAGATGGGGAAGGGCGCCTTCCCCGCCATCCTGCACTGCTTCACCGCGGGCGAGATGCTGGCCCGCACCGGCGTCGAGCTCGGGCTCTATGTCTCGTTCTCCGGCATCCTGACCTTCAAGACCTCGCAGGCACTGCGCGATATCGCCCGCGACATCCCGCTGGAACACCTGCTGGTCGAGACCGATGCGCCCTATCTTGCCCCGACGCCCTATCGCGGCAAGCGCAACGAACCGTCCTATGTCGTTGAAACCGCGAAGGTTCTGGCCGAGGTCAAGGGCGTGTCCTTCGACGAGATCGCGAGGGTCACCACCGCGAACGCCAGGCGCTGCTACTGGAAGATGGATCACGCCGCGCCCGTGGCGCGGGTGGCCTGAGACCTGCGCTGCCGCATGAGCCTGACCGTCACCATCCTCGGCTGCGGCTCATCCGGCGGCGTGCCGCGGCCGGGCTCCGGCTGGGGCGCCTGTGATCCCACGGAGCCGAAGAACCGGCGCCGCCGCTGCTCGATCCTGGTCGAGCGCCAGGGCCCGGGCGGCACGACGAGCGTGCTGGTCGACACGACGCCCGACCTGCGCGAGCAATTGCTGTCGGCTAAGATCAATCGGCTCGACGCGACGCTGTTCAGCCACGACCATGCCGACCACACCCACGGCATCGACGACCTGCGCGCGCTTGTCCTACATATGCGCAAGCGCATCCCGGTCCATGCCGACGCCGTGACCGGCGCGACGCTGCGCCAGCGCTTCGCCTATCTGTTCGAGACGCCGCCAAGCAGCCTCTATCCGCCGATCCTCGATCTCGAACCGCTGGCAGCCGGCGAGCCGCTGACGATCGACGGCGCCGGCGGGCCGATCGAGGCTCTGCCGTTCAGGCTTGAGCACGGCCCGAATTATGACGCGCTCGGCTTTCGCTTCGGCTCCCTCGGCTATGCGCCCGATGTCAGCGCGATCCCGCCGGAATCGCTGGCGGCGATGAGCGGGCTCGACACGCTCATCCTCGATTGCCTGCGCGAGGCGCCGCATCCGAGCCACTTCAATCTGGAGCAGTCGCTGGAGGCGATCGCACAGCTCAAGCCGCGCCGCGCGATCCTGACCAACCTCCATGTCGATCTCGATTATGCTAGCCTGTTCAAGCGCTTGCCGGCTGACATTGAACCGGCGTTCGATGGCATGAAGCTGACAATCGAGGGACAGGCCAGTGCCGGGGGCGCATAGTCGGGCATCAATTTAAGTTCCATAATATGTCTTATGCGAATGGAGCCGCGAGGTCTGGCCGCTCTCCACCACCACGGGCGTGCTTCCACCTCCGATCTCTCCTCAGCCTGTTCGCGGCCACCGCCGGCAGCAGGCCTGCTCCGGGGCCGACAGCCTCACTGCATTGCTCCGTCGCGCGAGAGCCACTGCTCGATGGTCGCCACAACGAGGCCGTGATAGCATCCGCCCGCCTGGTTTTCGGACGCTTGCTGACTTCAATGGCAACGAGGTCGTATTCATGGCTGACCCGCCCCAGAAACTCGTTCGTCTCAGCCCCAACTCTGTCGGACTCAACGGCCCGCGGATCGTGAACCAGACGAAAGCGACCCGAAATTTTTTCTTCCCCTACGGCACGAGCAATGCCGACATTGTCGCGAAGCTGAAGGACGGTGATCGGCATGTCATCTTCAACTGCCACGGCCATCCGACAAAGCCGGAATATCCAGCCCATCTCGAAATCGGGCAAACCTTCAAGGAGGACAATGTCCAGGTCTGCGAGCCCTGGATGCGAATCTCGTCGCTTCGCGTGATCTGGCTGTCTGCATGCAACATCGGCGGCAGTGGCCGGCCGTTCTGCGCAAAACTGGCGAAAATAACCGGATGTTTCGTTGTAACACAGACGTTCGCGGCTTTGGACAGAGCCGTGAAACCTGGAACCGTCGAATATTGCTACTATGGGATGCCCGCTGTCATAGCACCATCCGGCGATCCCATCGGTATCGATGACTTCAAGAAAAAGGGAAAAGAGCTCTCCTTCACATTTCCCGATTAGCGCATCGTCGAGCGGAGCGGATGCCGGTTCGCGCGCGGACAATGCGACAAGCCAAAGGCTCGGAGCATTTCCGCGATTCGAGGAAACACGGAAGTACCCTAGCCACTCGACAGCGACGACTGCCCCTGTCCCGATCCTCCGAGCTCATGCGACCACGACCTTGGTCGGGTTGCCATTCTAGGATCGCGATGCGCTAATCTGCGCAGCGCTCGGCATTTCGCCTGACGCGCAGTCGTAAGGACCGTGAAGAGTCCGCAAATCTCCAGGGAGGTCAAATCGATGTCGAAGTCCGGCTGGCTCGGCGCACTGGCGCTCGCCACCTTTGCTCAGCTTGTCCCGGCCGCGCCGGCGATCGCTCAAGCCTGGCCGCAGAAGCCCGTCAGCTTCATCGTGCCGTTCCCGGCAGGCGGCGGCACCGACGCCTTCGCCCGTCCCCTCGCCGCCCAGCTCGAACAACAGCTCGGCCAGCGCATCCTGATCGACAACCGCGGCGGTGCCGGCGGCACGGTCGGCGCCTCGGCCGCGTCCAAGGCTGCGCCCGACGGCTACACCTTCTTCATTGGCGCCGCGCACCACGCCATCGCGCCGGCGCTCTACCCCAAGCTCGACTACAACATCCAGACCGACTTCATCCCGATCGGCGTGATCGCCCAGCCGCCACAGGTCGTGGTCGTCCATCCCGGCAAGGTCCAGGCCAAGACGCTGGCGGAGCTGATCGATTTCGCCAAGAAGAACCCGGACAAGCTGAATTACGGCTCGGCCGGCAACGGCACGACACATCATCTCGCCGGCGAACTGTTCAAGCTCACCACCAAGGTCAACCTGACCCATGTCCCCTATCGCGGCGCCGGGCCGCTGATGCAGGATCTCGTCGCCGGTCAGGTCGACCTCGCTTTCGACGGTCTCGGCTCGTCCGCCGCGCAGATCTCCAGCGGCACGCTCCGTGCGCTGGCCGTCGCGGCGCCGAAGCGCGCCAGCGCATTCCCCGATGTGCCTACGACGGCAGAGGCGGGTGTGCCGGGCTACGAGGTCTCGACCTGGTATGCGATGTGGGCGCCGAAGAACACGCCGCCGGAAATCGTCGCCAAGATGACGGCCGAGGTGCAGAAGGCACTGGCCTCGCCGACGGTGAGCGAGGCCTGGAAGCGGAACGGCTCGGAAATCCCCAACCTCTACGGCCCTGCCTTCGGCGACTTCGTCAAGGCCGAGGTCGCGCGCTGGGGAAAGGTCGTGACCGAGGCCAACGTCAAGCCCGATTGAGTAGGTTTAGCTGCCTTCGCCCGCACCGTCGATCACGGCGCGGGCGATCGCGAGGCTGAAACCGGCGCGCGCCAGCGCGGCGATATGTTTCTGGCGTAGTTCCGTCCGATCGCCTCGGCTCCATGGGCCGAGGCGTTTGCGTTTGGCAGCGACGCGCGCAGCGTCCAGCTCGGCGTCATCGTCGGCCACAACCACCTCGGTAACGAGATCGCGGTCCACGCCCTTGACAGCGAGCCCAGCCGCCACGGCTCGCGCCGAGCGTCCCTTGCGACGCAGGCTCTGCGCCCTCGCCTCCGCGAAACGGCGATCGTCGACCAGGCCGGACGCGACGAAAGACGCGATGATGTCGTCCACCGCACTCCGGAATGCCTGCGGGTCCTGCCCATGATGCCGGCAGCTGCGCTCGACCCTGCGCAGCAGGACGCGCTGCAACTGCGCTGCCGGCACCGAATAGCGTTCGAGATAGTGGAGGGCCGCCCGCCGCAGATAGGCCGCATCGATGCGCTTTGGCGCGGGTTTCCGTGTCCGCGCCGCTTCGCCATCCCGCATCGACCTCACGCTAATCGAACCTCGGCTTGCCGCGGGTCGACTTGACCGAGGAGCGCTTCTCCTTCGAGGCCAGGCGCCGCTCCTTGGAAGCCTTGGTCGGCTTGGTCGCCCGTCTGACCTTCGGCCGTACCTCCGCCTGCCGGATCAGCTCGATCAGTCGCGCCAGCGCTTCCTCGCGGTTACGGTTCTGGCTGCGATGCTCCTGCGCAGTGATGACGACGACGCCGTCCTGTGTCAGCCGGCTGCCGGCAAGCTTCATCAGGCGGATCGCCACATCATTGGGCAAGGAGAGCGAGCGGCGGACGTCGAACCGGAGCTCGACGGCGGTCGAGACCTTGTTGACGTTCTGCCCGCCCGGACCGGAGGCGCGCACGAAGCTCTCCTCGATCTCGCTTTCGTCGATCGCAATGGACGGGCTGACTTGAATCATGGGAGGACGCTAGCCCAAACCGAGAAGGATTGCAGCGATGAAGCCCTCGCGTGACATCGAACGCCTGATCGAGATCATGGCGGCCCTGCGCACGCCGGGCACGGGCTGCCCTTGGGATCTCGAGCAGGACTTCGCCTCGATCGCCCCCTACACGATCGAGGAGGCCTATGAGGTCGCGGATGCCATTGCGCGGGGCGATCTCGTCGATCTCAAGGACGAGCTCGGCGACCTGCTGCTGCAAGTCGTGTTTCATGCCCGGATGGCGCAGGAGCAGGGCAGCTTCGCCTTTCCGGACGTCGTCGAGGCGATCACCACCAAGCTGATCCGAAGGCATCCGCATGTGTTCGGCGACGCTCGCGATTTGTCACCGGCCGAGGTCAAGGCGCTGTGGGGGCAGATCAAGGCGCAAGAGAAGGCCGACAAGGCGCGGGCCAGAGCCGAGGCCGGCCTGCCGGAGCCGCCCGAGGCCAGAGGTGTCCTTGCCGGCGTGCCGACCACCCTGCCCGCGCTGACCCGGGCCTGGAAGCTCCAGGCCAAGGCCTCGACCGTCGGCTTCGACTGGAACGACGCCCGGCTGGTGCTGGACAAGATCCGCGAGGAGACTGCCGAGATCGACGAGGCGCTCGCCAGTGGCGACAAGGCCGCGATCAAGGAGGAGATCGGCGACCTGCTCTTCGTGATCGCCAACCTTGCCCGCCATGTCGACACCGACCCCGAGGCCTGCCTGACGGCAGCCAACGCCAAGTTCGAGCGCCGCTTCGCCGGCATCGAGGCGGCGCTGGAACAGGACGGGCGAAAGCCGGCCGATGCTTCGCTCGACGAGATGGAAGCGCTCTGGCAGCGGGTCAAGCGCGCCGAGCGCATCGCGCCCTGAAACGAAAACGCCGGGCGCGAGGCCCGGCGTCGATATAGGTTTTGTCTGGTCGGCCGATCAGGGCTTCGGAGCGGGCGTTGCGCCCGGCGCCGGAGCCGCACCGGGAGCCGCCGGGGTGCCCGGGGCCGGCGCCGCGCCCGGCGTGGCATCGGCCGCACCGCCGCCCAGGCGCTTGCGCAGCTCCTCCTGGCGCTTGGCCAGCTCGTCCTGAAGCTGTTTCTGCTGCTCTTCCAGCACCTTCGGGTCGATCGGCGCGCCGTCGAAGCCCTTGGCGAAGTCCGTGAGCGGAATGTTGAAGGAAACCTCGCGCGCCGCCTGGTTCTGCACGCTGATGTTGAGGTTGGTGCCCTTCTTCAAGGCATTGATGAAGTCGTCCTTGACCTGCGCCTCGGCAAAGCAGCCATTCGGGAAGCAGACCGCATAGCGACCCGGCTGCGGCTGCGCCGTGTCGACGCCGAAGCGGATGCCGGGCTGCAGCAGCAGGCCGAGCGGCATCAGGAAACGGACGATCTTGTTCGGGTCGCCCTTGACGTCATAGACCGCAACGGCGAGCACCGGTTGGCCTTGATCCGAGACGAAGTCGCGGGTGGTGTAGCAGATTTCCTTGTTGGCGGCCTGGTCCTTGCCGCAGACCTTGGTCCAGGTCGTCTGCGACGGCTCGGGCTTGACCTGGACCACGGTCGGGCCGGTCTGCGCGGCCTGGCCACCCTGGGCCGGCGGCTGTGCGGGGGCCGGCGCGGGCTGCGCCGGACGGCTCGCCGGACGCTGCGGCTGCGCCTGCTGCGCGCTGGCGGCGAGAGGAGCAAGAGCGACGGCGGCGCCCAGCACGAGCGCGAGGCCGCGGACCGTGCTCTTCGCGGTGGCGCCCTGGCTCTTGGACAGGCGGGTCGAAGCTGACATCTGCGTTTCCTTGACCATGAAACTTGTTCGGCTGCCGTAACCGGCGGCGTGCATCACCCGAGACTCAACCGGCAAGGTGCCGGGGCCGGTGGCGGCGTGAGCACATCAAGCGCGATTGAGGCGTTTGAATGACGCCCGGCCTGCGTTTAACGAGTTCCGTCGCAGGTTTCCAGCCCGAAGAGCGCGGCGCGACAAGTTTGATCGCATGTTATCCTGCGGCAGGGAATCAGTTTCGAGCATGCATCGGCAAATCAGCGCATCTGCGCGTCCCGCTTGGTTTTTCGGGCTCATCCTAGCGAGCCTGGCGGCCGTCTGGCCGATCGGGAGCCTGTGCGCCGTTGCGGCCGAGAACGACAGCGCGATCGCCATGCATGGCGAGCCGGAGCTGCCCAAGGGGTTTGAGCACCTTCCCTATGCCGATCCCAAGGCGCCAAAGGGCGGGCGAATCATCTTCGGCCAGCAGGGCACCTTCGACAGCCTCAACCCGCTGGTTGTGCTCGGCGTCGCTCCCGACGCGGTGCCGCGTTACGTCCAGCAGAGCCTGCTCTTCCGCTCCGCCGACGAGCCGTTCACCGCCTATGGGCTTTTGGCGAGCAAGGTCGAGCTCAATCCGGAGCGCACCCGCCTCGCCTTCCAGATCGACCCGCGCGCCCGCTTCTCCGACGGCAAGCCGGTAACGGCGGAGGATGTGGTCTTCACCTTCGAGATGCTGAAGACCAAGGGCAAGCCGTTCCACCGTTCTAGCCTGGCGCGGGTGACCAAGGTCGAGGCCCCCTCGCCCGACCGCGTCGTCTTCGAGCTCGGCGACGGTTCCAATCGCGAATTGCCGCTGGTGATCGGCGCCATGCCGATCTTCGCCAAGCATGCGACGGACGCCGAGAAGTTCGGCGACACCAGCTTCAAGCCGGCGCTCGGCTCCGGCCCCTACCTCGTCGAGGAGGTCAAGCCCGGCGAGATGCTGCGGCTGAAGCGCCGCAAGGATTTCTGGGCCGAGGACCATCCCCTCACCCGCGGGCTCTTCAACGCCGACGAGATTCGCTACGATTTCTATCGTGATTCCAATGCCTTGTTCGAAGCTTTCAAGGCGGGACTTTACGATTTTCGCCTGGAAAGCGACCCGACGCGCTGGATGACCGGCTATGACGTGCCGGCCGTGCGCGACGGCCGGATCGTCCGCGACACCTTCCGGTTCCAGACCCCCAAGGGCATGACGGGGCTGGTCTTCAACACGCGCCGCCCGCAATTCGCCGATATCCGCGTCCGCGAGGCGCTGGCGATGCTGTTCGATTTCGAATGGGCCAATCGTAACCTGTTCCACGGCGTCTATCGCCGCGCCGGCAGCTTCTTCGCCGACAGCGAGCTCTCGGCCCTGGGGGTGCCGGCCGATCAGCGCGAGAAGGCGCTGCTCGCCGCCTTTCCCGGCGCCGTGCGCAACGACATCCTTGCCGGAACATGGGCTCCGGCCGCCACCGACGGCTCCGGCCGCGACCGCGACCAGGCCCGCCGCGCGCTCGATCTGCTGGAGGCTGCCGGCTACCGGCTGCGTGACGGGCAGCTGCGCAAGGACGGCCAGGAGGAGGTCTTCGGCTTCGAGATCACCGTCACCAACCGGCCGCAGGAGCGGCTGGCGCTGAACTATGCGACCTCGCTCGCAAGGCTCGGCATCGCCGTCACAGTCCGACTGATCGACGACGTCCAGTACTGGCGCCGGCTCTCGACTTTCGATTTCGACATGATCCAGTGGACCTGGCCGGCCTCGGCCTCGCCTGGCAATGAGCAGATCGGGCGCTGGGGCTCGGCCAACGCCGAGCGCAAGGGCGCGCTCAATTATGCCGGTGTGCGCTCGCCGGCGATTGACGCGACGCTGCAGGCGCTGCTGGCGGCGCGCTCGCGCGAGGATTTCGTCGCGACGGTGCGCACGCTCGACCGTTTGCTGCTCTCCGGCTTCTACGTCGTGCCGCTCTATTATCTGCCCGAAACCTGGCTGGCGCGCTCGCGCGAGATCGCCCTGCCCCCGCGGCAGCCGAAATACTTCTTCTCCACCGAGACGCTGGCGCGGTCCCCCTCGCCGCCGGCGCCGGCCAACTAGGTCCGGCGATGCACATGGGCTCCGACGAAATCTCCATCGGCGCGCTGGTCGAGGGGCTCGATTTCGACAGCCTGCTCAAGGCGCTCGCTGCCCGCCGCGGCTATGAGCCGGCCTTCCGCGATCCTCCGGGCCGGCGCGACTGGAGCGACTTCGCCCCCAACGCGTTTGGGTTCGCCGAACTCGACAGCCGCGTCGACCGGCTCGCCAACCTGCTGCTGTTGGCCAAGCCCCAGCCTGGTGCCTGCGTCGCGATCCTGGCGCCGCTCGGTCCGGAGGCATTGGTCTCAATGCTCGCCAGCCTGCGGGCCGGCCTGTCGCCGATGCTCCTGCCGGCCCATGCCAAGGAAACCGAACTGCTTCCCTTGATCGAGCGCTCGGGCGCAGTGATGGCTCTCGGCGTGCCGCGGATCGGCGAATTGCAGCCCCTTCATCTGCTGAGGGATGTCGCCGCCCGCTCTTTCGGCATGCGCTTCATCGGCGGCTTCGGGGCGCGCGTGCCCGACGGCGTCGCCGCGCTCGAACCGCTGCTAGGCCATGGCGCCACCCCCTCGGCGCTGCCGCCAGCTGCGATCCGGGCGCCGATCCGGGTCGTCGACGGCCACAGCCTCGCCGGCCCCTTCCCGGTCAGCGAGAAGGAGGTGCTGGTCAAGGCGCTCGAGATCTCGCGCGTGCTGAAGCCGCTCGCCTCGTCGCGGATCATCACCACGCTGGTCGGCGGCGATCTCGCCGCGCTCGCCGCCGGCCCGGGCATCGCTCTGCTCACCGGTGTCGAATTGCTACCGCTCGGCCTGTTCGTGCTGGACGATTTGCGCGCCTGCCTGGAAGGCGGACGCATGGTCCATCTCGTCATCCCCGCGGCGCTGGAGCCCGCGCTGGCACGCTCGCGGCTCGGCGGCCACAAGGCCCTGACCAGTCTCGTCGTCACCCGCCGCGCTGGGGAGGATGACGGTTTGCCGCGCCTCGACCGGCCCGACCTCGCCATCGTCGACGTGATCACGCATGAGCCGGAGCGCGTCGAGGTCAGGCGGCGCAATCCAGGCTGAGCCGGAAGGCCGTCATGCTCGGGCTTGTCCCGAGCACCTCAGGCCGGAAGAGGCACTGGCCGGCGCCTTCTCGTCATGAGATTCTCGGGTCTACGCTTCGCTCCGCCCGAGAATGACGGCCTTTCCAACTAAGCCGCCTTCTTCCGCTCGGCGATGCGTGCGAGATCGGTCAGCAGCCGGCGCGTACCCTTCAGGCGCTGCTCGGCCGTCTCGAAATCGTCGATGAAGACGACGCGCATATCGGGGCGGACCTTGGCCAGCGTGCCCTGCTTGGCGACATAGGAGACGAGCCCTTCCGGATTGGCGAACTCGTTGTCGCGGAAGGCGACGATGATGCCCTTCGGCCCGGCCTCGACCTTCTCGACATTGGCGCGCTTGCAGAGCGCCTTGATCGCGACGATCTCCAGCAGCTGCTTGACCTCCTCCGGCAGCGGGCCGAAGCGGTCGACCAACTCGGCACCGAACGACTGCAGTTCGGCGTCGTCGTCCATGGTCGAGAGCCGCTTGTAGAGCGTCAGCCGGAGCGTCAGATCGCCGATATAGTGCTCGGGAATCATCACCGGCGCGCCGATCTGGATGGTCGGCGACCAGTGGGCATCGGTCTCGATCTCGATGCCGGCCTTGAGCGCCGCCACCGCCTCCTCCAGCATCTGCTGGTAGAGCTCGTAGCCGACCTCCTTGATATGGCCGGACTGCTCGTCGCCGAGCAGGTTGCCGGCGCCCCTGATGTCGAGGTCGTGGCTCGCGAGCTGGAAGCCGGCCCCCAGCGTATCGAGCGATTGCAGAACCTTCAGGCGCCGGTCGGCCTGCTCGGTCAGCTTGCGGTTGGCCGGCACGGTGAAGAGCGCATAGGCACGCACCTTCGAGCGGCCGACGCGGCCCCTGAGCTGGTAGAGCTGGGCCAAGCCGAACATATCGGCGCGGTGGATGATCAGCGTGTTGGCAGTCGGGATGTCCAGGCCGGATTCGACGATCGTGGTCGAGAGCAGGATGTCGTACTGGCCCTCATAGAAGGCCGTCATCACGTCTTCCAGCGTGCCCGCAGCCATCTGGCCATGGGCGATGCCGACCTTGCACTCCGGGACCTGCTTGTCGAGGAAGTCCTTGACGTCGGCGATGTCCTCGATGCGCGGCACGACATAGAACGAGCGCCCGCCGCGATAGCGTTCGCGCAGCAGCGCCTCGCGCACGATCAGAGGATCGAAGGGCGTGACGAAGGTGCGCACCGCCAGGCGGTCGACCGGCGGTGTCGCGATGATCGAGAGCTCGCGCACCCCGGTCATGGCGAGCTGCAGCGTGCGCGGGATCGGCGTCGCGGTCAGCGTCAGCATGTGGACCTCGGCGCGCATCTCCTTCAGCCGCTCCTTGTGGGCGACGCCGAAATGCTGCTCCTCGTCGACGATGACGAGGCCGAGATCCTTGAAGTCGACGCCCTTGCCGAGCAGCGCATGGGTGCCGACGGTGATGTCCATCGTCCCGTCGCTGATGCCCTGCTTGACCGCCTTGAGCTCGGCCGAGGGCACGAAGCGCGAGGCCTGGCCGACCTTGACCGGCAGGCCGGCGAAGCGCTCGGCGAAATTGCGGTAGTGCTGGCGCGCCAGCAGCGTCGTCGGCACCACGACCGCCACCTGCTTGCCGGCGAGCGCGGCGGTGAAGGCGGCGCGCAGCGCCACTTCGGTCTTGCCGAAGCCGACGTCGCCGCAGACCAGCCGGTCCATCGGCCGGCCGGCCGCGAGATCCTCCAGCACGGCATCGATCGTGTTCTGCTGGTCCTCGGTCTCCTCATAGGGGAAGCGGGCGCAGAACTCGTCGTAGAGCCCGTCCTGCGGGATCAGGCGCGGCGCTTCCTTGAGGGCGCGGGCGGCGGCGATCTGGATCAGCTTGCCCGCCATCTCGCGGATGCGCTGCTTCAGCTTGGCTTTGCGCGCCTGCCAGCCGCCACCGCCGAGCCGGTCGAGCACGACCTCGGTGTCCTCCGAGCCGTAGCGCGAGAGCAGCTCGATATTCTCCGCCGGCAGGAACAGCTTGGCATCGCCGGCATAATGGATTTCGAGGCAGTCATGCGGCGCGCCGGCCGCCGTGATCGACTGCAGGCCGACGAAGCGACCGATGCCGTGGTCGACATGGACGACGATGTCGCCAGGCGTCAGCGACGACAGCTCGTTGATGAAGTCCTGCGGCCGGCGCGCCTTCTTGCGCGGCCGCACCAGGCGGTCGCCCAGAATGTCCTGCTCGCCGATGACGGCAAGCTTGCCAGCCTCGAAGCCAGTCTCGAAGCCCCAGACGGCGAGCGCGGTCGTCCCGGGCTTGAGGTCGAAGGCCGCCCGGAGCGAACCGGTCATCTGCACGGTCTTGAGGCCGTGATCGGCCAGCACATGGGCGAGGCGCTCTCGTGAGCCCTCCGACCAGGCGGCGAGGATGACGCGCCGCCCGTCCGCCTCCAGGGCCTTCACATGCGCCACCGCCGCGTCGAAGACGCTGCCGGAATTGTCGGCGCGCTCGGCGGCAAAGCTGCGCCCCTGCTTGCCGCCGAGATCGACGACGAGCTTGCCTTCGCTCTGCGGCAACTGGAACGGCGTCAGCGACGCGACACCCGCCTCGCCGATGATGCCGCGCCAATCGGCCGGCGAGAGATAGAGCGCCTCCGGCGGCAGCGGCTTATAGGGGATGGAGCCCGGCGCGGGCTGGTCGAGCGCGCTCTTGCGGGCGTCGTAATAATCCCTGATGAGGCTGATCCGTTCGCCGACCGCATCATCGGCGTGATGGTCGAGGACGATCGGGACATCGGGCAGATAGGTGAAGAGCGTGTCGAGCTTCTCCGCCAGCAGCGGCAGCCAGTGCTCCAGGCCCGCAGGACGACGGCCTTCGCTCACCGCCTCGTAGAGCGTGTCGTCGCGACCGGGCGTGCCGAAGGTCGCGATATAGGACTGGCGGAAGCGACGGATCGAGTCGCTGGTCATCTGCGCTTCGGACATCGGCACGAGGTCGAGCCCGCGCAATTGCCCGGTGGTGCGCTGCGTCTCCGGATCGAAGGTCCGGATCGATTCCAGCGTGTCGCCGAAGAAGTCGAGCCGGATCGGCGCCGGCATGCCCGGTGGGTAGAGGTCGACGATGCCGCCGCGCACGGCGAACTCGCCGGTCTCGCGCACCGTCGAGGTCCGCAGGTAGCCGTTGACGTCGAGCCAACGCGCCAGCTCCTCGGTGTCGACCATGTTGCCCGGCGCGGCCGAGAAGCTCTCCGACGCCACCTTGCCGAAGGCCGGCACGCGCTGGAGCGCCGCGTTGACGGTGGTCAGCAGCAGGCGCGGCTGGTCGCCGGACTTGGTCCTAGCGAGGCGCGACAAAGTCGTCATCCGGTGCGCCACGATCGAGGGCGCCGGCGAGACGCGGTCATAGGGCTGGCAGTCCCAGGCCGGGAAGCTCATCACCTCGAGGTCGGGCGCGACGAATTGCAGCGCGTTCTCCAGCACCTGCAGGCGCTGACCGTCGCGGGCTATGAAGACGATCAGCGCCGGCCCTTCCGATTTCTTCGCCCGGGCCCGCGTCAGATCGGCGAGCACAACGGCGTCGAAACCATCGGGCACGCCGGAGAGCGTCGGCTTGTCGCCGCGGTTCAGCGCATCGAGGACGCGCTCGAGCTGCGGCTTGGCGATCTGGGTGGGAGGCGGAATGCTCATCGGGCAATTTTCTCAGGCGTCATTCTCGGGCTTGTCCTGAGAATCTCAGGACCAGAGCCCACTGGTTTCCGAGATGGTCGGGTCAAGCCCGACCATGACGGCGGTTCACACATGGATCGGCTTGTCGTGCTGGTGGAAGGCCTTCAGCTGCCGGAAGACGTCGCTGTCGTAGTTCTCCGGTACCTGCGCCTCCCCCGTCACCCAGCTCAAGAGGTCACGGTCGAGTACTTCGATCAGCCGCTCGAACTCATCGAGATCGGCCTCGCTCAAGGTTCCAATGTGCGCATCGGCGAAGCGGCCCATGATCAGGTCCATCTCGCGCATGCCGCGATGCCAGGCGCGGAACAGGATCTTGCGCCGGCGCGGGTCGAGATCGGCGCTGCTACGGGTCGAGCCACTCATCATCGGCCTCGCGAAATGGAAATAGGGCCGGCCCCGTCGCGGAGCCTGCCTCTGATTGAGAGCAGGATTCCCGCGAAAAACCGGTTTCCACTTTTTCGCATCCTGCTCTGGCGAGCTATATAGCGATGCCATCTCGCGAAGTCAGCGGCAGGAATGCCGCTGGGCTCGCACTCCTGACATGCCGTGAAGCCATTGCGTCCATCCGTCCTCGATCCGCTCTTCGCACCGGCCACCGCCCTCTCCGGCGTCGGCCCCAAGCTCGCCAAGGCGCTCAACAAGCTGCTGGGCGACGAGACGCATGCCGCTCGCGTCATCGACCTGATGTTCCATCTGCCGACCGGCGCGATCGACCGGCGGCCGAGCGAGAGCATCGCCGAGGCGCCGATCGGCGAGGTCGCGACCTTCTCGGCGCAGGTCACCGAGCATCGCCCTGCCCCGCCGACCAAGGCGAAGGCGCCCTATCGCGTCATCGTCGAGGACGAGACCGGCGACGTCACGCTGGTCTTCTTCCACGCCGATGTCCGCCATCTCCTGCAGACCCTGCCGATCGGCGCCTACCGCATCATCTCGGGCAAGCTCGAACTCTGGGACGGCATGCGTCAGATGGTGCATCCCGACCGCATCCTCGATCCCAAGCTCGCCGCCACCCTGCCCTCGGTCGAGCCGGTCTACGGGCTGACCGAAGGCATAGGCGGGCGCGTCATGGCCCGCATCGCCGCCGGAGCGGCCGAGCGCTGTCCCGAGCTGCCGGAATGGCAGGATCCGGGCTTCCTGACACGGCACGATTTCGTGCCCTTCCGCAACGCCATCCACGCTCTGCATCACCCGGTCGATCTCAAGGCCGCGACAGGGGAAACGGTCGCCCGCCGGCGCATCGCCTATGACGAATTGCTGGCGAGCCAGATCGCGCTCGCACTCGTGCGCCGCCAGCAGAAGGCGGCCGGCCGCGCCACCGCCGGCGACGGCGCCTTGCGCCACGCCATCGAAACCGCCCTGCCCTTCACGCTGACCGACGGCCAGCGCAAGGCGATCGCCGACATCCATGACGACATGGAGAAACCCGAGCGCATGCTGCGCCTGCTCCAGGGCGATGTCGGCTCGGGCAAGACCGTGGTCGCGCTGATGGCGATGGCGGCCGCAGCCGAAGCCAGAAGACAATCGGTGCTGATGGCGCCGACCGAGATCCTCGCCCGCCAGCATGCCGAGCGCTTGGCGCCTCTCGCCGACAAGGCCGGCCTCAAGCTCGCTCTGCTCACCGGCCGCGAGAAGGGCGCCGGCCGCCGGCAGGTGCTGGAAGGCCTGGCGAATGGCGAGATCGACATTGTCGTCGGCACCCATGCACTGTTCCAGGAGGGCGTTGCCTTTCACGACCTTGCGCTCGCCGTCGTCGACGAGCAGCACCGCTTCGGCGTGCACCAGCGACTGCTGCTCGGCGCCAAGGGCGAGGCGGTCGACATTCTCGTCATGACAGCGACGCCGATCCCGCGCACGCTGGCGCTGACCTGGTTCGGCGACATGGACGTCTCGATCCTCTCGGAGAAACCGGCCGGCCGGAAGCCGATCACCACGCGGGCGATCTCGCTTGAGCGCTATGACGAAGTCGTCGGCGCGGTCGGGCGCGCACTCGACGCCGGTGCGCAGGTCTACTGGGTCTGCCCGCTGGTGCAGGAATCCGACACGCTCGATGTCGCGGCGGCGCAGGAACGCTTCGAGGCGCTGCAGGCCATCTTTGGCGACAAGGTCGGCCTGCTGCACGGCCAGAGGCCGGGACGCGACAAGGATGCCGCCATGGCCACCTTCTCCGGTGGCCAGACGCGGGTGCTGGTTTCGACCACGGTGATCGAGGTCGGCGTCGACGTGCCCAATGCCTCGGTGATGGTGATCGAGCATGCCGAGCGCTTCGGCCTGGCCCAGCTCCACCAATTGCGCGGGCGGATCGGCCGAGGCAGCGCTGCCTCGACCTGCCTGCTGCTCTACAAAGGCCCGCTCGGCCAGGTGGCGGAAGCGCGCCTCACCATCATGCGCGAGAGCGAGGACGGCTTCCGCATCGCCGAGGAAGACTTACGGCTGCGCGGCGAAGGCGAGGTGCTCGGCACGCGCCAGTCCGGATCGCCCGACTGGCGCATCGCCCGGCCGGAGATCGACGGCGATCTCCTCGCCGCCGCGTGCGACGATGCCCGCCTGCTGATCGAGCGCGATCCGCAACTGGAGACGCCACGCGGCCAGGCAATCCGGACGCTGCTCTATCTGTTCGAGCGCGACGTCGCGATCCGCCTGCTGCGGGCCGGCTGAGATGATACTCAGCCCTGCGCGAACTAGGCGTTTTCGGTAGCCTTGGACGGAATCCGGGCGACGACCTTAAGTTCGAAATCGAAGCCGGCGAGCCAGGTCACGCCGATTGCGGTCCAGGTCGGGTAGGGCGGTTCGCCGATTTCCTCGGCGCGGATTGCCATCATTGTCTCGAACTGCGTCTGCGGCTCGGTGTGGAAGGAGATGACGTCGATCACATCGTCGAACGTTGCGCCCGCCGCGGCCAGAACCGCGCGCAGATTGGCGAAGGCCCGCCGGACCTGATCCTCGAACACCGGTTCGGGCGAACCATCTTCGCGGCTGCCGACCTGGCCCGAGACGAAGAGCAGGTCGCCATGCCGGATCGCGGCCGAATACTGATGCAGATCGTACAGTGCGTGCCGATCGGCGGGGAAAATCGCATCGCGTTTAGCCATGTCGGTTCCTTTCATGGACTGCGAACGAAGCGGCCTCTCCGCCTGGTTCGCTTTAGTCGACAGGAAATAGCGGGCGACCATTGTTCGGATTAGCCGTTGAAGTTGGTACGAGCTGATGCAAAATCACCAGCAATGACTCGCCCTTCGCTGAACGACCTGACCGCCTTCGTCACTGTCGCGACCCGTCGCAGCTTCCGGCGCGCGGCGGACGAACTCGGCACGGCGCCCTCCACCTTGAGCCACGCGATGCGCGCTCTCGAGGAACGTATGGGCGTGCGCCTGCTCAACCGCACGACACGCAGCGTCTCGCCGACGGAAGCCGGCTTCGAATTGCTCGATCGCCTTGGGCCGGCGCTCGCCACGCTGGATGAGGCGCTCGACAGCGTTGCCGCCTTCCGCGGCAGTGTCGCCGGAACGGTCCGGATCAATGCGCCGCGGCTGGCGGCCGTCATGCTCATGCGCGAGATCCTGCCGGCGATGTCCGAACGCTTTCCCGAGGTCGTCGTCGATCTCGTCGTCGAGGGCAAGCTGATCGACATCGTCGCGGGCGGTTTCGATGCCGGGGTACGCCTCGTCGACTCGATCCCGAAGGACATGATCGCGGTCCCCTTCGCCGGTGCGGTCAGCTTCGTCTGCGTCGCCTCGCCGGCCTATCTCGACCGCTTCGGCGAGCCTGGGACACCTGATGAACTCACTCGCCATCGCTGCATCGGCCACCGCGTCCCCAACGGCAAACTCTATCGCTGGGAGTTCGAGCGGGCCGGGCAGGCGTTGACGGTCGAGGCCAGCGGGTCGCTCATCCTCGACGACGAGGAACTGATGGTGGATTCCGCGATCAAAGGGCTAGGCATCGCCTATGTCGCCAGCCCGGCCGCAGAAACTGCGCTCGCCGAGGGACGTCTTCGCCAGGTTCTGGCAGCTTGGACGCCCTCTTCCGAGCGAGTCGCGATCTATTATCCCGGCCACCGCGCCATTCCGCCGGCACTGCGGGCCTTCCTCGATGTCGCCAAGGCTGCGCGCTAGAAAGCGACAGCAATCCTGATCAAGCAGACGCGCTTCGCCTCCGCCATGGTGCCGGCGTTTCGTGAGTGAGCCATGGACCCGATCAAGAAAGCCCTCTGGTGCATCGAAAGCCGCTTCGCCTCCGAGCTCTCGCTCGACGAGATCGCGGAGGTCAGCGGCGTCTCTCGCTTCCATCTCAGCCGCGCCTTCGGCGTGGCGACCGGCCGCTCGGTGATGCGCTATGTGCGCGAGCGCCGGCTTTCGGAAGCGGCGCGCCAGCTGGCCGATGGGGCGCCCGACATCCTCCAGGTTGCGCTCGACTGGGGCTATGGCTCTCACGAGGCCTTCACCCGCGCCTTCCGCGAGCAGTTCGGCCTGACGCCGGAAGAGCTGCGTTCAAGGCGCGATCTGTCATCCCTTGCTCTCGTGGAGCCTCTGTCCATGCACGCTGCGAACCGCACTCCCCTCGCCGAGCCACGTATCGTCACCAACAAGCCGATGCTGATCGCCGGCTTCAACGGACATTTCTCGGTCGACAACACGCAAGGCATCCCGCTGCTCTGGCAGAGAATCGCCCCGCATTTTGGCCATATCCCCGGCCAGAAGGGCTTCATTGCCTATGGCGCGAGCTATAATTGCGATGATGCCGGCGCCTTCGACTACATCGCCGGCGCGGAAGTCTCATCCTTCAGCGACCTGCCGGACGAATTCGCCCGGCTGAGCGTGCCGGAGCAGCTCTGCGCCGTTTTCGAGCACAGCGGCCATATCACCGGCATCCAACAGACCTTCGAAGCGATCTGGCGCGACTGGCTGCCCAAGTCAGGCCGCGAGCCGGCGATGGGCGTGACGCTCGAATTGATGGATGAGCGCTTCGACGGTGCAACCGGCAACGGCGTCGTCGAGATCTGGGTGCCGCTGAAGGGCTGAACTATTTCGCCCCGTCGGTCAGCGGCTCGCCGGGCTGGATCAGGCCGGCGGACATGATCAGCTTGGCGCCGTCCTCGACCGAGATCGAGAGCTCCACCACCTCCCGCCGCGGCAGATAGAAAAAGAAGCCTGTGGTCGGGTTGGGCGTGCACGGCAGGAAGACGCCGATCTGCTCGTTGCCATCGGGCAGCTTGCCGGCGATCTCGGGCGCCGCCTCCTGGGCGATGAAGACGATCGACCACATGCCCGGCTGCGGGAACTGCACCATGCCGACCTTGCGGAACGAGGTGCCGGACTGCGAGAAGATCGTCTCGAAGATCTGCTTCACGCCCTTGTAGAGGCCGCGCACCACCGGCATCCGGTTCAGGATGGCCTCGCCGGCGCCGATTAGCGTGCGTCCGACCAGGTTGGCGGCGAAGAAGCCGATGACTGTGAGGCCGATCAGCGCGATGACGAGGCCGAAACCGGGCAGCGGGAAAGGCAAATAATTGTCCGGCCAGAACTGCGCCGGCACCAGCGGCTTCACCAAACCGTCGACCAGATTGATGAACCACCAGGTCACCGAGGCGGTGATCGCCAGCGGTGCCGCCAGGACAAGGCCAGTCAGGAAATAGCGCCTGAGCCTGGTGCCGAAGGTCGGCCGCAACAGATCAGGCTGGGCGACGAGGCGCGGATCGGGCATGCGGGCATTCATCGACGATTCGGCTCTCCATCCGCTCTTGCGGGGCGATCATATTGCGCCGCACTATCAGACGATAGCCGAGCAGGAGCCGCTGGCCAGCCCCGATTCGCCGAGATCGACGAGTTTCGTGTCCGAACCTTCCAGACCGCAACCCCGTTGGCACCGGCCGCTTTATCTCGCGGCCGGATGGATCTGCACGCTGCTCGGCGTCATCGGGCTGATCCTGCCGGTGATGCCCGGCACCGTCTTCCTGATCGCCGCCGCTTGGTGCTTCTCGCGCTCCTCGCCGCGCTTCGAAAGCTGGCTGGTCAATCATCCCCGGCTCGGGCCGCAGGTGGTGCGCTGGCGCAAGACCGGTACCATCGCCCGCAGGACAAAATATGTCGCCTGCGGCTCGATGCTGCTGAGCTTCGTCATCGTGGCGGCGACAGACGCGCCGCCGATCGCGCTCTGGCTGAGCGGCGCCGGCCTGATCGCAGCCGGCACCTATGTCGCGAGCCGGCCGGAGCCGGCCGAAGAACACATCACTCGACCGTGACCGACTTCGCCAGATTGCGCGGCTGGTCGACGTCCTTGCCCATGAAGACGGCGGTCTGGTAGGCGATCATCTGGATCGGCACCGCGTAGACGATGGGCGCAAAGAGCGGCTCCATCTCCGGCATGATGATCGTGGCTTCCGGGACAATGCCGCACTCGGCCGCACCCTTGGCGTCGGTGACCAGGATGATACGGCCGCCGCGCGCTGCGACCTCCTGCATGTTCGAGGCAGTCTTCTCGAAGAGTGCATCGTGAGGGGCGATGACGATGACCGGCATGTCCTCGTCGATCAGCGCGATCGGGCCGTGCTTGAGCTCGCCCGCCGGATAACCTTCGGCGTGGATATAGCTGATTTCCTTAAGCTTCAGCGCGCCTTCTAGCGCCAGCGGGAAGGCGGTGCCGCGGCCGAGATAGAGCACGTCGCGCGCCCGGGAGAGCTTGCGGGCGAGCTTCTCGATCTCCGGCTCGAGCGTCAGCGCCTGAGCCATCAGCCCGGGCAGCGCGATCAGTTCCTGGACATAACGCGCCTCCTGCTCGGCCGAGAGTGTTCCGCGGGCGCGGGCGGCGGCGATGGCGAGGCCGGCGAGCGCGGTCAATTGGCAGGTGAAGGCCTTGGTCGAGGCAACCCCGATCTCCGGACCAGCCAGTGTCGGGGCAACGACATCGCTCTCGCGGGCGATCGTCGAGGTCGGCACGTTGACCACCGACATGATGTGCTGGCCTTCCTGGCGGGCGTAGCGCAGGCAGGCGAGCGTGTCGGCCGTCTCCCCCGACTGGGAGACGAAGAGCGCCAGCCCGTTCGCCGGCAGCGGCGCCTCGCGATAGCGGAACTCCGAGGCGACATCGATCTCGACTGGCAGGCGGGCCAGCTTCTCAAACCAGTATTTGGCGGTGAGGCCGGCATAATAGGCCGTGCCGCAGGCGGAGACCGAGAGGCGCGACAGGCTCTTCCAGTCGAACGGCGTCTCGAAAGGCAGCCGGGTCACGCCACTCGCCATGTCGATGTAGTGCGTCAGCGTGTGGCCGACCACTTCCGGCTGCTCGTAGATCTCCTTGGCCATGAAGTGGTGGTGATTGCCCTTCTCCACCAGGAAGGCACCGGCCGCGACGCGCTGGGCACGGCGCTCGACCTGGGTCCCGCCGGCGTCGTAGAAGGTCGCACCCTGGCGGTTCAGCACCACCCAGTCGCCCTCGTCGAGATAGGCGATCAGATTGGTGAACGGCGCCAAGGCCAGCGCATCCGAGCCGAGATACATCTCGCCGTCGCCGATGCCGACTGCGAGCGGCGAGCCCTTGCGGGCGCCTATCAACAGGTCTTCCTGGCCCTCGAACAGGAAGGCGAGCGCGAACGCGCCGCGCAGATGCGGCAGCGCCGCCCCGACCGCGGCGACCGGGTCCTTGCCGCGATCGAGCTCGCGTGTGACGAGATGGGCGACGACCTCGGTGTCGGTCTCGCTGGAAAAGACGTGCCCGTCGGCCTCGAGCTCGGCTTTTAGCTCGCGGAAGTTCTCGATGATGCCGTTATGGACGACTGCCAGCTTTTCGGTGGCGTGCGGATGGGCATTGCTCTCGGTCGGCTTGCCATGGGTCGCCCAGCGGGTGTGGCCGATGCCGATCAGGCCGTCGAGCGGCTCGCTGGAGAGGCGCACTTCGAGATTCTTGAGCTTGCCCTCGGCGCGGCGGCGGCTGAGCCGGCCGCCTTCAAGGGTCGCGACGCCGGCCGAGTCATAGCCGCGATATTCGAGCCGGCGCAGCGCCTCGACCACCTGACCCGCGACGGCCTGCTTGCCGAGAATGCCCACGATCCCGCACATGAACGTGCCTCATCCGTTGATGTCGATGCGCAACGCAATAGTCCGTGGCGGAACAATTGCGAAATCACGTTGAATGTCGAACTGTGAACGAAATGTCTTGAAAATCACCTATTATCGGTCTTTTCGCGCCTTGGCGGCCGCCCGAAAAGCCGAGGCCCAGCCCTCGCGCTCCATCTGCCGGCCGCGCGCGACGGCGAGCGCATCCGGCTTGACGTCGCGGGTTATGACCGAGCCCGAGCCGACATAGGCGCCCGCCCCGATCGTCACCGGTGCGACCAGCGCCGAGTTCGAGCCGATGAAGGCGCCCTCGCCGATGATCGTCTTCGACTTGACGAAGCCGTCATAGTTGCAGGTGATCGTGCCGGCGCCGATATTGGCATTCGCGCCGATCTCGGCATCGCCGATATAGGTCAGGTGGTTGACCTTGGCACCCTCGCCGATCGCCGCCGCCTTGATCTCGACGAAGTTGCCGACCCGCGCGCCCTTCGCCAGCTCGGCTCCCGGACGCAGGCGCGCATAGGGGCCGATCGAGACGCCCTCGCCCACGCTCGCTCCTTCCAGATGCGAGAAGGCGTGGATGACGGCGTCGTCCGCGACCCGCACGCCCGGGCCGAAGACGACGTTGGGCTCGATCAGGACATCGCGGCCGATCACAGTGTCATGGCTGAAGAACACCGTCTCAGGCGCCACCAGCGTCGCGCCGGCCAGCATCACCTCCCGCCGCTTGCGCGCCTGGAAATCGGCCTCCACCGCCGCGAGCTGAACGCGATCGTTGACGCCTTGCACCTCGGCCTCGGGCGCGAGCCGGGCGACCGCCGTGAGGCCCTGCGCACGCGCCACCGTGACGGCGTCGGTCAGGTAATATTCGCTCTGCGCGTTGGCGCAGCCGATCGCATCGAGAATGCCAAGCGCCTTCCCGCCGTCGAGCGCCATCAGCCCGGCATTGCAGAGCGTGATCGCGCGCGTCGCCTCGTCGGCATCCTTGTGCTCGACAATCGCCTCCAGTTCGCCGTCTCTCGTGACGAAGCGGCCATAGCCGGTCGGATTCCGTGCTTCGAATCCCAGCGCAGCGACAGCGGCGCCTCGGTGCAGCGCCCTGCGCAGGTCGGCGAAGGTCTCAGGGCGCACCAGCGGCGTATCGGCGAAGGCGACCAGAACATCGTCATGCTTGGCTGCCAGGCTTTCGCGGGCTGCCAGCACGGCATGTGCCGTGCCCTTGCGCTCGCTCTGGACGAAGACCTCCGCGTGTGGCGCATGTCTCCTCACTTCGGCTTCGACGTCCGGCCGATCGGGCCCGATCACCACGGCGAGGGCATCGGCGCCGGCAGCCGTGACCGCAGCGAGGGCATGGCCGAGCAGAGAGCGACCAGCAACCTCATGCAGCACCTTGGGCCGCGCCGACTTCATCCGGGTCCCCTCGCCCGCCGCCAGCACGACCGCGAGGCAGGTCCGGGTGGGCTGCATTTCCGTCATGATCGTCCCGTCATATGCGCTTCGGGCAGGAAAGCGGCCGCGATCGGCCGTCGTTCCGGATGCAGGCGGCTGCCGCACCGGCGGTGGATAGCCGATTGCGAGCAGATTTGGCAAAGCCCAGCAGAGAATGCGTTCTCCGCGGCCCCGAGCGGACGGATTGGCGCGGCATCGTTTTTGGCATGGCATTGCTGCATGCAAGTCTTCCCTTTTTTCGCCTTTGGCCTTGCACCGCGCTTTTCAGCCCCGCGCGAAATGCTCTAGAAGCGCATGGCGGCGGAGCTTTGCCGGCCCAAGTTGGATGTGATGTCGAAATCCTTGAATCGCCGTCGATTTTTGAGCCTTGCAGCGACCGGCGCCATCGCGCCGCGATTTGCCGTCGGTCCCGCGGCGGCGCAGGCCCCGACGACATGGGCTGGACTGATTCAATCGGTCATCGCCGAAGGCCAGCGCTTCGATCCGGCGCTCGTGGTCGAGGCCGCCCGCGTCCTCTCCCGCCGGCCGATGGTGCCGCTCGTCGCGACCGATCTTCCTGAAGGCTACGCCACGCTGCCTTACGACCAGTATGTCGGCATACGGGCGCAGCCCTTGGGCATGATCTGGGCCGGCGAGAATCGCGGCTTCACCGTAGAGCCGTTGCATCGTGGCTATGTCTTCTCCTCACCGGTCAGCCTGTTCACGGTCGAGGACGACGTGGTCAGGCGCGTCGCCTTCGACCCCGCCAAGTTCAACTATGGTCGCGTGACGCCCCCGCCGCCCGGCACCGATCTGCAGTTCTCGGGTTTCCGGGTATCGGCCGGACTGGAGCGCCCTTATGAGCTCGCGCTTTTCCAGGGCGCGACCTTCTTCCGCTCGCTGGCGCGCGGCCAGAATTTCGGGGCGCTGGCGCGCGCCCTGATCCTGCGGCCGGGCGAGACGCGCGGCGAGGAGATCCCGTTCTTCCGCGCCTACTGGATCGAGCGGCCGAGCCCGGCCGCCGGTGTGCTGATCATCCATGCGCTGCTCGATTCGGAGAGCGTCACCGGCGCGGTGCGCATGACGCTGCGCCCCGGCGACGTCACCTTCATCGATGTCGAGATGACATTGTTCGCCCGCGCCAGTCTCGACCATGTCGGCTTCGGCTGCGTGATGGGCACCTATCTCTCCGGCCCGCAGAGCCGGCGCGGCTTCGACGATCTGCGCCCGGCCGTCCATGAGGTCTCCGGCGTCCAGATGCTCACTGGCAATGGCGAGTGGATCTACCGGCCGCTCAGCAACCCGGCCAATCTGCAGGTCTCGTCCTTCCAGGATTCCAATCCGCGCGGCTTTGGTCTGGTCCAGCGCGAGCGTGATCCGAACGCCTTCGTCGACGACGACCAGCGCTTCGAGCTTCGGCCGAGTGTCTGGATGGAGCCATTGGGGGAGTGGGGACCGGGCTCGGTGCAGTTGATCGAGATCCCTAGCGAATCCGAACTCAACGACAACATCATCAGCTACTGGCGGCCGCGCCAGCCGATCGCCGCCGGCAGCGAGACGACGATCGCCTATCGTCAGGCTTGGTGCTGGCAGCCGCCGGAGCGCCCGCAGCTCGCCACCGCGACCCGCCTGCGGCAGGGACGCGGCTCGCAGGCCCGTCGACGTCGCTTCCTTGTCGACTTCAGCGGCGACCGGCTCGGCGACCCCGCTCTCGTCGCGGCCATCCGCGCCAACGTCACGGCGACACCAGGCACGATCCAGAATCTGCGGCTCTGGCCGTTTCCGGAGCGACGGACCATGCGCGTCGCCTTCGAGGTCGATCCCGGCAGCGAGACGCTCTCGGAACTGCGTCTTGTGCTCGACGCCGGCGGCCAGCCGGTTTCGGAAACCTTGCTCAATCGGTGGACCTGGTGACTGTGGACTTAGCTGCCCGCCCGGCCGAGACCGAGGTCGCGACCGGCTATCCCGCTCCGGTCGAGGCGACGCCGCCCGAGAACCGGCTGGAGATGCCGGTGCAGTCCTTCCGCAGCTGGAGCGCCTCCGAGGGGCGCAAGCCTGCCGCGCCGCAAGCCTGGCGCACGCCGTGGCTGGCCAGACTATTCGTCTTCGGCGGAGCCTGGGCGCTCACCGCCTACGGCGCATGGGAAATGTACAATGTCGTGTCGGTCAGCCGCACGACCTTCCTGCAGTATGTGCTGCTCGTCCTATTCACGGTGAACTTCTCCTGGATTGCGCTCGCCTTCACCAGCGCCATCCTCGGCTTCTTCGCTTTGCTCCTCCGGCTGGTGAAGAGCCCGCGTGCCGAGACGCTGACACAGAAGACCGTCGTGGTCATGCCGATCTACAACGAATCGACGGCGCGGACCTTCGCGGCGGTCGCGGCGATCCGCGAATCGATCGAGGCGACGGGCCTCGGCGCCCATTTCGACTATTTCATCGTCTCCGACACGACCAATCCCGACATCTGGGTGGCGGAGGAGCGCGCTTTCCTGGCGTTGCGCCAGCGGCTGGGGCCGGACGCGCGAATCTACTATCGCCACCGGCCGAAGAACCATCACCGCAAGGCCGGCAACATCGCCGATTTCGTCACGCGCTGGGGCGGGCATTACGAGCATATGGTTGTGCTCGACGCCGACAGCCTGATGACCGGCACCTGCATCGTGCGCCTCGCCGCGGCGATGGAGGCCGACCCCGACGCCGGCATCATCCAGTCGCTGCCGTTGATCATCAACCGCAACACCTTCTTCGCGCGCCTGCAGCAGTTCGCGGCGCGGGTCTACGGGCCGGTTATCGCGACGGGCCTCGCGATCTGGTCCGGCCGTGACGGCAATTACTGGGGCCACAACGCGATCATCCGCACCAAGGCCTTCGCCGACCATTGCGGCTTGCCGGACCTCAAGGGCAAGCCGCCCTTCGGCGGCCACGTCCTCAGCCACGATTTCGTCGAGGCGGCGCTGATCCGGCGCGCCGGCTGGTCGGTCTACATGCTGCCCGACCTGACGGGCTCCTATGAGGAGAGCCCGCCTTCGCTGATCGACATCGCCACCCGCGACCGGCGCTGGTGCCAGGGCAATCTGCAGCATTCGCGCATCATCGGTGCCAAGGGCCTGAAGCTCTCAACCCGCCAGCATTTCGCCACCGGCATGATGGCCTATCTCGCCTCGCCCTTCTGGCTGATGCAGCTCGTGGTCGGCATCCTGATCGTGCTGCAGGTCAATTACGCCAGGCCCGAATACTTCACCGAGGAGTTCAGGCTCTTCCCGATCTGGCCGCGCTTCGACCCAGAACGCGCGCTCAACCTGTTCGGCCTGACAATGGCGATCCTCTTGGCGCCAAAACTGTTTGGCCTCCTGCTGACGCTGTTCGACGGCAAGCTCAGACGCGCCTGCGGCGGCGGCATCCGGCTCGTCCTCTCGGCGCTATTGGAGATCCTGTTCTCGGCCTTCTTCGCGCCGATCATGATGGTGATCCAGTCCGGCTCGGTCTTCCAGATCCTGGTCGGTCGCGACACCGGCTGGAATCCGCAGCGGCGCGACGACGGCTCGATCCCGCTCAAGGACATCGTCCGCCGGCACCGCGCCCACACGCTGCTCGGCCTCGTTGCCGGCCTGTCGGCTTTCATGATCGCGACCTCGCTCTTCGCCTGGATGTCACCGACGATCGTGGGCTTGCTGCTGGCGATCCCGCTGTCCTGGGCCTCGGGCAACCTCGCGCTCGGCCTTTGGCTGAAGCGGCGCGGGCTGCTGCTGACGCCGGAGGAAGGCGACCCGCCGGCGATCGCCCTGCGCGCCAACGCGCTCCAGGCCGAGTTCTCGCAGGCCGGCTTCGACGATGCCGACGGCCTCGGCGTGCTCCACGCCGATCCGATGCTGCGCGCGAACCACGAAGCCATGTTGCCACATGTCCAGTCGCGCCGGCGCGGCGAGATCGAGCCGGACCGCGCCGTGGCCCAAGCGAAGCTCATCGATGCCGAGACGATCGCAGACGCGATGATCTGGCTGAAGCCGAAGGAGCGCATGGTCGTCCTGCACGACCGCGCCTTGCTCGGCCTGCTGGCCAACCTGCCCGAAGGGCCGGCCCGTGCCGGCGCCGAGCCCAGGGCGAGTTGAGCGAAGGGTCAGCCGCGCTCGAAGATGATCGCACAGCCGAAGGCCGCGCTCCCCGGAACGATGAAGCGAGCGCCCTGCTGGCGGTGAGCGATGCCGCGCTCCGAAAGCCGCTGCCGAAGAGGTTCGAAATCCGGCACCGTGACCGCGAAGCCGGCGAAATGAGCCTGTTGCCGACGGCTCTCGCCATCAAGCACGGTCTCAGCGGCGCTGGGAGCCAGCACCTCCAGCCGTCCACGCGGCAGCGGCAGGCGCAAGCCCCCCTCCGGCGTCGCGAAGCTCTCGGCGCCGGCGAAGGCGCTGAGGAAAGCCGTTTGCGTGGCCGGCTCCTGCGTCACCAGAAACACGGCGGATAGCCCGCTCGCGCCATTGTCGTGCTGCTGAAAGGCCGGGTTCCAGAAGTTCTGCGGCTCGTGCTGCTGGCAGACGAAGAAGCCGCACTCCGGCGCAGCCTCATTCTCGGCGAAGGCGAGCGAAAAGGCGACACGGACCTCGCTACCATCCGGCCGGCGTGCCTGCCGTTCGAAGAAGAAGGGCTCGAACTCGCCGATGCCCGCACTGCGAAAGCCTTCGGCATCGCCGGCTGCATCGCGGCTTTCCAGCACCAGCATCGACATGCCCTCGCCGCGCGCCAACGCGTCGCGCACGCAGGCGCCGAATGAGAAATGCCGCGGCCCGTGCGGCGGGATCAGCGTAGCGTCGCCGACCGTGATCAGCTCGAGGAAGGCGCCGGGGAACTGGACGATCCGGTTCTCTGTGCCCCAGGGATGGCGGTTGCGCGCGCCGACGCGGAAGCCAAGATCGGCATAGAAGGCGCTGGCCGCATCGAGATCTGCGACGCCGATCACGAGATGGTCGAGGCCGCGGGCATTGGTCGTGTCAGGCATGGGCCGTCCGTAGGCTTGGTGCGCTACGGCTCGATGAAATGCGGCACGAAGCGCGAGGTGTTCTTGGTGATCCGAGTCGTATCCTCGCGGACGCCGAGCCCGCAAGGCTGCGAGGCGACGAGCCAGGAGCCGAGCACCGGATAGTTGCCGTCGAAATTCGGCAGCATCGCCGTCGCCTGCAGGATGAAGCCTTCGGCGCCGTAGGGACCGTCATCGCTGTCGCGCACCGTCCCACCCTCGACCAAGGTCACATTGGCGCCCTCGCGCGAATAGAGCGGCTTGCGGACATGGCTCGCGCCGAGCTCGGCGCAGCGTGGGTCGCCCTCGAAGTAGGCCGGCAGCAGATTGGGATGGCCGGGCGCCATCTCCCAGAGATAGGGCAAGAGGCCCTTGCTGGAGACCAGCGCCTTCCAGGGCGGCTCGATGAACTGGCAGCGCGCGCCGGCGAGCGCCGAGGCGTACTGCTCCTGGAACAACCACTCCCAGGGATAGAGCTTGAACAGCACCTCGATCGGCAGGCTGGCACCGTCGCAGAAGCGCCCGTCGGCGAGCAGGCCGATCTCCTCGATAAAGGTGAAGCGGGCGTCGATCCCGGCCTGGCTGGCGCAGTCGATCAGATAGTCGACCGTGCCCTTGTCCTCGAAGCTGCCCTGCACGCAGGTGAAATGCATGCGCTCGGGCCTAGGGTTGCGCAGCTGACCGAAAGCCGCGATCAGGCGCTCATGCAGCGAGTTGAACTGGTCGCTGCCGCGCGAGATCGCGCCGCGCGCCATCGCCTGCTCGAGCCAGTCCCATTGAACGACGGCGGCCTCGAACAGCGAGGTCGGCGTATCGGCATTGTATTCCAGCAGCTTGGCCGGCCCCTTGCCGTCATAGGCGAGGTCGAGCCGGCCGTAGAGATTGCGGTCGCCGCGCTGCCAGCTCTCGCGGATCAGCTCCCATTGCGCCTCAGGGATCGCGAGCCGGCGCAGGATCTCGTCATCCTTGAGAGCGCGTTCGACGAAGGCGAAGCAGAGCCCTTCGATCTCGCTGGTCGGCGCCTCGATGTCCTCCTCGATCTGCTTCAGAGAGAAGGAGTAGGCGACGCTTTCGTCCCAATAAGTTTCGCCGTCGAGCGTGTGGTAGGCGAAGCCGAGGCGCTCGACCTCAGCCTGCCAGTCCTTGCGAGGTGCTACCCGAAGCCGTTGCATGATCAGGACGACGAGAACGAGGAGAACGAACGCGACGACGAGCCGAAGCCGCCGCGCGAGGCGACGCTGGGCGTGCTCGCCATCCCCGTCGAGGAGATGTTGCGCGCCACCATCGCCTGGCCGGAGGTTGTCGTATAGGCGCGCGAGCGGCTGCTGCTGCCGCCATAGTAGCCGCCAGATGACGACGAGGACGAGGAACTGCGGGCCGGCTGCTCGCATTCGGGACGTCCGGAGCCTGGCTGGCGCGTGCCGGGTGGACAGGCCGAGCTGGTCGGCGGCAGCAATGGCTGGGCCGCGCCGCCGCCGGACATGAACTGGCGCGCCAGCATGATCCCCGCCAGCGCCGGGATGAAGACCTGGGCATTGTTCCAGACGGCGCTCTGGCAGCCACTCGCGCCGAATTCCTGCTCGCAGGCGGCGCTGCTGGTGAACTTCTTGGCGTCGCGCAGATGGTTGGCGGAGGCCTCGTTGAAGCGCTGCTCGCATTGGCTGGCGCTGAGCTGGTTGGCGGCCCGGCACTCGGCGAGATTGTTGTAGATCAGCGACTCGTCGGTCTCGCCGCCGGAGAGCGACCAATAGGTCGCGACCAGCACCACGCCGGCAGCGGCGAGCCCGATCTGGGTCGAGCGCTTCATCGGCCCCTCCTATAAGGTCATGCTGGCGGCTGCGAGCGTGCCGCTGAGGACCGCGATCACCGCCAGCATCGCCGCCGAGGGAATTCGGTCCTCTTCGATCTTGCGCGACAATTCGGGGATGACGATGCGGGCGAAGCCATAGGCGCCAAACTGGACGACCATGGCGATCACGGCCCAGATCACCAGGTCGGGAATGCTGGCCGCCTGCTCGATCGCCGTCTCGAGCGGCACCGAGAACCCGATGAGGTTGCCGCCGAAGGCGATTGCTGCCGAGAGGTTGCCGCCGCGGATCAGCGCGATCTCGTCATGGTTGGTGAGGCGCATATAGACCGCGGCGAAACCGGCGATCAGCGCAAAGCCGACACAGAAATAGAGGATGAACGCCGGCAATCCGGCCATCGAGATCGTCATGCTGCCGCCCCTTGCATGCCATGATGGTCAAGGGGTTCACTATACGTCAGCCGCGCGTCGGCGCCAGACTGTCGCGGAGTGGATGGGAGCGGCATTGCGCGCCTCGTCTTCGAAAGGAAATGCGAGGCGTGCCTTGTGACGATCAGGGCGGGAATTGCACAGGCGAAGCCGGAGGCATTCCTCTCAGCCCTCATCCTGAGGAACAGTCTTCAGGCTGCGTCTCGAAGGATGCTCCAGATGCTTCCAGAGCCTCCTTGAGCATCCTTCGAGACGCTGCTACGCGGCTCCTCAGGATGAGGGCTGAGCGTGTCCGGAGCCCGTCAGACCAAGCGGCTCTGCACCACCGCCGCCTCGATGAAGCTGGCGAAGAGCGGATGCGGCTCGAACGGGCGCGACTTCAGCTCGGGATGATACTGCACGCCGATGAACCAGGGATGGTCGGGGTATTCGACCGTCTCGGGCAGCAGCCCGTCGGGCGAGACGCCGCTGAAGCGCAGGCCCTTGGCCTCGAGCATCTCGCGATAGCCCATATTGACCTCGTAGCGGTGGCGATGCCGCTCGGAGATCTCGGTCGAGCCGTAGATCTTGGCGATCTTAGTATCCTCAGACAGCTTCGACTGATAGGCGCCGAGCCGCATCGTGCCGCCGAGATCGCCGCCCGAGAAGCGCTGCTCCAGCTCGTTGCCGCGCATCCATTCGGTCATCAGGCCGACGACGGGCTGCTCGGTCGGGCCGAACTCGGTCGAGTTGGCGTCCTTGATCCCGGCGAGCGAGCGCGCCGCCTCGATCACCGCCATCTGCATGCCGAAACAGATGCCGAAATAGGGCACCTTGCGCTGCCGGGCGAAGCTCGCCGCCTTGATCTTGCCCTCGGCGCCGCGATGGCCGAAGCCGCCGGGCACCAGGATGCCGTGGACATGTTCGAGGAACGGCGCCGGGTCCTCCTTCTCGAATACCTCGGACTCGATCCAGTCGAGATTGACCTTGACCCGGTTGGCGATGCCGCCATGGGTCAGCGCCTCGATCAGCGACTTATAGGCGTCCTTCATCCCGGTGTACTTGCCGACGATGGCGATGGTGACCTCGCCCTCCGGGTTCTTGATCCGCTCGGAGATGCGCCGCCAGTTGCTGATGTCCGGCGCAGCCTTGTCGTCCATGCCGAACGCCGCCAGCACCTCGGTGTCGAGGCCCTCGGCGTGATAGGACAGCGGCACGTCGTAGATCGAGGCGACATCGCGGGCCTCGATCACCGCCGTCTCGCGGACATTGCAGAACAAAGCGAGCTTGCGCCGCTCCTCGACGGGGATCTCGCGATCGGTGCGGCAGAGCAGGATGTCGGGCTGGATGCCGATCGAGCGCAGCTCGGCGACCGAGTGCTGCGTCGGCTTGGTCTTCAGTTCGCCAGCGGTCGGGATGTAGGGCAGCAGCGTCAGGTGCACGAAGATGCACTGGCCGCGCGGCAATTGCTGGCTGATCTGACGGATCGATTCGAGGAACGGCAGGCTCTCGATGTCGCCGACCGTGCCGCCGATCTCGACCAGCACGAAATCGTAGCCGTCATTGCCGGAGAGCACGAACTCCTTGATCGCGTTGGTGACGTGCGGGATGACCTGGATGGTGGCGCCGAGATAGTCGCCCCGGCGCTCGCGCGTCAGGATGTCCATGTAGATGCGGCCGGTGGTGATGTTGTCGCCCTTGTTGCAGGGCCGGCCGGTGAAGCGCTCGTAATGGCCGAGGTCGAGATCGGTCTCGGCGCCGTCGTCGGTGACGAAGACCTCGCCGTGCTGATACGGGCTCATCGTGCCCGGATCGACATTGAGATAGGGGTCGAGCTTGCGCAGGCGGACCTTATGGCCACGTGCCTGCAGGAGAGCAGCCAGAGCCGCCGCCGCCAGGCCTTTGCCGAGCGAGGACACCACGCCGCCGGTGATGAAAACATACCGCGTCATGGGAGTTCACCTTTAACGCCTAGAGTTCGATTCGCTAAGCGGGTCGGTGCAGGCCAGTCCTGCGCCTCGCGCTTGTCCACAAAAGAGAAGGGCCGGTTTCCCGGCCCCTGCTAGAGCATGTTCCGCGAAAGTGGGTACCGGTTTCGCGGCCGGAACATGCTCCACTTATCGCCTCGTCCCGGTCACCGTGTCGGTGCGCCCGGCTGCGGCGGCTGTGAGCCGCCTTGTTGGTTCTGCATCCGCTGCAGTTGGTCGAAGACCCCGCCGGCATTCGGCGCGGACGGCGCGCTCGGAGCCGCCGGAGCGGTGGTGCCGGCCGGAGGCGGAGCGCCGTCGATGATCGAGCGCTGCGTGCGGCCATGCGTCGCCAGCACCGCGAGCGCGATCGAAGTGATGAAGAACAGGCCCGCGAGGATAGCGGTGGCGCGCGTCAGCGCATTGGCCTGGCCACGGCCGGTCATGAAACCGCCGACGCCACCGCCGCCGCCAGAACCCATGCCGAGGCCGCCGCCTTCCGACCGCTGGAGCAGCACGACGCCGACCAGCGCGATCACGATCAACAGGTGGATGACGATGAGGACGTTCTGCATGGCTCTCGAAATGGGTATGGCGCGAGCGCCTGCCAAGATGGCGGCATCCCGCGGAACGGCGCTGCCCATAGCATGGGCTTTGCGCCCATGCCACCCGCGATTTTGATGCGTTGTCCCGATGTCCCTTGTGATCAGGCGCAGGCGCGCGCGATCGAAAGGAAGTCCTCGGCCTTGAGACTGGCGCCGCCGACGAGCGCGCCGTCGACATTGGCGACGTTCATCAGCTCGGCCGCATTGCTCGGCTTGACCGAGCCGCCATAGAGCAGCCTGACGCCGGCAGCCACGGCCTTGCCGAGGATGCGCCCGAGCTCGGCCCGGATCGCCTCGTGCATCTCGGCCACGTCGGCGGCGGTCGGAGTCAGGCCGGTGCCGATCGCCCAGACCGGCTCATAGGCGATGACGAGCGAAGCCGCCGTCGCGCCATCGGGCACCGAGCCGCGCAGCTGCTTCTTCACGATCGCCAGCGCCTTGCCGGCCTCGCGCTCGTCCTTGGTCTCGCCCACGCAGACGATCGGGATCAGCCCAGCCGCCAGCGCCGCCTCGGCCTTGGCCTTCACCTGCGCATTGCTCTCGCCATGCAGGGTGCGGCGCTCGGAATGGCCGACGATCGCAAAGGTCGCGCCGGCATCGACCAGCATTGGCGCCGACACCTCGCCGGTATAGGCGCCGCTCGCATGCGCGCTGCAATCCTGCCCGCCGGTCGCGATGCGCGCGCCGATCAGCGAAGCCGTCAGCGAGAACAGCAGCGTCGCCGGCGGGCAGATGGCAAGGTCGACGGCGCGCCGCAGGGCGGCATCGGCGCCCTTGGCGACCTCGGCTGCGATGGCGAGATCCGCCTTCAGCCCGTTCATCTTCCAGTTGCCCGCCACCAGCGGCTTGATCGTTCGCGTCACGGCTGCTCTCCAAATCTTGTCCGTTCGGCTCTAGCAATGCTGTCACATGATCGCAATCGAGGCGGTCGGCGGCGATTGCCGGGAGGCGCGGCTCTTCCTATAAGCGGCGCGCAGCGGCATGGCCGCGAGAGGATCGGGAAGACAAGACCATGATGATGCAGGGCATCCGCAAGGCGGGGCAGAGCTTGATCGGCAAGCTCATCATCGCCGTGCTGTTCGGCTTCCTGATCATCTCCTTTGCGATCTGGGGCATCGGCGACATCTTCCGCGGCTATGGCCGCAACGCCGTCGCCGTGGTCGGGAACACCGAGATCGGCCTCGAGCAGGTGCGAACCGCCTATCAGAATGAGATCCAGCAGCTGCAGCGCCAGCAACGCCGGCCGATCAGCCCGGACCTGGCGCGGGCGCTCGGGCTCGACCAGCGCGTGCTCTCGCGTCTCGTCACCGATGCGACGCTCGATCAGACCGCGACGAAGATGGGCCTCGCCGTCTCCGACGAGACCGTGCGCAACATCCTGTTCAACGATCCCAACCTGAAGAACGCCGCCGGCCAGTTCGAGCCCAGCCGCTTCAACGAATTGCTGCGCGCCATTGGCATGAACGAGCAGCAATTCGTGCGCGAGCAGCGCGCCGCGACGATGCGCCAGGAACTCGCCGAAATGGTGATCGGCGCCGTCACGGCCCCGGGCGCCTTGCAGGAGCTCGGCCATCGCCTGCGCCATGAGAAGCGCGAGATCGGCTACATCACCCTGCCCGAAAGCGCCGCCGGCGAGATCGCCACGCCGACCGACGAGGCACTGCGCAAGTATTTCGACGAGCGCAAGTCGGCCTTCCGCGCCCCCGAATATCGCACTGCCAGCGTGCTGGCCCTCACCGCCGCCACCCTCGCCGATCCCGCCAAAGTCAGCGATGCCGACGCCCGCGCCCGCTACGAGCAGATCAAGACGCAGCGCTTCGGCTCGCCCGAGCGCCGCACCGTCCAGCAGATCAGCTTCCCCTCGATCGAGGAGGCCAAGGCCGCCAAGGCCAGGATCGATGCCGGCGAGACCTTCGAAGCGGTCGCCGCAAGCCGCAACATCGCCACGGCCGATCTCGCGCTCGGTACCTTCACCCGCGAGGGCCTGTTCGATCCGGCCGTGCGTGACGCAGCCTTCGCGCTGGCGCAGGGCGCGGTCAGCGAGCCCGTGCAGGGCGGCTTCGGCGTCGTGCTGCTGCGTGTGCCGACGATCGAGGCCGCTCGCCTCAAGAGCTTCGAGGAGGTCGCCGACGAGGTCCGCCGTGACGTCGCGACCAGCCGCGCCAGCGAGCAGATGACCGAGCTGCACGACAAGATCGAGGACCAGCGCGCCTCGGCCAAGCCGCTGCCCGAGATCGCCAAGGAGTTCAATCTCGCGCTGCGGACATTCGGCCCGGCCGATTCCAGCCTCGGCAAGGCCGACGGCACGCAGGAGACGGCCCTCCCCGGCGGCGACGCGACGCAGCAGGCGATCTTCCGCTCCGATATCGGCGTCGACAACGAGGCGATCCGCCTGCCGAACAATGGCGGCTATGTCTGGTACGACGTCATCAAGATCGATCCGCCGCGCGAGCGCAGCTTCGACGAGGTCAAGGCCGAGGTCGAGAAGCAATGGCGCGCCGACGAGGTCGCCACCCGATTGTCGGCGCAGGCGCGCGAGATCGTGCAGAAGCTCGACGCCGGTGAGAAGCTCGATGCGCTCGCCTTCGCCCAGGGGCTGGCCTTCGAGACTGTCACGCTCGGCCGCCAGGACCAGAGCGAGGCGCTGCCGCGCAACGTCGTCTCGCTGGTGTTCGGCACGCCGGCCGGCAAGGCCGGCTCGGCCGCGGTCGACAATGCCGGCCGCGTGGTCTTCCAGGTCAAGGAAGCGACGGTTACGCCTTATGTCCGCACCGCCGAGGAGGCCGAGAACTTCGTGCGGCTGCTGACCTCCAGCATCAGCGAGGACATCCTCGCGCAGTATGTGAGCAAGCTGCAGAACGATCTCGGCGTGCAGGTCAACCAGGCGGCGCTGCGCAACGCCACCGGCGGCAGCCAGAACTGAAGCGGGACGCATGGATCCGGCCGCCGACTTCGCCCGCTTCGCCGCCGCCTACGCCGCCGGCGAGCCGCAATTGCTGACGCTGTCGCTGGTCGGCGATTGCGAGACGCCGGTCGCCGCCTTCCTGAAGCTGCGCCACACTTATGGAGGTCCAGCGTTCCTGCTCGAATCCGTCGAGGGTGGCGCGGTACGCGGCCGCTACTCGATGATCGGGCTCGATCCCGACGTGATCTGGCGCTGCCATCGCGGGCAGGCCTCGCTGCGCCGCCTTGCTCAGGATGAGGATTTCGTTGCCGATCCGCGCCCGGCCTTCGACTCCCTGCGCGCCCTGCTCGCCGAGAGCGCCATCCCCGATCGCGACGGCCTGCCGCCGATGGCCGCCGGCGTGTTCGGCTATCTCGGCTACGACATGGTGCGCCTGATGGAGCGCCTGCCGGAGCCGAAGGCAACCGGCCCGGGCGTGCCCGACGCCATCCTGACGCGGCCGACGCTGATGGTCGTGTTCGATTCGATCCGCGACGAGATCACGGTGGTGACGCCAGTGCGCCCGCAGGCCGGCGTCCCGGCCCGCGCCGCCCATGAGCGGGGGCAGGAGCGGCTTGACACGGTGGTACGGGCGCTCGAAGGCCCCCTGCCCGACGAAGCCGGCATCGACATCGCCGCCATCCCGCATCCGGACTCGACCTCGAACACCAGCGAGGCCGAGTTCCACGCCATGGTGGCGCGGGCGCAGGAATATGTCCGCGCCGGCGACATCTTCCAGGTCGTGCTCTCGCAGCGCTTCGAAGCGCCGTTCGAATTGCCGCCCTTCGCGCTTTACCGGGCTCTGCGGCGGGTCAATCCGGCGCCCTTCCTCTGCTATCTCGATTTCGAGGCCTTCCAGATCGTCTGCTCGAGCCCCGAGATCCTGGTCCGGCTGCGCGACGGCAAGGTCACGATCCGGCCGATCGCCGGCACGCGCCCGCGCGGCGCGACGCCGGAGGCCGACGAAGCCCTCGCCGACGAATTGCTGGCCGATCCCAAGGAGCGGGCAGAGCACCTCATGCTGCTCGATCTCGGCCGCAACGATGTCGGCCGGGTCGCGGAGATCGGCAGCGTCAATGTCACCGATTCCTTCTTCATCGAGCGCTACAGCCAGGTGATGCACATCGTCTCGAACGTCGAGGGACGGATCTCCGGCGAGCACGACGCGCTCTCGGCTCTCGCTGCCGGCTTCCCTGCCGGCACCGTCTCCGGCGCGCCGAAGGTGCGCGCCATGGAGATCATCGACGAGCTGGAGAAGGACGGGCGCGGCGCTTATGGCGGCTGCATCGGCTATTTCGGCGCCAACGGCGAGATGGACACCTGCATCGTCCTGCGCACGGCGGTCGTCCAGGACGGCCGCATGCAGGTCCAGGCCGGCGCCGGCATCGTCTACGATTCGAACCCGGCCTCCGAGCAGCTCGAATGCATCAACAAGGCGAAAGCCCTGTTCAAGGCGGCCGAAGAGGCCGTGCGCTTCGCCGCCCGTAGCCGGCGAGGCCAGTGATCCGGTAGCAATAGCCTGCATACGCGCAGCCCGAAGACGCATGTCCGCTCACTTGCGCGGCGTGTTTTGGCCCGCGCATATTGCCGGTAGTCGAGAGCGCCACTCCCTAGCCTCTAGGTTGCTTCGGACGGCCCCTCAGCAATCAGAACCGGCCCTGCCCGCTGGCACGAATGCCTGATGCGGACCGACAGGGCTCGGTGACAAATGGAGAGGAAACCATGCGTTTGCGCGCAGCCATGATAGGCAGCGGTCTCGCCCTGGCGCTTCTGGCCGGCACGGCCGCCATCGCCCAGCAGACTCAGAAGGTGACGGTCGCCGTCACCGCCATCGTCGAGCACCCGGCCCTCGATGCCACCCGCGACGGCGTCAAGAAGGCGCTGGAGGAGGCCGGCTACAAGGACGGCACCAACCTGACCTTCCGCTATGAATCGGCGCAGGGCTCGCCAGCGACGGCAGCCCAGATCGCCCAGAAATTCGCTGGCGAGAACCCGAACGTGATCGTCGCGATCGCGACCCCCTCGGCCCAGGCGATGGTCACGGCGACGCAGACGATTCCCGTGGTCTTCACCGCCGTGACCGACCCGGTCGCCGCCCAAATCGTCAAGGACAGACAGGCGCCCGGCGGCAACGTCACCGGCATCTCCGATTTCTCGCCGCTGGAAGCCCAGTTCGACCTGATCAAGGAACTGGTGCCGTCTGCCAAGAAGATTGGCGTCGTCTACAATCCCGGCGAGGCCAACAGTGTCGCGCTGCTCAACGCCGTGAAGGCGCTGGCGCCAGCCCGCAACCTCCAGATCGTCGAGGCCTCGGCCGGCCGCACCGCCGATGTCTCCGCCGCGGCGCAGAGCCTCGTCGGCAAGGTCGATGCGATCTACCTGCCGACCGACAACACCATCATCTCGGCGCTCGGCACCGTGCTCGCCGTCGGCACCGACAACAAGCTGCCGGTCTTCACCGGCGACACCGAGTCGGTCCAGAAGGGCTCGGTCGCCTCGATCGGCTTCGACTATTTCCAGGTCGGCGTCGAGACCGGCGCTGTGGTCGTGCGGGTCCTAAAGGGCGAGAAGCCCGGCACGATCCCGGTCAGCAACGCCAGCGGCAGCAATCTCGTCATCAACGCCAAGGCGGCCGCCGCCATGGGCGTGACGATCCCGGCCGCCGTGCAGGCCCGCGCCAAGCAGGTGATCAACTGATCTGACGAGCGGCGGCGTTCCCGCGCCGCCGCTCTCTTCGGCCGCCTACCCATTCCAGAACAGAACAAGCAGGGCGACCGATGAGTCTCATCGCCACCCTGGGCGCCATCGAGATCGGACTGGTGTTCGCTCTCGTGGCGCTCGGCGTCTACATCACCTTCCGCGTCCTCGACTTTCCCGACCTGACGGTCGACGGCACCTTGCCGCTTGGCGCCGCCGTCGCGGCGGCGATGATCGCGGGCGGGGTCAATCCGCTGTTCGCCACGCTGGCGGCGATCGTCGCCGGCTGCCTCGCCGGCAGCGTCACCGCCTGGCTCAACATCCGCTTTGCGATCCTGCATCTGCTCGCCGGCATCCTGACGATGACGGCGCTGTTCTCGATCAATCTGCGGGTGATGGGCGTGCCCAATATCCCGCTGATGAACCGGCCGACGGTGATCGACTTCTTCGCCTGGCTGAACCCGCTGATCGTCGCGACCGGGCTGCCCGTCCGGCCGACCTTGCGGGTGCTCGCGCTGCTGATCATCGTCACCGTGATCGCCGCTTTGCTCGCCCGCTTCCTCAAGACCGAGTTCGGCCTCGCCATGCGCGCCACCGGCGCTAATCCGCGCATGGCGCGGGCGCAGGGCATCCGCACCGACATGCACGTCTATGTCGGCGTCGCCCTCTCCAACGGCCTCGTCGCCTTGGCCGGCGCGCTGTTCGCGCAGACGGCGGGCTTCGCCGATGTCAGCATCGGCACCGGCACGATCATCGCCGGCCTCGCCGCCGTCATCCTCGGCGAGACGATCTTCCGCACCAGATCGATTGTCGTCGCGGTCTTCTCCTGCCTGATCGGCGCCATCGCCTATCGGCTCGCCATCGCGCTCGCCCTGAACGCCGGCTGGCTCGGCCTGCGCGCCTCCGACCTCAACCTCGTCACCGCCGTGCTGGTCGGCATCGCCCTGATGCTGCCTGGTGTCGCCAATCCGCTGCGCAGCCTGTTCAAGCGGAGCGCGCCATGATCAGCGTCCGGGACGTCCATGTCACCTTCGGGCGCGGCACGCCGCTGGAGAACCGGGCGCTGCGCGGCCTCGACCTCAGCGTGGCCGACGGCGAGTTCATCACCGTCATCGGCTCGAACGGCGCCGGCAAGTCGACATTGCTCAACGTCCTCAGCGGCGATGCCCGGGCCGAGCGCGGCTCGGTCGAGGTCGACGGCATCGACGTGACGCGCTGGCCGACGCCGAAGCGCGCCGGCCTGATCGCGCGCGTCTTCCAGGACCCGATGGCCGGCACCTGCGAGCGCCTGACGATCGAGGAGAACATGGCGCTGGCTCAGGCGCGCGGCCGCGCCCGTGGCCTTGGCGCGGCGCTCGACCGCTCGCGGCGCGCGGTGTTTCGCGACAAGCTGGCGGTCCTCGGCCTCGGCCTGGAGAACCGCCTCGGCGATTCGATGGGCCTGCTGTCGGGCGGTCAGCGCCAGGCGGTCAGCCTGCTGATGTCGACGCTGGCGGGCACCAAGACCCTGCTGCTCGACGAGCACACCGCCGCGCTCGATCCGCGCACCGCCGCCTTCGTGCTCGACCTGACCCGGCGCATCGTCGAGGAGCAGAAGCTGACCGCGCTGATGGTCACCCATTCGATGCGCGACGCGCTCGACCATGGCAGCCGTACCGTGATGCTGCACGAGGGTAAGGTCGTCTTCGACATCGCCGGCGAGCGCCGCAAGGCGATGGACGTTCCCGATCTCTTGCGCCTGTTCAAGCAGGTGCGCGGCGAGGAACTCTCCGACGACAGCCTGTTGCTGAGCTGAGGCTTCCACCGTCATTCCGGGGCGGCGCGAAGCGACGAGCCCGGAATCCATGAACGCTGCGGCGCAGAACTCTCGCTACGGCAATCGCGGCACCTTTGCTTCCCAAATCTGTGTTCATGGATTCCGGGCTCAGGCCTCCGGCCTGCCCCGGAATGACGGTGGGGACTGTCAGGCCCGAATCTTCACATTCCGGGCCAGGAAATCGATGAAGGCGCGCATTCGCGCCGGCACGAATCCGCCCTGCCCGAGATAGACGGCGTGGATCACCTCGATGTCGCCGGGGTTGAAGTCCTCCAGCACCGTGACCAGCCGCCCGGCGGCGACCTCGGCCTGGGTATGGAAGCGGCCGAGCCGGGCGAGCCCGACACCGGCGACGGCGAGCTGGCGCGCGATTTCGCCATCGCCGACCTGGGTGTTGCCGACCGCGGCGATCGAGATTAGCGCGCCGTCGACGCGGAAGGGCCAGCCCTCGACCGAGCGGGCGAAGTTGAAGCCGATCAGGTTGTGTTTCGCCAGATCGCCCGGCGTCCTCGGCTCGCCATGGCGCGCGAGATAGTTGGGCGAGGCGACGACGGCGACGCCGCTCTCGCCGATCTTGCGCGCCATCAGCTGGTTGCCGCGCAAGGGCCCGGGCGCAACGCGGATCGCGATATCGGCCCGCTCCTCGATCAGGTCGACGACCTGGTCGGTGAAGACGAGATCAATCGAGAGCTCGGGATGCTCGGCGAGGAAGGCCGGCACCAGCGGCAGCAGAATTTGGTTGCCGAAGGCGACATTGGCGTTGACTCGCACCCGTCCGCGCGGCGCCCGCCCGGCGGCGGCCTCGCATTCCGCCTCGGCAATATCGGAGAGGATGGTGACGCAGCGCTGGTGGAAGGCCTGTCCTTCCGCGGTCAGCTGCAGCTTGCGCGTCGAGCGATTGACCAGCCTGGCGCCAAGCCTGGCCTCCAGCCGCGTGACCAGCTTGCTCACGGCCGACGGCGTCATGCCGAAGAGCTTGGCGGCCGCGGAGAAGCCGCCGCGCTCGACCACGGCCGCGAACACTTCCATCTCGCCGGAGCGATTGCTGAGCAAAGCGGCCATGGTGAACTCAAGTCACAAGTGATGTTACGGGCGGCATCCTAGTTCAAACCGCTGCATTGCACCATCTGGCTCGGCATCATCTCCTCTCCCCTGGCGCGGAGCCTCCCATGCCCATTGCCGTCTATGCCCTCACCGCCGGTGCCTTCGGCATCGGCACCACCGAATTCGTCATAATGGGCCTGTTGTTGCAGGTCGCCGCCGACCTGCAGGTCTCGGTCGCGATGACCGGCCTGCTGATCTCCGGCTATGCGCTCGGCGTCTTCGTCGGCGCGCCCGTCCTCACGCTGGCTACCCGCAAGCTCCCGCGCAAGCAGGTGCTGATCCTGCTGATGGCGATCTTCACTCTCGGCAATGTCGCCTGTGCGCTCGCCCCGAGCTACGGTCTTCTGATGGCGGCGCGCATCGTCACCTCGCTGGCGCACGGCACCTTCTTCGGCGTCGGCTCGGTCGTCGCGACCAGCCTCGTGCCAGAGGACAAGAAGGCATCGGCCATCGCCGTGATGTTCACCGGCCTCACCATCGCGACCCTGCTCGGCGTGCCCGCCGGCGCCTGGCTCGGCCTGCATTTCGGCTGGCGCGCCACCTTCTGGACCATCGCCGGCATCGGTGTCGTCGCCATGCTGGTGCTTGCCCGCTTCGTTCCGGCCGACAAGGGCAAGGTCGAGGTCGCGCCGCTGCGCCAGGAGCTCGCGACGCTAGCCGACCCGCAGGTGCTGCTCGGCTTCGCCATGACCGTGCTCGGCTTCGGCGGCGTCTTCGCGGTCTTCACCTATATCCAGCCGATCCTGGTCGAGATCACCGGCTTTTCGCAGGAAGCCGTCTCGCCGATCCTGCTGCTGTTCGGCCTCGGCCTGATCGTCGGCAACATGCTCGGCGGCAAGCTCGCCGACCGCAACCTGCCGGTCGCGCTGCTCGCGACCACGGCGAGCCTCGCCATCGTGCTCTTTGCGATGACGGCGGCGTTGCGTTCGCCCATCGCCGTGACGATCTTCGTCGGCCTGATCGGTGCCGCTGCCTTCGCCACCGTCGCACCCTTGCAGATGCGCGTACTCGACAAGGCCGGGCCTGCCGGGCGTAATCTCGCCTCCAGCCTCAACATCGCCGCCTTCAACCTCGGCAATGCCTTCGGCGCCTGGCTCGGCGGCGTCACCATCGAGCACGGCCCGGGACTGGCCGCCGTGACCTGGGTCGCCGCTCTGGTGCCCCTTGCGAGCCTGGTTCTGGCCGTCATCAGCCTACGCCTCGACAGGCGCCCGCAGGTGGCGCTGCAGCCCGCCCCCGCCTCTTGCCCGCAGGCTTGAATATCAAAGACTTCATAGAAGGACATCGACCATGGACTACAGATATCTCGGCCGCTCCGGCCTCAAGGTTCCCGCCCTCAGCTTCGGCGCCGGCACCTTTGGCGGCCAGGGCCCGCTCTTCAGCAACTGGGGCACCAGCGACGCCAAGGAGGCGACCCGCCTCGTCGACATCTGCCTCGAAGCCGGCGTCAACCTGTTCGACACCGCCGACGTCTATTCGAGCGGTGCCTCCGAGGAGGTCCTGGGCGCCGCGATCAAGGGCCGGCGCGGCAAGGTCCTGATCTCGACCAAGCTGACCCTGCCGATGGGCGACGGCCCGAACGATGCCGGCTCCTCGCGCAGCCGTCTGATCGACGGCACCGAGGCCGCGCTGCGCCGGCTCGGCAGCGATCATATCGACCTGTTCCAGCTCCATGCCTTCGACGCCTTCACGCCGATCGAGGAGGTACTCTCGACGCTCGATGCGCTGGTCCGCGCCGGCAAGATCCGCCAGGTCGGCGTCTCCAATTTCGCCGGCTGGCAGCTGATGAAGTCGCTCGCGCTGGCTGAGAAGCACGGCTTCCCGCGCTATGTCGCCCATCAGGTCTATTATTCGCTGGTCGGCCGCGACTACGAATTCGACCTGATGCCGCTCGGCCTCGACCAGGGCGTCGGCGCCCTCGTCTGGAGCCCGCTCGGCTGGGGACGCCTCACCGGCAAGATCCGCCGCGGCCAGCCTCTGCCTGAAGGCAGCCGCCTGCACCAGACTGCCGATTTCGGCCCGCCAGTCGACGATCAGAAGCTCTACGATATTGTCGACGTGCTCGACGAACTCGCCAAGGAGACCGGGAGGACTGTCCCGCAGATCGCGATCAACTGGCTGCTGCAGCGTCCGACCGTCGCATCCGTGATCATCGGGGCCCGCAACGAGACGCAACTGCGCGACAATCTCGGCGCTGTCGGCTGGGCCCTGACGCCGGAGCAGATCGCAAGACTCGACAAGGCGAGCGCGACGGTGCCGCCCTACCCGGCCTTCCCCTATCATCGCCAGGAAGGCTTCGCCCGGCTCAACCCGCCGGTCGTCTAGCTCCTTCTTTTCCCACATCGTCATCCCGGACGCAGCGAAGCGGAGATCCGGGATCCATGCCTGAGCCTTCCCGATAGAGGTTCCGGAATGGGTCCCGGGTCGGGCTTCGCCCGCCCGGGACGACTTTGTCTGGAGGAGTATCGACGCAGCTTGATTTTTTTGCTCCGCGATTGTCGGCTGCCGGCCCAGCCGAACGTCCTTGGCCTGAACCGGAGCGCTGCGCATGCATTACGCCATCCTTTGCTATCATTCCGAAGAGGTCGTCACGGCCTGGACGAAGGAGCAGAACGAGGAGGTCATGGGCCGCCTCGAAAAGGTCCGCCAGCGCATCGCCAAGGACGGCAAGCTCGGCCCGGTCGCGCGCCTGCTGCCGACCACGGCGGCGACGACGCTGCGCAAGGACCGCGATCCGCCGCTGATCATCGACGGCCCCTTCGCCGAGACCAAGGAGCAGTTCCTCGGCTTCTACATCGTTGACGTCGCCGATCTCGACGAGGCGCTCGGCATCGCGCGCGAGCTCGGCGAGGCCAATCCGGGCGGCGCCTTCGAGGTCCGTCCGCTCGCCGTCTACTATCCGGCCGGAGTCTGATCATGGCCGAGATCGCCTGGATCCATGCGGCGCTGACCTCGGCGCGCCCTCAGGCGATCAGCGCCCTGCTGCGCTATTTTCGCGATCTCGACATCGCCGAGGAGGCCTATCAGGAGGCCTGCCTCCGGGCGCTCAGGACCTGGCCGCAGAACGGCCCGCCGCGCGATCCCGCCGCCTGGCTGATCTTCGTCGGCCGCAATGTCGCGCTCGATCAGGTCAGGCGCCAGAAGAAGCAGGAAGCGCTGCCTGACGAGGACAGGCTCTCCGATCTCGGTGACGCCGAGAGCGAGGTCGCCGAGCGGCTCGATGGCGGCCATTACCGCGACGACATCCTGCGGCTGCTGTTCATCTGCTGCCATCCCGACCTGCCGGCGACGCAGCAGGTCGCTCTCGCCTTGCGCATCGTCTCGGGGCTCAGCGTCAAGCAGATCGCCCGTGCGTTCCTGGTCGGCGAGAGCGCGATGGAGCAGCGCATCACCCGCGCCAAGGCGCGCGTTACTGCTGCCCACGTCCCGTTTGAGACGCCCGGCCCGATCGAGCGCGCCGAACGGCTCGCAGCGGTCGCGGCGATGCTCTATCTCGTCTTCAACGAGGGCTATTCGGCCAGCGGCGCCGAGGCCGACCGGCGGCGCCCCTTCAGCGAGGAGGCGATCCGGCTGATGCGGCTGCTGCTGCGACTGTTCCCGACCGAGCCGGAGATCATGGGGTTGCTGGCTCTGATGCTGCTTCAGCACGCCCGTGCGCCGGCCAGGCTCGACGCCGACGGCCAGATCGTCCTGCTCGACGATCAGGACCGGACGCTCTGGGACCGCGAGATGATCGCGGAGGGTCTGGCGCTGGTCGACAAGGCGATGCGCCATCGCCGGCCCGGCCCCTATCAGATGCAGGCAGCGATCGCGGGTGTTCATGCCCGTGCGGCGCGGCCGGACGAGACCGACTGGGCGCAGATCGACCTGCTCTACGCCACGCTGGAGCACATCCAGCCTTCGCCGGTCATCACGCTCAACCGCGCCGTCGCAGTCGCCAAGCTGCGAGGGCCTGAAGCTGCGCTCGCCATGGTCGAGCCGCTGGAACAGCAACTCTCGGGCTATTTCTACTTCTTCGGCTTCAAGGGCTGGCTGCTGGTGCAGCTCGGCCGCGACCGCGAGGCACGTACCATCTTCGACCGCGCCATAGCGCTCGCAGGCTCGGCCAGTGAGGCTGCCCATATCCGCCAGCATATCGACCGGCTGATGCGCGAGAGCGGGCAGGCCGCGGCGGGCTAAGCCGGCGACGGACCAGCGTTGCAGATTCTTTTTGGCGCGATGTCGACCCCGCGCCCGCCCGTTCGTCCTTGCCTCAAAGGGGCGACGAGCGATTGGCCTCGGCTGGATAGGGCCGGGACCAAAAACTCGCCGATGACAACAGCTTGCTTCGAGATCCTGAGGCTCAGGATCGGAAGCGGCCAGCGCAGCGAGGAGACCGACCATGACCCAGACTACCGTCAGCAAGGAAGACTGGATCGCCGCCCGTAAGGCCCTGCTCGTCAAGGAAAAGGCGTTGACGCGCCAACGCGACGCGGTCGCCGCCGAGCGCCGCGCCCTGCCACGCATCAAGATCGAGAAGACTTATGTCTTCGACACGCCGACCGGGAAACAGACGCTCGCCGACCTGTTCCGTGGCCGCAGCCAGCTCATCGTCAAGCATTTCATGCTGGCGCCCGGCCAGATCGAGGGCTGCGTCGGCTGCTCCTTCGAGGCCGACCATGTCGATGGCGTGCTGCAGCATCTCGAACGGCACGACGTCGCCTATGTCGCGGTGGCGCGCGCGCCGCTCCCCGAGATCGAGGCCTATAAGGAGCGCATGGGCTGGAATTTCCACTGGGTTTCGTCCCATGGCAGCGACTTCAACTACGATTTCGACGTCTCCTACACGCCGGAGCAGCTCGCCAGCGCCTTCTACAATTTCGAAACGATCGCCTCGCCGCTGGAAGACCTGTCCGGCCATACCGTTTTCCAGAAGGATGCGGACGGGACGATCTACCAGACCTATTCGACCTTCGGCCGCGGCGCCGAGGAGGTGCTCGGTACCTACATGTATCTCGACCTGACCCCGAAGGGCCGCAACGAGACCGGCCCGGCCGGCAATCTGACCGACTGGGTCCGCCCGCGCGACCGCTACGACACGCCCGGCAAGACCGACATGACCGGCCGCTGGCGAGAGGAGGCCTCCTGCTGCCACGCCCCGGCGGCGGAATAGTCCCTGACGAGCGGGAGGGCGCGATGATCTGTTGCTCCATCGGCGCGGTGACCTTGGCGGCCGGCCTGGCGAAGCGTCGCCAGATCGCCCGGCGGCTCGGCCTCGCCCTGCCGCTCCTGTCGATCGCCTTGCTGGGAGCGGCGGGCCTGTTTCTCGGCCAGCACGCCGGCCACTACGCCGAGCGCGCCCGTCTTAACCAGCGCGACCTGCTCGCCGAGGTCCTGGCAGCGCCACTCTGCAGCGGCGCGCCTGTGGTTGCTGCAGAGCCGAGCAAATGAAGCCTTCAGCCGGCTCGCGAAAAATTTTCGCGCCGGCTGTCGGATCGGCCGAGGCGCCAGCGTCCTAGCAGCAGACGGGCGGAAAGATCGGCCCCGCAACGCCTGCCAACAGGAGGAAACCATGCTCACCTATCTCGCCATCGCCGTGCTCGCCCTTGTCGCCGGCCTCCTCATTGTCGCCGCACGCAAGCCCGATCTCTTCGAGGTCAGCCGTTCCGCGACGATCCGGGCCACACCCGAGCGTATCTTCGCCCTGCTCTCGGACTTCCGGGAATGGGGCGCCTGGTCGCCCTACGAGAAGAAGGATCCGGCGATGAAGCGCAGCTTCAAGGGCGAGACCTCCGGCGTCGGCGCCGTCTACGCCTTCGACGGCAACAAGCAGGCCGGCACCGGCGAACTTGCGATCGTCGAGGTCCAGGCGCCGACCAAGCTCGCCGTCACGCTCGACATGACCAAGCCCATGGCCTGCCACAACCTGATCACATTCAGCCTCACCCCGGCAGAGGGCGGCACGCTGGTGACCTGGCACATGCAGGGCGCCTGCCCGTTCATGGGCAAGGTCATGGGCACGATCTTCAACATGGACCGCATGGTCGGCGGCGATTTCGAGAAGGGCCTCGCCGCGCTCAAGCAGGCCACGGAGCGCCCGCAGCTGGTTGCTGCCGCGGCCTGACCGCAGCGCATTCGACTGTTCACACCAGAGAAGCAAAGCAAAGGAGGATGAGCCATGACCAACACAGCAGAACTCGACAAGCCGCAGGCCGGCGATCTCTCCGGCTGCATGCCGGCCAAGCCCCAGGCGGAGCATGACTGGCTCCTCCAGCTCGTCGGCGAGTGGACCTATGAGAGCGAATGCATGATGGGGCCGGACCAGCCGCCGATGAAGTCTTCAGGCACGCAGTCCTACTCGTCGATCGGCGGGCTCTGGCTCGTCGGCGACGGCACCGGCTGCATGCCCGACGGCAGCCCGGCGACGACCCGGATCACGCTCGGCTACGATCCGCTGAAGCAACGCTTTGTCGGCTCCTTCATCGGCTCGATGATGAGCGGTCAATGGATCTATTCCGGCACGCGCAGCGCCGACGGCAAAGTCCTGACCCTCGATACCGAAGGTCCCGATTTCACCAACCCCGGCAAGACGGCAGCTTATCAGGACATCGTCGAGATCAAGAGCCCGGACCATCACATTCTGTCCTCGCAAACGAAAGGCGAGGACGGCCATTGGGTCCAGTTCATGACGGCGCATTACCGCCGGGTGAAGTGACGCTCAACGCCGACGCAGCTGAAGATTCCGAGGGCGCGGAGCAGCCAGCTCCGCGCCCTCGCGCTTGACCGGGGCGCGCGTTCGGGGGCATGTGCAGCCCTGAGAAACTGGGTGGGAACGGCCTGGACGTGATGCGCATCCTGCTGATCGACAATTACGACAGCTTCACCTGGAACCTGGTCCACCTGATCGGCGGGCTCGGAGCGCAGGTCCACGTGCGCCGCAACGACACGCTCTCGGTCGATGAGGCCCTCGCCGGCGACCATGATGCGATCGTGCTCTCGCCCGGCCCGTGCACGCCCAATGAAGCCGGCATCTGCCTCGATCTCGTGCGCGAAGGCGCGGACAAAAAGCCGATTTTCGGCGTCTGCCTCGGCTTGCAGACGATCGGCCAGGTTTTCGGCGGCGAAGTGGTTCGAGCGCCCCTGCCGATGCACGGCAAGGTCTCGACCATCACGCACCGCGCCCGCGGCCTGTTCCATGGCATCAACGGCCCACTCGAGGCGACGCGCTATCACTCGCTGGTCGTTCGGCGCGAGACCTGCCCGGCCGAACTCTCCATCGAGGCTGAATCCGGCGACGGCATGATCATGGCGCTCTCGCATCGCGACCTGCCGGTGCATGGCGTGCAGTTCCATCCCGAGAGCATCGCCTCGGAGCATGGCGCCACCATCCTGCGCAATTTCCTCGATCTCGCCGAGCGATGGTCGCGCCAGAACGCCAAAGCCGCCCTTTCCGCGACAGCCTGATCGATCGAGTTCTCATGGACGACTTCAAACCCTTCATCGCCAAGGTCGCGACCGGCGCCTCGCTGTCGCGCGAGGAAGCCCGCGACGCCTTCGAATCGATGCTCTCCGGCGAGGTCACGAATGCGCAGGCGGCCGCCTTCCTGATGGCGCTGCGCGTGCGCGGCGAGACCACCGAGGAGATTGCCGGCGCCGTCACCGCCATGCGCGCCCGCATGCTCACCGTCCAGGCACCGGTCGACGCCATCGACATCGTCGGCACCGGCGGCGACGCCTCCGGCTCCTACAACGTCTCGACGCTGGCTTCGATCATCGTCGCCGCCTGCGGTGTCCCGGTCGCCAAGCACGGCAACCGTGCTGCGTCCTCGCGCTCCGGCGCCGCCGATGTCCTGACCGCGCTCGGCGTCAAGGTCGGGCTCGAACCCGCCGGCACCGAGCGCTGCATCGCTGAAGCCGGCGTCGGCTTCATGTTCGCGCCGACCCATCACGCCTCGATGCGCCATGTCGCGCCGGTTCGCACCGAGCTCGGCACCCGCACCATCTTCAACCTGGTCGGCCCGCTCTCCAACCCGGCCGGGGTGAAGAAGCAATTGATCGGCGCCTTCTCGGAGACCTGGCTCGAGCCGATGGTCAAGGTGCTGCAATCGCTCGGCTCGCAGACGGTCTGGGCTGTGCACGGCTCCGACGGGCTCGACGAGATCACCACCACCGGTCCGACCCGCGTCGTCGCGCTGAAGGACGGCAAGATCGATAGTTTCAACATCGCGCCCGAGGATGTCGGCATCGCCCGCGCCAAGCCCGAGGATCTGCGCGGCGGCGAGCCGGCGCAGAATGCTCAGGCTTTGCAGGACGTGCTCGGCGGGGCCAAGACCGCCTTCCGCGACATCGCTGCCTTCAATGCCGCCGCTGCGCTCGTCGTCGCCGGCAAGGCCGCTGCGCTCGGCGAGGGGCTGGCGCAGGCCTATGGCGTGCTGGACAATGGCGAGGCCAAGGCCGCGCTCGCGACGCTCGTCGCAAGCTCCAATGCGTGAGGCTGCCCATGTCCGATATCCTCAGGCGGATCGAGGCCTATAAGCGCGAGGAGATCGCGGCTGCGCGTGCCGCCGTGCCGCAGGCCGAGATCGAGAAGCGCGCCGCAGCGCAGCCTGCGCCGCGCGACTTCATCGGCGCGCTCGAAGCCAAGCACCGCGCCGGCGGCCCGGCCTTGATCGCCGAGATCAAGAAGGCCTCGCCCTCCAAGGGGCTGATCCGCGCCGATTTCGACCCGCCGGCGCTGGCGAAAGCCTATGCCGAAGGCGGCGCCGCCTGCCTCTCGGTGCTGACCGACACGCCCTCCTTCCAGGGCCGGCCGGAATATCTTGGCGAAGCGCGCGCCGCCTCCGGGCTGCCGGGCCTGCGCAAGGACTTCATGTTCGAGCCCTACCAGGTCTTCGAAGCGCGCAGCTGGGGCGCCGACTGCATCCTGATCATCATGGCCTCGCTCGACGATGCCGCGGCGCGCGAGCTTACCGCCACTGCCAAGGCGCTCGGCATGGCCGCGCTCGCCGAAGTCCATGACGAGGCCGAGCTGGAGCGCGCCTTGAGCCTCGACACCAGGCTGGTCGGCATCAACAATCGCGACCTGCGCTCTTTCAAGCTCAACCTCGCCGTCACCGAGCGGCTGGCGCCGCGCGTGCCGAAGGATCGTTTGCTCGTCGGGGAGAGCGGCATCTTCACCCATGCCGATATCACCCGCCTGCAGGCTTGCGGCGTCAACACTTTTCTGGTCGGCGAAAGCCTGATGCGCCAGGCGGACGTGGCGGCCGCGACCCGCCAGCTCCTGACTGGAAACACCACCGAGGCGGCGGCATGAGCCGCCTTACCCATCTCGACCAGAAGGGCGAGGCCCATATGGTCGATGTCGGCGACAAGGCCGAGACTGTCCGCACGGCGATCGCCGAAGGCCATGTGGTGATGCAAGCCGAGACGCTGGCGATCGTCCGCGACGGCGAGGCCAAGAAGGGCGATGTGCTCGGCACGGCGCGTCTCGCCGGCATCATGGCTGCCAAGCGCGCGCACGAGCTGATCCCGCTCTGCCACCCGCTGCTCCTGAGCAAGATTTCCGTCGACCTCTCGATCGACGAGGCCCTGCCGGGTGTACGCGTGCGCGCGGAGGTCAAGCTGACCGGCAAGACCGGCGTCGAGATGGAAGCGCTGACCGCCGTCAGCGTCGCCTGCCTAACCGTCTACGACATGGTGAAGGCGGTCGATCGCGCCATGCATATCGAAGGCGTCCGACTCGTGCATAAATCCGGCGGCAAGTCCGGAACCTACGAGATCGCAGGACCATAGGCATGAGCCTCACCCCCGTCCCGGTCGCGCTCAAGGCGCTGCTCGACAGTGTGCCCGGCCCGACGCCGGCGCAGACGCTGGCGCTGGCGCACTGCGCCGGCCGCGTACTGGCTGAGGACGTCGCTGCGCTCAGGACCCAGCCGCCCTTCGCCAATTCGGCCATGGACGGCTATGCCGCCCGCGCCGCCGACCTGGAGCCGGGCAAGGAGCTCAAGGTCATCGGCGGATCCGCCGCCGGCCGCGGCTTTTCCGGCCAGGTCGGGCCCGGCGAGACGGTACGCATCTTCACCGGCGCGCCAATCCCCGACGGCGCCGATGCGATCCTGATCCAGGAGCATGCCGAGGGCGTCGGCGGCCCGGTCATCCGCGTCACCAGGCCAGCGAGCAAGGGCCAGTTCATCCGCCCGGCCGGGCTCGATTTTCAGACCGGCGAGGTCCTGCTCAAGACTGGCCGCCGGCTCGACAGCGCCGCGCTCGGCCTCGCCGCCGCTGCCGGCCATCCCACGCTTTCGGTCCGCCGCAAGCCGCTGGTCGCGATCCTCGCCACCGGCGACGAGCTCGTCCTGCCGGGCGAGCCGGTCGGCCCCGACCAGATCGTCGCCTCCAACAGCTTCGCCCTCGCCGCGCTGATCAAGCAGGCAGGCGGCACGACGCTCGATCTCGGCATCGCCCGCGACAACCACCCGGATCTGGCCGCCAAGATCGACGCGGCGCGCGCCGCCGGCGCCGATGTCTTGATCACCCTCGGCGGCGCCTCGGTCGGCGAGCACGATCTGGTCCAGGCGGCGCTGAAGGCGCAGGGCATGGCGCTCGGTTTCTGGAAGATCGCGATGCGCCCGGGCAAGCCGATGATGATGGGCCGGCTCGGGCCCATAGTCGCGCTCGGCCTCCCCGGCAACCCGGTCTCCTCGATCGTCTGCGGCCATCTCTTCGCGATGCCGCTGGTCGAGGCGCTGCTCGGCGTTGTCGATCCCGAGCGCGACCGCAGCGAACCCGCCATCCTCGCCGTCGACCTGCCGGCCAATGACGAGCGCCAGGACTATCTGCGTGCCACGATCGAGACGACCGCTGGCGAGCGACGCGTCAGGCCCTTCGCCAAGCAGGATTCCTCGATGCTGGCGAACCTGTCGCGCGCCGAGGCACTGGTGGTCCGCCCGGCTTTCGCCGAACCAGCCAAGGCGGGCGATCCCTGTCGCATCATCAGGCTGCGCTAGTCGAGCCTCGCCTCCTCGCGAATGGTCATCCCGGACAAGCCGCGAAGCGGCGCCGATCCGGGATCCATTCGGTCGCCCGGGATGACAGCCCTCAAATGAACAGGTCCGGCCGCACCGATACCCTTGCGGAACACAAGGCGAACGCGTATGGTGTTCGTGCTTTGTTTCGATTCTAGCCGAAAAGGCGGACGGCGCGACCATGCTGACACGCAAACAGTTCGAACTGCTTCGCTTCATCCATGAGCGCCTGCGCGAATCCGGCGTGCCGCCCTCCTTCGACGAGATGAAGGACGCGCTCGACCTGCGCTCCAAATCCGGCATCCACCGTTTGATCATGGCGCTGGAGGAGCGCGGCTTCATTCGCCGGCTTCCGAACCGGGCGCGCGCCCTCGAAGTCATCAAGATGCCGGACGGCATCGGCGGGCCGCAGGCACAGCGCGGCCGCTTCAGCCCCTCCATCGTTCAGGGCGGCCTTGGCCAGACCCCGCCTGCCCCGGCACCAGCAGCCAATCTGACGAAGCCGCGACCACCGGCTGCCGAAGACAGCGGGCGCTCGACCGTCTCGATCCCGGTCATGGGCCGCATCGCCGCCGGCACACCGATCTCGGCGATCCAGGACCGCAGCCACAGCGTCACGATGCCGGCCGACATGCTCGGCGGTGGCGAGCATTATGCCCTCGAGGTCCGCGGCGATTCGATGATCGAGGCCGGCATCCTCGACGGCGACACCGTGGTTATCCGCAAGCAGGACACCGCCAATACCGGCGACATCATCGTCGCCCTGATCGACGACGAGGAAGCGACGCTGAAGCGGCTGCGCAAGCGTGGCTCGTCGATTGCGCTCGAAGCCGCCAACCCCGCCTATGAGACGCGCGTGCTCGGGCCCGATCGGGTCAAAATCCAGGGCCGCCTGGTCAACCTGTTGCGGCGCTACTGAAGCGCCTCCGCATCCTGTGCCTGCTCCGCAGTTGCGGGTGTCGGCGCGGGAGCGGGTTCAGGCGACGGCTTCGTTTCCGGCCGCGCCCTGGTCCACGGACGCAGGCGGGCGACCTCGTCGGCCGTATAGGCGCGCCAACCGCCGCGGGCCGCATGATAGGCGGTCGCGCCATCGCGGATGAGCGCACTGCGATCAATCAGGCGCGCGGCGCAAGGTGCTGTCCAATAGAGCGATGTCACCACGAGATCGGCGCGCTGGCAGTCCTCGACCAGTGCGATGCGGTCGCGCGTATAGGCTACCGAGCGGCCATCGGGGAGGCGGATGACGCAGCCACGGGCATCGCAGGCGGCGCCCTGGCGCAGAGCGGCGTCGTCTGGCGAGCGGGAATCGCCGTCGGCATGCAGCCATTGCGTCAGGACGAAGCGGCTCGGCTTGCCGGCCAGCACCATCTTGCCCTCCGGCCCGCGCACCAGCACACCCGAGCCGTCGCGCTCGATCAGGATGTCGGGCCGCGACGGCGCCGAGGCCAGCGCCAGTCCGCCGACCAGCGGCAATGCGGCGAGGAAGCGCAGCGCCGTCGTCCACAGGGTCAGCCAAAGCAGCGAGATCGAGAACAGGATCAGCGCCAGCGGCCCGAAGGCCGGCAGCACAATGGTCGAGCGGTCGATGCCGGCGACCCAATGGGCGAGCTGGAGCACGAGGCCCGACGCCCAGCCCATCAGCGCCCAGGCCGGCCAGTCGAGCCCGAACGGATAGGCGAGCACGCCGAAGACGGCGGCCGGCATCACGATCAGCGAGACGAAAGGCAGCGCCAGCGCGTTGCCGAGCAGGCCGAACGGGTTGAAGGTCTGGAAGTGGAAGACGCCGTAGGGCGCCGTCGCCGCGGTCGCGACCATGGTGGTCGTCAGGATGCCGACGGCCGAGAGCCAGAGCGGCCGCAGCGGCCAGGGCCAGGAGGCCGCGGCGGCATCGGGCGCTCGCTCCTGCCAGCGTTCGGCGAAGGCGATCAACGCCGCCACCGCCCCGAACGACATCTGGAAGCTCGGCCCGAGCAGCGCCTCCGGCTCGCGCAGCAGCACGATGATCGCGGCGAGCGCGAGATTGCGCATGGAGAGGGCCGGCCGGTCGACCAGGATGGCGCCGAGCATGACCAACGTCATGATCAGCGAGCGCACGGTGGCGACCTCGGCGCCGGAGAAGACACAGTAAGTGGTCGCGCCAGCCATGGCGGCGAGCGCCACGAGCTTCTTCACCGGCCAGTACAGCGCCGCCGTCTGCGACAATGCCAGCAGCGCCCGCGCCAGCCAGAAGATCGTGCCGGCGGCCAACACCATATGCAGGCCGGAGATCGAGACGATGTGGTAGATGCCGGCGGCGCGCAGGTCGTTGTTGGTCTCCTCGCTGATCAAACCGCGCTTGCCGGTTACCAGCGCTGCCGCCATCGCCCCAGCCTGCCCACCGCCGCTGGTCGCAATGCGCTCGGTCAAGGCGTTGCGGGCCTGGTCGATTGCGACCGCCCAAGCGAGCCGGCGCGGCATCGGGATGGGCGCCGGTGCGAGCGTAATCTTGCCGGCGATATTGCCGACGGCGCCGATGCCTTGGAAAAAGGCGTCGCGGGCGAAGTCATAGCCGCCTGGGCGCGCCGGACCGGGCGGCGGCAACAGGCGCGCGGTCGCGCTGATATGGTCGCCCGGCTTCAGCGTCGTCACCGGCGTGGTGACGCGCACCCGCCGCGGCCTCTGAGCCGGATCGATGCCCGGCAGGTCGGTGACCTGGATGACGATGCGCACGCCCTTCTCGCGCTGCTCCAGCGCCTCGACAAAGCCGGTGAGCTTGCCGACATGGTTGCGTGCGAGGGCAGGCGCCGCGATGCCTGCCGTTCGCCAGGTCGCCGCGGCGAAACCTGCAAAGGCCGCAGTCGCAGCGATGCAGACCGCCATGGCCGCCGGGCGCTGCCGCAGCAGCAGCGCGGCGAGTGCGCACAGCGCCAACCCGGCCAGGGGGGCGGCCAACCCCGGCTCACGATCGGCCAGGAAGTAGAGCAGCACGCCGGCGCCCATGCAGACCGGAAGCCAGTTGAACAGGCGACGACGCTCGATCTCTGTCTCGAGCGCCTGGCGGAAACGGCCGCCCCAATCCTGCAGGGAAAGCGATGCAGGCCAATGGAATCCGGCGGCACGCCGCAAGCGCGCCGGCAAGGCCAGCGCAGCGGCCCGCACCCCGCTACGGCGCTTTTCTGGCCCGTAGGAGAGCATCCGTCCCCCGTCGCGGCTGCGCGATGATCGCGCCTCCTCCCCGCAGGAGGCACTTAACGGCAGCCGGCAAGCCATGTTACAGCGGCGGCGCCGGATGTCAGCCCCGGCCGAGGCCCGCACTGCAACTGCCCTCGCCTTTTGCTTACCCGTTCCGCCGGAGCCTTCCTTTCATGAGTGACACGGTCGTCACGCGCTTCGCGCCGTCGCCAACCGGATTCCTGCACATCGGCGGTGCCCGCACCGCGCTGTTCAACTGGCTCTATGCTCGTCGTCATGGCGGCAAGATGCTGCTACGCATCGAGGACACCGATCGCGAACGCTCGACCGAAGGCGCCATCGCTGCGATCCTCGACGGCTTGGCCTGGCTCGGTCTCGATTGGGACGGGCAGACCGTCTACCAGTTCCAGCGCGCCGCCCGCCATCGCGAGGTCGCCGAGCAGATGCTGGCCGCCGGCAAGGCCTATTATTGCTATGCGACGCCGCAGGAGCTCGAGGCGGAGCGCGAGGCGGCACGCGCCGAAGGCAAGCCGTGGATCTATGACGGACGCTGGCGCGACCGCGACCCCGCGACGGCGCCCGCGGGCGTCAAGCCGGTGATCCGCCTCAAGGCCGAGCGAACCGGCGAGACCGTGGTCGAGGACGAGGTTCAGGGCCGCGTCGTCTGGCAGAACGAGAATCTCGACGACCTCGTGCTGCTGCGCTCGGACGGCAACCCGACCTATATGCTCGCCGTCGTCGTCGACGATCACGACATGGGCGTCACCCACATCATCCGAGGTTCGGACCATCTGACCAACGCCGCCCGCCAGACGCAGATCTACCAGGCGCTCGGCTGGAGCGTGCCGAGCATGTCGCATATCCCGCTGATCCACGGAGCTGACGGCGCCAAATTGTCGAAGCGGCATGGCGCGCTCGGCATCGATGCCTATCGCTCCATGGGCTATCTGCCGGTGGCGCTGCGCAACTATCTGCTCCGGCTCGGCTGGAGCCATGGCGATCAGGAAATCTTCTCCACGCAGGAGATGATCGAGCTGTTCAACCTGTCCTCGATCGGCCGTTCGCCGGCGCGCTTCGACTACGCCAAGCTCGAGAACCTCAACGGCCTTTATATGCGCGAGTCGGCCGATCACGAATTGATGACCGCGCTTAAGGCGATCTGGTCGGAGATCGGCCCGCCGCGTGGCATCGGCACGGAGCCGACCCCGGAGCTGGAAGCCAAGCTGATGGCGGCCATGCCGGGCCTGAAGGAGCGGGCCAAGACGCTGATCGAGCTGATCGACAGCGCCTCCTATCTCTACGCCCAGCGGCCGCTGGCATTGGAGCCCAAGGCGGCCGCGCTGCTGGACGAGGCTGCGCGCCAACGCATGCCGAAACTGGCGGAAAAGCTCTCGGCAGTGTCGGATTGGGCGCCGCCGCCGCTGGAGAGCGCGATCCGCGACTTCGCCGAGGAGAGCGGCGTCAAGCTCGGCCAGGTCGCGCAGCCTCTGCGCGCGGCGCTGACGGGCAAGACCACCTCGCCCGGCCTCTTCGACGTGATGGCGGTGCTCGGCCGCGACGAGGTGCTGGCCCGCCTCGCCGACGCGGCCTGAGCGCCCTCAGAAAGGCTAATGCCCGCTCGGTTGAACCCCTCGCGGAATTGGTCTAGCAACGCGCTGCGGACCGGCTGCTCCGGCTGCCGGTCCGGCATAAAAAATGCTTCAAAATCAGTCCGATGAACCCTTCCCGCTTGCCCGCCCCGACAGTCCCGTCATGGAGCCGTCATCGTGGGACGTTCGGATGACGCGGAATGCGACAGGCAGCCGGCGCCTCCGTCCGACCGGGACTATGACTGAAGAACGAGCCTGAAAGGATCGGATCCATGAGCGGAACTACCAGCCAGTTGGCTGTCGAAGGCAAGACCGTCGACATGCCGGTCAAAACGGGTTCGATCGGGCCATCGGTCATCGACATCGGCAAGCTGTACAGCCAGACCGGCATGTTCACCTACGACCCCGGCTTCACCTCGACCGCGAGCTGCGAGTCGCAGATCACCTATATCGACGGCGACGAGGGCGTCCTGCTCTATCGCGGCTATCCGATCGAGCAGCTCGCTGAACATGGCGACTTCCTCGAGACCTGCTACCTGCTGCTTTACGGCGAGCTGCCGACCGCGGCGCAGAAGGCGGATTTCGACTATCGCGTCACGCGCCACACCATGGTGCACGAGCAGATGGCCCGCTTCTTCCAGGGCTTCCGCCGCGACGCGCACCCGATGGCGGTTCTGGTCGCCTCGGTCGGCGCCATGTCGGCCTTCTATCACGACTCGACCGATATCTCCGATCCGCAGCAGCGCATGATCGCCTCGATGCGGATGATCGCGAAGATGCCGACCCTGGCGGCGATGGCCTACAAGTATACGATCGGCCAACCCTTCGTGTATCCGCTCAACTCGCTGGACTACACCTCGAACTTCCTGCGCATGTGCTTCGCCGTGCCGGCCGAGGAGTACAAGGTCAATCCGGTGCTCTCGCGGGCCCTCGACCGGATCTTCATCCTGCACGCCGACCATGAGCAGAACGCCTCGACCTCGACGGTCCGGCTCGCCGGCTCTTCCGGCGCCAATCCCTTCGCCTGCATCGCGGCCGGCGTCGCCTGCCTCTGGGGCCCGGCGCATGGCGGCGCCAACGAGGCGGCGCTGAAGATGCTCGAGGAGATCGGCAGCGTCGACAACATCCCGAAATACATCGCCAAGGCCAAGGACAAGAACGATCCGTTCCGCCTGATGGGCTTCGGCCACCGGGTCTACAAGAACTACGATCCGCGCGCCAAGATCATGCAGAAGACCACGCATGAGGTGCTGGCCGAGCTCGGCATCAAGGATGACCCGCTGCTCGACGTCGCGATGGAGCTCGAGCGCATCGCCCTGCACGACGAGTACTTCATCGAGAAGAAGCTCTATCCGAACATCGATTTCTATTCGGGCATCACCCTGAAGGCGATGGGCTTCCCGACCTCGATGTTCACGGCCCTGTTCGCGCTGGCGCGCAGCATCGGCTGGATCGCGCAGTGGAAGGAGATGATCGAGGATCCGTCCCAGCGCATCGGCCGTCCGCGCCAGCTCTACACCGGCGCCCCGAAGCGCGACTACACCCCGATCGGCCGTCGCTGAAAGTACGGAACTGAGACAGGCGAGGCCGCGACGGAACCCCGTCGCGGCCTTTATTGTTCCTATCGATTGATGCATCTAACGCACATGACGGTTGCGCTTGGCGCGCTACAGTCGACGACCATTTTTGAAAGGTTCATCGCTCATGTCGAAAGCCGAAGGTCTCAACCGCCGTGGATTTCTCGCTGGCGCGTCCGCCCTGCCCTTCATCGGTGGGGCCGGTTCCGCGTCCGCCCAGGCGCAGTTCCCGACGCGGCCGATCTCGCTGATCGTGCCCTTCGCCGCCGGCGGCTCGACCGACATCGTCGCGCGTCTGGTCGGCCAGAAGATGGGCGAATTGCTCGGGCAGTCGATCGTGATCGACAACCGCGCTGGCGCCGGCGGCAATATCGGTTCGACCGCGGTCGCCCGGGCGCAACCCGACGGCTACACCCTGCTGCTCGGCACGATCTCGACCCATGCGCTCAACCCGGCGATCCTGAAGACCGTGACCTTCGACGCGGTCAAGGACTTCACGCCGATCTCGCTCCTCGCCGTGGTGCCGAACGTCATGGTCGTGCATCCGAGCTTCCCGGCCAAGACGGTGCCGGAGGTGCTGAAGCTCCTGAAGGACAACCCCGGCAAGTATTCCTACGCCTCCTCCGGCGTCGGCACGCCGCTGCATCTGTCGGGCGAGCTGTTCAAGTCGCTCGGCGGCGTCAGCATGAACCATGTGCCCTATCGCGGCGCCGGCCCCGCGCTCAACGACGTCGTCGCCGGCGCCGTGCCGATCATGTTCGACAACCTGCCCTCGTCCGCCCAGTTCATCCGTAGCGGCCAGTTGCGCGCCATCGGCGTCACCACCAAGGAACGCGTTCCCTCCTTCCCGGATCTGCCGACGATCGCCGAGGGCGGGCTCGCCGGCTACGAGACCTACACCTGGAATGCGCTGTTCGGCCCCGCCAACATGCCGCGCCCGGTCGTCGACAAGATCAACGTCGCCGCCAACGACTCGCTCAAGGATGCGCATGTGAAGCAGCGCCTGGAGGACGTCAGCGCGGTCATCGTCGGCTCGACGCCGGAGGCGCTCGGCGAACACGTCAAGGCCGAGCTGGCCAAGTGGGCCCCGATCGCCAAGGCGTCCGGCGCGGTCGTCGAGTAAGCGGCCCTCAGCCGCCTGCCGGCTCCCGAACCAGAGCGAGCGCCGCATCGACGGCGTTCGCTGCCGGGCTCGGCCCGGCGCTGCGCATACTCTGCTCGACTTTTACGAAACCGTCGAGCTGGCGCTGGCGTGCTGGGCCATCCGCGGTCGCGGCGAGAAGCGCATTTGCCAGAGCCTGCGGCGAGGCCTCATCCTGGATGAACTCCGGCACCACGCTCTCGCCGATGATCAGATTGGGCAGGATCACGCTCGGCAGCTTGATCAGGCGTCGCGCCAGCATCGCCTCCCAGGCCGCGCCGCGATAGGCGGCGACGGTCGGCACCTGGGACAGCGCCAGTTCCAACGTGACCGTGCCCGAGGCTGCAAGCGCTGCCCGCGCCTCGCGGAAGGCGGCGAGCTTGGCCGCTTCGCCCATTACGATCTTTGGCTTGATGCGCCAATCGGCTGTGAGCTGCGTGATCGCCTCGACCAGACGGGGCACCGCAGGCAGCACGAAGCGTGCCTGCGGCAGTTGCGCGGCGACGAGCGCGACTGCCTCGCCGAAAGGCGGCATCAGATGCCGGACTTCGGAGCGGCGACTACCGGGCAGGACCAGAATAGTCGGCTCCGCGGCATCGTCGCGGCGTATCGCTTCGTCCGGCCCCGGCCGATAGTCCTGCAGCCGCTCGATCAAGGGATGGCCGACATAGACGGTCTCAGGCCCGCCGAGCCGTTCGAGCGCCGCCGGCTCGAAGGGCAGCAGCGCCAGGATCCGGTCGACATGCGGCTTCATCCGCCGCGCTCGTCCTTGACGCCAGGCCCAGACGCTCGGGCAGACCCAATGCGCGATCGGTATGGAAGGCGCGAGCCGCCTCACCTTCTTGGCGACGCGCAGGCTGAAATCGGGCGCGTCGATGGTGAGCAGGAGGTCGGGCTTGAGGACGGCGGCTGCCCGCGCTGTGTCCGACATCCGGCGCAAGAGCAGCGGCAGGCGCGCCACGACCGGGCCGAAGCCCATCACCGCGATGTCCTCCTGTGGGAAGACGCTGTGCAGTCCCTCGGCGATCAGCGCTTCGCCGCCGACGCCTGACAGTTCCAACGGTCGATCGCCCAGCACCGCGCGCAGCCGTGCCACGAAGCGCGCGCCGAGCGCATCGCCCGAAGCTTCGCCGGCGACGATGAAGAGCCTGAACGGACGGGTCACGCCACGCCCTCGATGAAGAGGCCAGCGGCATCGGCAAGCGTCGCCAGACGGTCGCGATCGCCGATCAGCACGCCGCCGGCCTTGACCGCGATACCGGCAAGGCCGGCGGCTGCGACGCGTGCCACGGTCTCCGGGCCGATCGCCGGCATGTCGACCCTGAGGTCCTGCCCGAGCTTCGGCGCCTTGACCAGCACGCCATCGCCCTTGCCGGGCTTGAGGCGACCTGCCTGGACCAGGCCTGCGACGCGCTCGATCATCGCGTCGGTCCCTTCGGCCGCCTCGACGGCGACGACGCGGTGATCGGCGATGATCGCCGCCTGCCCCATGTCGAAGGGCGAGAGCGTGGCGAGCAGGCTGAAGCCGGTCGCGATCGCCTCGCGCGCGACTGCGGAAGGCTTGTGACGCCCGAGCGCTCCGCTCGGCGCGACGAGATCGGGCGCGATATCGGCCGGTCCGACGACGCGCAGCCCTTGGCCCTCGAAGAAGCTGACGACGCCACGCAGCAGATGGTCGTCGCCCCCCTGGAAGGCGCGGGCGAAGTGAGGCAGGTATTTCAGCGTCGACAATTCCGGCGCCAGCGAACCGAAGCTCGGCCGCGGCAAAGCACCGACCATAACGATCTCGTCGATCTTGCGCCGCTTGATCTCGTCGAGGAAGCGTCCGAGTTGGCCGAGCCGGTATTCCTTGGCGTCGTAGGCGGAATAGTCGGCGGGATCAGCCGCTCCGGCGAGCGCCGCGACGTAGACGCTCGCGCCCTGCGCTGCTGCCGCACCGGCCACCCGTAACGGAAACTCGCCACGACCGGCCAGGACGGCGACGCGCCGTCCCTGCGGCCGACCAGTGTCGGCCGGCTTCGTGCTCACCGCTCGGGAGCGTTCACGTCGCGCGGCATCGAGATGCCGCGATCGCCGCCGGCGCGGATGAAATCGAGGATCTCGTGGATGAGCGGATGGTCGGCGAACTCGCCGGCGACATCCTCCACGCGTTCGGAGAGCGTGCCTTCGTCGGCGAATAGCAGGCGATAGGCCCGGCGCAGTTCGTGGATCTGCTCGCGCGAGAAACCGCGCCGCTTCAGCCCGACGAGGTTGAGGCCGGCCAGATGAGCCGGATTGTCGCGGACCATTCCGAACGGGATGACGTCGAGCAGAACGCCCGCACCGCCGCCAATGAAGGCGTGATCGCCGATACGGACGAATTGCTGCAGGCCGGTGCCGCCGCTGACGATGACGAAATCGCCGACGGTGACGTGGCCGGCGCACATGACATTGTTCGAGAAAATGACGTTGTTACCGATCACGCTGTCATGACCAACATGCGAATTGGCAAGGAACAGGCCGCGATCGCCGATGACGGTGCTCATGCCGCCGCCTTCGGTGCCTGGATTCATCGTCACGCCTTCGCGGATCACGCAGTCGGCGCCGATCGCTAGCGTCGACGGCTCACCTTTGTACTTCAGATCCTGCGGCGGGTGACCGATAGAGGCGAAAGGGTAGATCTTGGTGCGCGGGCCAATCGTCGTGCGTCCAGCGACGACGACATGGCTGATCAGCTCGACGCCGTCGCCGAGGGCGACATCGGGACCAACGGTGCAGAACGGGCCGATCTTGACGCCCGCCCCAAGCTTGGCGGCCGGATCGACGATCGCCATCGGATGGATCGAAGTGGTCATGGCAGAATCCTGCGTCTCGCCAGAAAGCGAAGCGTCCATCGCGGTCCCTCGCTTACACGACCATAGCCGAGAGCTCGGCCTCGGCGACGAGCACGCCGTCGACCTTGGCCTCGCCGCGGTAGAACCAGATATTGCGCTTGTGCGCCAGCTTTGTGAGATGGAAGCGCAGCGTATCGCCCGGAATGACGGGCTTGCGGAATTTCGCCTTGTCGATCGTGGTGAACAGCACGGTGGTGACCGCAAGATCGTCACTGCCACGCGCGCTGACGACGAGCACGCCCGCGGTTTGCGCCATCGCTTCAATCATCAGCACGCCCGGAAAAACCGGACGGCCAGGAAAGTGGCCGGTGAACTGCGGTTCATTGAAGGTGACGTTCTTGATGCCGATGCCGGAGCTGTCTCCGTCGATCTCGACGACCTTGTCGACCAGCAGGAACGGGTAACGATGCGGAATGCAGGCCATGATCTTCTGGATATCGGCCACGCCGAGCGCTTTGGTCGCATCCGTCATCGTGTCTGGTCTCCTCGAACGCCCTGCGCCCCGCGCTCGCGCGCGTCGCCTATATTGCAAGCTGCTTTTGCCGGAAGTCGGCGCGAGATCAAGCGTTTTCGCCGCCGCCGGGGCCCTTGCCACGCTTTGAGACGAGTTGCTTGAGCAAAGCGGCTTCACGCGCCCAGCTCAGCGCCGGCTGCGCGGGATAGCCGCCATAGCGCGCACCACGCGGAACGTCGCCAGCGACCCCGCTTTGAGCCGCGATCTGCGCGCCCATCCCGATCGTCAGGTGCCCCGCTAGCCCGACCTGCCCGCCGAGCACGGCGAAATCCTCTAGCGTGCTCGATCCAGCCATGCCGACCTGGGCGCAGATCACGCAATGCCGCCCGACTACGCAGTTGTGGCCGATCTGGACGAGGTTATCGATCTTGCTGCCCTCGCCGATCACAGTGTCGCGGCTAGCGCCGCGATCGATCGTGGTGTTGGCGCCGATCTCGACATCGTCCTGGATGATGACGCGGCCGACCTGCGGCACCTTCATGTGCCCCTTCGGTCCCATGGCGAAGCCGAATCCGTCCTGGCCGATCCGGACGCCCGGATGGATGATGACACGATTGCCGATCAGGGCCGCCTGCAGCGTCGAGCCGGCACCGACCGCGCAGTCCCGACCGATCCGAACCTGCGAGCCGATGACGGCATTGGGCCCGATCACCGTGCCCGCGCCGATCTCGGCGCCGGGACCGATCACTGCCCCGGGATCGACCGTGACGTCGGCCTCGAGCCTGGCCGTCGCATGCACGAAGGTGCCGGGGGCGACACCGGCCGAGCCGAACATCGAGCCTGGCCGCAGCGCCTGCGGGTGGAAGGTCGAGAGCAGCTTGGCGAAGGCGTGGTAGGGCGCCGGCGTGACCAGTGCGACTGTTCCGGCCGGTACGCGGCCGGCGAAACGGGCCGAGACAAAGCAGAGCCCAGCCGACGTCCCGGCCAACGCCGCGACATATTTCGGATTGTCCATATAGGCGGCGTCGCCACCGCCAGCCGTTTCGAGCGGCGCTACGCCGCCGATCCGGCGTTCGGGATCGACGCCGTCCGGCAGCGCGACACCCGACAAGGAAGCGACCTCGCTGAAGGACAGCGAGGTCGCGATCGGAAAGAAATTGGGATCTGCCATAAGTTGATCCGTTGCGGGGCGCGGGAAGCGCCCCGCCGGTCAGAAGCGGGCGCCGCCCGAGAAGCGGAAGGCCTGGGTGCGGTCGCCGCCGAACTTGCCGGTGATGGTCTGGCCGTTCGGGAGAACCGCCGTGCCGAACTGGCCGTCGTCCTTCGACAGGGCATAGGCGTAGTCGAAGCGGATCGGACCGAGCGGCGACTGCCAGAGCAAGCTGACGCCGACCGAGGACCGGATGACGTTCTTGTCGCGCACGCAGGCCACGTTGCTCTGGTAGCCGGAGACGACCGAGACGTTGAACTGACGCGCTTCCGAACCCGCCGGGCAGGCGCCGAAGCCGGCATTGGTGATCACCTTCGAGCCGCCGTCATAGTTGAACAGCGTACCGGCATCGGCGAAGACCGCGCCCTTCAGGCCAAGATCGCGCGGCAGGCCGAAGATCGGGAACTGCACTTCGAGCGAACCGCCGAAATAGGTGGTACCGCCGAGCGCGTTGCCGGTCGGGTCGTTGAGCGTGTCGCGCGGGCCGATACCGGAGGGCGCGAAGCCGCGCACCAGCGTCGGTCCGAGGAAGTAGTGGTCGATCATGCGCAGATCGCCGCCGCCGGTCGACTGGACATGGCCGGCCTGGACACGCGCGATACCGACGAAGTCCTCGAGGAACTCCTTGTAGTAACGCGCATCGGCGCTGACGCGCAGGAACTTCGAGTCGCCGCCGACGCCCGCGAACTCCGGCTTGATCTCGGCGACGAAGCCGTTGCGCGGGCTCTGGTAGTTGTCGAGCGAGTTGTAGTTGAAGTTCAGGCCGACCAGCGAGGTCAGCGTCGTGCCCTGAGCCTCCTTGACCGCGACAGTCGCTTCGCCGTTCGTCAAGCAGTTGAAATAGTTCGTCGCAGGAACTGCCGTGCCGAAGCCCGGAGTGGTGCCCGGGAGCGGCAAGGAGCAGTCATTGTACGGCTTGTTGACCTCGTTCGGGATCTTGATCTCGGTCGTATAGAGCGAATAGCGCGGCGTGATCGAGAACTCTTCCGTGATCGGGAAGGAGAAGCGGATCTGGCCGCCGGTCACCCGGCTCTCGAAATAGCCGATATTGGTGTTGTCGTTGAACTTCGAGAAGACGTCGAAGCCCGCCGCGATCCGATGACCGAGGAAGTACGGCTCGGTGAACGAGAAGTCGATGCCCTGGGTGCGCTGGCCCATCGTGCCGGCGATGCGGACATATTGGCCGCGGCCGAGGAAGTTCGACTCCGACAGCGAGACTTCGCCGATGATGCCGTCCGAGGTCGAATAGCCACCGGCGATCGAGAACGAACCGGTCGCCTTGTCCTCGACATCGATATTGACGATCACGCGGTCGGGCGCGCTGCCCGGCTCGTTGGTGATGCGGACCTTGTTGAAGAAGCCGAGATTGTTCAGGCGGCGCTCGGCGCGGTCGATGAAGACCTTGTTGTAGGCGTCACCCTCGCCGAGATCGAGCTCGCGGCGAACGACATAATCGCGGGTACGGGTGTTGCCGCGCACATTGATGCGCTCGACATAGACCCGCGGGCCTTCCTCGACGACATAGGTGATGCCGATCTGCCCGCTGGCCGCATCGCGCTCGCCGCGCGGACGGACCTGTGCGAAGGCATAGCCGCGCCGTGCCACCTCGGTGGTCAGGGTGACCAGCGACCGCTCGACCGCCTCGGCGTTGTAGGTATCGCCGCTGGCCGTGTTGACGAGCGATTGCAGAACGGCCGGATCGACGTCACGCAAGCGGGAATCGACCCCGACGTTACCGACCTTGTATTGCGGCCCCTCGTCGACGGCGACGTCGATGACCCAGCCGCCCGCCGCATCGTCGAAGCGGGCATCGCTCGAGACGATGCGGAAGTCGGCGTAGCCGTTCTTCAGATAGTAGCGTCGGATCAGCTCGAGATCGGCATTGATCCGGTCCGGATCGTAGACGTCGGAGGTCTTGATCCAGCTCAGGAAATTCGACTCGGTCGAGCTCATCAGCCCACGCAGGCGCGACGAGGAATAGACGCCGTTGCCGGTGAAATTGATCGACTTGATACCGGTCTTGCCGCTCTCCTGGATGGTGAAGACCACGTCGGAGCGGCCGTTCGGCAGCGGCTGGATACGGCCGCTGATCGTGGCGAGCCCGTAGCCGGCGCGGCGATAGACATCCTTGAGGCGCTCGACGTCGGCGTCGATCAGCTGCTGGCTTAGCGGGCCATTCGCCTTGGACTGGACCTGACCGAGCAGCACATCGCCCTTGAGGCGGCGATTACCCTCGAAGGCGACCCGGTTGATCGTATCGTTCTCCTGGACGGAGACGACGGTCTGCGCCCCGCGGCGGCTGACCTGAACGTTGGAGAACAGGCCCGTCGCCATGAGATTCTGGCGAATCTCCTGCGGACTGCCCGAACCCTGCCCAGTCGCATAGGAGCGGATCGTCTCCGCATCCACACGACGGTTGCCTTGGACAATCACGGACTGCGCGAACACCACGCTACCGCTGACGGCCACCATGACGGCCGCAAGTCCGACTGATCGAGAGAGCCGCATGCGCAAGGACCGGCTCTGAAGCGTCGACGTCATCGGGTCGCCTATTCCATTCTTTGGGTCACCACCCCGCAAGCGGGGAACCTCGCTACAGGCGAGGCTCGGCGACATTGAAGACCAAACGCTTCTACAAAGTTTCCCGCAGGGTGCAAACCGCCATTGTCGTTAACAAAAGATTTTTGCGGGGGTCGTTGCGGAGAGGCCACGCGCACCAGCCTGAAAGGGCGCCCGGCACGCTAAAATCGGCCAGAAAAAGCCACAATCCCCTGTCGCCAGACGGTCTTGAGGATGGACGTCGTCAGCCCGGTGCAAGCTAGTTTGCCGGACGGGTGACCCTGGAATCAGAGCAGCGAGCGGACATGGACGAGGTCGTTCCAGGTCACGAACAGCATCAGCATCAGGACCAGCCCCAGCCCCACCCGGAAGCCAATCTCCTGCGCCCGTTCGCTCAGCGGTTTTCCACGCAGCGCCTCGATCGCATAGAACAGCAGGTGGCCGCCATCCAGCATCGGTACCGGGAACAGGTTCATCAGCCCGATAGACACCGACAGGATCGCCGCGAGATTGATGAGGCCCAGCAGCCCGCCGCTGGAGGCGACGATCCCCGAAACCTGGGCGATTCGGATCGGCCCCGACAGCTGGTCGGTCGATTCCTTCCCCCGGATCAGCTTCGCGATATAATCATAGGTGCGCTCGACCACGAACCAGGTCTCGCTCATGCCGAGCAGCACCGACTGGCCGAGGTTGAAATGCTGGGTCGTCCAGTCCTCGGGCTTCCCCGATGCCTGGACGCCGATGATCCCCAATCGCTGCTTGCCGACCGGCGAGGATGTCTCGACCAGATCGGGCGTCACCGAGAGGACGACGGACGTTCCCCCTCGGTCGACCGTGACGGGGAACGTCTCGCCCGGGCGGACGGAAATCGCCCGTTGCAGGTCGCTGAAGCTCTTGATTTCGCGTCCATCGACCTGGCGAACCAGATCGCCCGATTGCAGCCCGGCCCGCGCTGCCGCGCCACCGACCGTGACGCTGTCGACGCGCGGGGTCAGCGTCGGCTTGCCCATGAAATAGGCCGTCCCGCCGAAGATCAGAATGGCGAGCAGGAAATTGGCGATCGGCCCCGCGGCGACGATCGCCGCCCGCTCCGCGACCGACTGCGCCGGGAAGGAGCGCTCGCGCTCCTCGCGGCTCATGCCGACGAGCGTGTCGGACGTGGTCGAGCTCGTGGCATCGGCGTCGCCGGAGAACTTGACGTAGCCGCCGAGCGGTATCAGCGCGAAGCGCCAGCGCGTGCCGTGCCTGTCGTTGAAGCCGAAAAGTTCGCGCCCAAAACCGATCGAGAAGGTCTTCACGTCGACGCCGCACCAGCGCCCGACCAGGAAATGGCCGAGTTCGTGCACGAACACGACAAGGGTCAGGACGAACAGGAACGGCAGCAGATAACCCAGCACGAAGCTCGCCGCATGCCAGACCGATCCGACGATATCCATAAAACTCTCCAGGCTTCAGTCACTAGGTGACAGTGAAGCGGCCTCCGGACAAGAGCAGGCGGGTCCGGTTTCTCGCATCTTGGTCAACGGCGAGCGCTTCTGTGACGTCGGAAGGTGGCGAGGACGAGGCGCCCGCCATCTGCTCGCAGACGGTCTCGACCAAAGCGGGAATCGCGGGGAAGGCGATGCGCCGATCAAGAAAAGCCGCGACCGCGATCTCGTTGGCGGCGTTGAGTACGACCGGCGCGATTCCGCCTCCTGCAAGGGCCGCCATGGCGAGGCGCAATGCCGGGAAACGGACGAGGTCCGGCCGCTCGAAGGCGAGCGGTCCGGTGGCGACCAGATCGAGGAAGCGGCTTTGCGGCGCGTCGAGCCGACCATCGACGCCGAGGCAATGGGCGGCCGCCACGCGCATGTCCGGCACCGCCATGCCGGCGCTCACCGAGCCGTCGCGGAAGGTGACCAGGCCATGCACGATCTGCTGTGGATGGACCAGCACGTCGAGCTGGTCGGCGCCGAGCCCGAACAGGAAGAAGGCTTCGATCAGCTCCAGCCCCTTGTTCATCATGCTGGCCGAGTCGATCGTGATCTTGGCGCCCATCGCATAATTCGGATGGGCGAGTGCCTGTTCCGGCGTGGCGGCGGCGATCTTCTCCGCCGGCCAGGTCCGAAACGGCCCGCCCGAGGCAGTCAGCGTCATCGTCCGGACCGCCGAGATCGGTTCGGCTCCCAGCACCTGGAACAGGGCGTTGTGCTCGGAATCGAGTGGCAGGATGCGGGCGCCAACGGCATGCGCCCGCGCCATCACGGCGGCGCCGGCGCAGACCAGGCTCTCCTTGTTGGCGAGCGCGACGGTGCGCCCCGGCATCAGGGCAGCGAAGGTCGCCTCCAGTCCCGCCGCGCCGGAGATTGCGCTGACCACGATATCGCTGTCGCGCGCGACCGCTTCGAGCATCGCCCCGCGGCCGGCGCCATGGCGGATGCCACTACCGGCGAGCGCAGCGGCGAGCGCCCCACCCTGCCCTTCATCGGCGATCGCCGCGAAATTTGCGCCGGTCTCGCGAGCGATCTGAGCGAGGCCAGCCGCGTCGCGCCCGGCGACGACAGCGCCGACCGCGAGCCGTTCCGGGTTCTCGGCGATGACGGCGCGCGTCGAGCGGCCGATGGAGCCCGTGGCTCCCAATATGGTGACGGTGCGGCGCATCTGGCGATCAGTGTCCCAACCGCGCCAGATAAAGCAGCAGGCCGGCGAAGACCAGCACGGCCCAATAACCGTCGAGCCGGTCGAGGAAGCCGCCATGGCCGGGTATCAAATGACTCGAATCCTTGGCGCCGAAGCGCCGCTTGATTGAGGATTCGAAGAGATCGCCCGCCTGGCTCGCGACGGAGGCCGCTAGCGAAACGGCAAGCACAGGCCAGAGGCCCGATGGCAGCCCGGGAAAGAACCAGGCCCAGACGGCGGTGCCGCACAGAGTTCCTGCCAAGGCGCCGCCGAGCGCGCCGGACCAAGTCTTTTTCGGGCTGACGCTCGGCATCAACTTCGGCCCGCCCAGGGCCCTGCCGGTGAAATAGGCCGCGATATCGGTGAGCCAGACCACGGCGAAGGTCCAGATGATCAGGGCAAGCCCGATTCCGGGCGCATCACGCAGCGCCGGTGTAACCAACGCGAAGCAGAGAGCATAGGCGACGCCGCAGACTTCCAGCAGCCGCTGATTGCTCGCCTGGGTCGTGACGACCGCGCCGGCGAGCGCTGCGAGCGCAGCAACCCCTGCGAGCGCGGGGCCGCTCAACGGCAGGAAGCCGAGCATGAGCCCGGTGAGGCCGACACCGATCCCACCCGCGACGGCATGCCTGCGGCTGACCATGGCAAGCCATTCATAGGCGACGACGCCGGCGACAGCGGTCCAGATCAGGCGGAAGGGCCAGCCGCCATACAGGGTGACGCCAAGAATAACGACTGCGAGCACCAGCGCCGAGATGACCCGCAGCCGAAGCTCTGATGCGCCCGCGCCGGCGCTACCGCCATTCACGCGACCCCCATCTTGGCTTCGGCCGGCTGACCGACACCGCCATAGCGACGCTCGCGGCGCTGATACTCCGCCAGCGCATCATCCAGCGCCTTGCGATCGAAATCGGGCCAGAGCACCGGCGTGAAGACGAACTCGGCATAGGCCGCCTGCCAGAGCAGGAAATTCGAGATGCGGGTCTCGCCCGAAGTGCGGATCACCAGATCCGGATCGGGCAGAGCGCCGGTGTCGAGATGCGAGGACAGCATGGCCTCGTCTATGGCCTCGGGTTGAAGTCGGCCGGCTGCGACCTCCACCGCAAGGCGCCGCGCCACGCGGGTGATCTCGTCGCGGGAGCCGTAATTGAACGCGACCACCAGGGTGAGGCCCATATTGCCCTGCGTCATCGCCTCGGCGCGCTCGACGAGGGCGCGAAGGTCGGGCGCGAGGTCCTCGCGGCTGCCGATGATACGCACCCGCACGCCAGCTTCGTTTAGTTCGGCGAGGTCGTTCTCGACGAAGCGGCGCAGCAGCCCCATCAGGAACGAGACCTCGGTCATCGGCCGCCGCCAATTCTCGGTCGAGAACGAGTAGAGAGTCAGGACGCGGATGCCGAGATCAGCCGCGTTGCGGACCGTCCGCCGCAGCGCTTCAAGCCCGCGCCGATGTCCCTCCTGGCGCGGCAGGCCCCGCATCTGCGCCCAGCGGCCGTTACCGTCCATGATGATGGCGACATGGGCAGGAACTACCGGGCGCGGGCTGTCTGACATTTAGGTTGTCTCTTCCGGGCAGCCGCCCATGCGTCGATGATACAGGACGGCGCCGCGCCACGCACTTCAGACGTGCAGGATTTCCTTTTCCTTGGCGGCGAGGGCCTGGTCGATCTCGCCGATATGCTTGTCGGTCGCCTTCTGGACGAGGTCGGTCTGCTTGGTGACGTCGTCCTTAGGCATATGCCCGTCCTTTTCGAGCTTCTTGATCAGGTCCATGCCGTCGCGGCGCACATGCCGGACGGCCACCTTGGCGTCCTCGGCATATTTGTGCGCGACCTTGACCATCTCCTTGCGGCGCTGCTCGTTGAGCTCCGGGATGCGAATGCGCAGCACCTGGCCCTCGGTCTGAGGATTGAGGCCGAGATCGGATTCGCGGATCGCCTTCTCCACCGCCTGGACCATGCTGCGATCCCAGACCTGGACCGATAGCAGGCGCGGCTCGGGTACGCTGACCGTGGCGAGCTGGCTCAAAGGCGTGCGGGCGCCATAGGCCTCGACCGTGATCGGATCGAGCACATTTGCCGAGGCGCGGCCGGTGCGAAGCGAAGCCAGGTCGCTCTTGAACTTCTGAACGCCGCCGTCCATGCGGCGATTGAGATCGGCGAGATCGAAAGTGGTCTGGGCCATCGTCTTCAAAACCTTGTCGAAACCCGGCAAACGCAACGCCGGAAATGGGCGCGACCATGGCGAGCAGCCGCCGTAGGGTCAAGGATTTATGCGTCAACAGCATTTCCCCAGCGATCCGGCAAGGGGAAACGCGTCAAGTCGAACTCTACGCGACGTCATTCCGGGCAAGCGAAGCGCAGTCCCGGAATCCATCGTAGAATGCAACGCCCTTCGATGGATTCCGGAGCTGCGCCGCTTCGCAGCTTGTCCAGAGTGGCGGCGCGGAATCGGTGCCAGTCTCGATCGGGAGCCGATCGACACTATCTTGAGCTGAGGTCATCGCCCTCGAAGAGCAAGCACATGCCTCGGCTGAACCGCATCGTCGAAACCGCGCTCTATGTCGACGACCTCGATCGCGCCGCGGCGTTCTACGAGGACCAGCTCGGCCTCTCCTCGATGCTCAGGACCAGGACGCTCTACGCCTACGATATCGGCGGTCAGAACGTCCTGCTGCTGTTCCTGCGTGGCGCTTCGGTGGAGACGCAAGTCTCGGAGCGTGGCAGCATCCCGCCGCATGACGGCAACGGCCCGCTGCACATCTGCTTTGCGATCGACGCCGGCGAGCTGGCCTCTTGGGAGGAGCGGCTCGGGCAGCACGACATAGAAATCGAAGGCCGCATGCGCTGGAACCGCGGCGGGACAAGCATCTACTTCCGCGATCCGGACGGCCATCTGCTTGAGATCATGACGCCGGGCAACTGGCCGAACTTCTGACCACGGCTCTTGGAGCCGCGGAACAACCAGCCCTCATCCTGGGGAGCCGCGCAGCGGCGTCTCGAAGGATGCTTCAGGAGGCTCCGGAACCAGCTGGATCATCCTTCGAGACGGCCCATCGGGCCTCCTCAGGATGAGGGCTGAGAGAAGCGCCGATCAGTTCAGGGCGTGACGTAGGTGGCCCTGCCCTCGCCGCGCAGCACGGCGGCGAGCATGCCCGGCTCGGCGATCGAGAAGACGACGATCGTCAGGCCCGAATCGCGCGCCAGCGCGAAGGCGGCGGTGTCCATCACCTTGAGGTCGCGCTTGATCGCATCCTCATGGGTCAGCGTATCGTAGCGGGTCGCGCTCGGATCCTTCTTCGGATCGGCCGAGTAGACGCCGTCGACCTGCGTCGCCTTGAGCAAATGGCTGCAGTCGAGCTCGGCCGCACGCAGGGCAGCGCCCGTGTCCGTGGTGAAATAGGGATTGCCGGTGCCGCCGCCGAGGATCACGACCTTGCCGTTGCTGAGGTGGTCGAGCGCGCGCTTGCGGGCATAGCTCTCGCAGAGCGAGGGCATCGGCACCGCCGACATGGCGCGCGCCGGGGCTCCGGCGCTCTCGATCGCATGTTCGAGCGCCAGCGCGTTCATCACCGTTCCGAGCATGCCGATCGAGTCGGCGCTGGTGCGGTCGAGCCCTTTGGTCAGCCCCTGCACGCCGCGGAAGAAATTGCCGCCACCGACGACGATGCCGATCTCGACGCCCTCGCGCGAGGCGTGGGCGATGTCCGCGGCCAGGGCCGTCAGCGTCGCGCCGTCGAGGCCATTTCCTGCAGGTCCTGCAAGGGCTTCGCCGGAGAGCTTCACGAGAACGCGTTTAGGTCTCATCGGGGGCTCTCCACTGCTTGCGCCACATCGTCCAGCCCAACCGAATCGGCAGGCCGATATTCTCTACTTACAAAAAAGGCCGCGCGAGGCGCGGCCTTTCTGTCTCCTATCAACGGGCTTGTCAGCCCGTGGTGCCGCCGGCCGCCGCGACCTCGGCGGCGAAGTCGGTCTCTTCCTTCTCGATGCCCTCGCCGAGCGCGAAGCGGGCAAAGCCGGTGATCTTGAGCGGGCCGCCGACCTTGCCTTCGGCCTCCTTCAGCACCTGGGCGACCGACTTCGAGCCGTCATGGATATAGGCCTGATCGAGCAGGCAGTATTCCTTGGCGTAGCTCTTCAGGCCGCTCTCGACGATCTTGGCCAGCACATGCTCGGGCTTGCCGGCATTCTTCTCGGCCAGGATCGCCTTTTCGCGCTCCAGCACCGCCGGGTCGACCGAAGCGAGATCGAGCGCGACCGGGTTGGTCGCGGCGATATGCATGGCGAGCTGACGGCCGAGGCCGGCGAGCTCGTCCCCCTTGCCGCTGGTCTCCAGGCCAACGATGACGCCGATCTTGCCCAGCCCGTCGGCGATCGCGCCATGGACATAGGAGCCGATCACGCCCGAGGAGACCGAGACCTGCGCGACGCGGCGCAGGGTCATGTTCTCGCCGATCGTGGCGATGGCGTTCGCGATGGCGTCGGCGACGGTGCCGCCGCCCGGATAGTGATGGGCGGCCAGCGCCTCGACGTCGCCGCCACGCTCGAGCGCGACATCGGCGATGGTGCGGGCCAGCGCCTGGAATTCGAGGTTGCGGGCGACGAAGTCGGTCTCGGAGTTGACCTCGACCACGACGCCGCTATGGCCGCGCACGGCGACGGCGACGAGGCCCTCGGCCGCAACGCGGCCGGCCTTCTTGGCGGCCTTGGACAGGCCCTTGGCGCGCAGCCAGTCGATGGCGGCTTCCATGTTGCCGTCGGTGGCCGAGAGCGCAGCCTTGCAGTCCATCATGCCCGCGCCGGTCTTGTCGCGGAGTTCCTTCACCATACCGGCGGTGATCGCAGCCATTTGCGTCGTCCTTGCTATCTGGCGGCGCCGCCCGGTGGCGTGCCGCAATTCGAGATCCGTTCCCATTGGCAAACGCCGACGGCCCGTTTCCGGCGTCGGCGCTGCTTGGGCTTAATCAGGTGTCGAAGTGCGACGCGCCGATGACGCGCCGCAAGTCGAAAGATCAGGCGTCGGCGAGATCACGGGCCTGGGCAACCCAGCCCTGGCTCTCGATGCGGCCGGCGAGCTTCAGGTCGTGATCGACCTTGGTGACATCGGCCGGGCTCATGGCAGCGAGCTGCCAGAAGTGGAAGATGCCGCCGTCGTTGAGCTTCTGCACGATCTCCGGGCCCATGCCGGTGAGCTGCATGAAGTCGTCCGGCGCGCCGCGCGGCGCGGTCAGCAGCTCGAAGGACTGGCCTTCGGCAGCGGCCGGCTCGGCGAGCGCGGTCTCGACGACGGGGGTCTCGGCGGCGCCGAGATCGATGCCGCTGTCGCCCGAGGCGCGCGAGATGCCGTCGATGGCCGAGCGGGCGATCAGGTCGCAATAGAGCTGGATGGCACGGCCGGCGTCGTCATTGGCCGGGACCGGGAAGGTGATGCCGTCCGGATCCGAGTTCGAGTCGACGATGGCGGCGACCGGGATGCCGAGGCGCTGAGCCTCCTTGATCGCCAGCTGCTCCTTGTTGGTGTCGATCACGAAGATCATGTCGGGCGTGCCGCCCATGTCCTTGATGCCGCCGAGCGCCTTCTCGAGCTTGTCGCGCTCGCGCGCCAGCATCAGGCGCTCCTTCTTGGTCAGGCCGGTGCCGCCGCCGGAGAGCAGCTCGTCGACCTTGCGCAGGCGCTGGATCGAAGCCGAGATGGTCTTCCAGTTGGTCAGCATGCCGCCGAGCCAGCGGGAGTTGACATAGTACTGGGCCGAGCGCTTGGCGGCGTCGGCAATGGCGTCCTGCGCCTGGCGCTTGGTGCCGACGAAGAGGACGCGGCCGCCGCGGGCGACGGTGTCGCTGACCGCCTGCAGGGCGCGCGAGAGCATCGGCACCGACTGCGACAGGTCGAGGATGTGGATGTTGTTGCGCGTCCCATAGATGAACGGCGACATCTTCGGGTTCCAGCGGTGAGCCTGGTGGCCGAAGTGGGCGCCGGCCTCGAGCAGCTGACGCATGGAGAAATCTGGCAGAGCCATGGTATTCTTGTCCTTCCGGTTGAGCCTCTGGGGAGCGAATGAGCCGGCCATGAACTGGCCAGTCACCGGAACGCCTCGGTGTCGAGGTGATGCTTCCCATGTGGAATGAGGCGCGCCATACACGCGATGGCGCGGGAATGCAAGGCTCGAGGTCGGCTCGTCAGAGCGAACCGACCTCGTAGGCGACCTCATAGGCACCCGGCACCGCCTTATCCAGCAGCGGGCGCACACGCGCCAGATGGCTGGTGAAGCGCTCGTCGCGGGCAAAGCGCAGCGCCGCCTCCTCGCTCTCGAACAGCGTCACCAGCACGACGTCGCGGTCCTCGCGCGAACGGAACAGCCGCCCGCCGATCAGCCCCTCGACCTTGCCGCGCAGGGCATGGTGCTGGGCGAGCTGCAACGCCATGAACTCCGCGAAGCATTCAGGCTTCGGCGTGATGACGCTGATGTTGACGATCGGCTTGTGGGACATGCCCCGGCTCCTTCGGTGCAGATGCAGGAGCCGGATCGATACGGCCTCAACCAAGATTGAGGTCAAGGCCTACCCTGCCAAATGCTGGCAGGAGCCGCCTTCACTGATTTCACTTCGGCAGCGAGGCTGCGGCCTTCAGGACGACATCGCCAATCTGCTTGCAATAGGTCGCGGCCGCGCTGCCCTGCGCCTTGGCCATGGTATCGAGATCCTGGGTCAGCCCATCATCGCGATCGTGCCCTTCTTGCCGACGGCCTCGGCCGTATCGCCAGCGCTCTTGTCGGCCGGGGCGGGATAAGGGCGAGTACCTTGCGCTGGATCTCGGCGACATCGGCGCCGACATGGCCCTTCTCGGCGCAGTGGCTGAGGATGCCGAGCTGGTTGTGGGCGGCCTGATAGGCGGTAGCGAGCTGGTCGGCCTGGCTCTGGGCGAAGGACGGACTGCAGGACCGGACCGCGAAGCGGCACTGGCGCGCTGGTTGTGAAAGCCAGATGTCGTTCCGCCGAGGACCGCACCTTCCGGCCACGGCGCCGGCGGTCACGGAACGCCATCTGTATTTCACCCGGCTGTCGCTTTTCCGCTTCTTCCAGAACAGAGTTCGGAGATAAGTCTCTGCAGGGACATAATTTTCAGGAAGGCAGCAGGATGGAACCATGCAGATGATCGCCCACAATCCAAGCCGCGGCATCTATCCCGCGACCTCCGACTATGCCCATGCAATGGAGGTCGCCGCACCGCAGCGTCTGCTCTTCGTCAGCGGCACGATGGGGCTGGATGAAACCGGGAAGCCCGGCACGACACTGGACGAGCAGCTCGCGCTGATCTGGAGCAATCTGCGCGCGATCCTCGCTTCGGCGGGCATGAGCGTCGACAACATCGTGCGCCTGACCAGCTATCTGCGCGATGCCAGCTTCGTCGAGGCCAATCAGAACGCCCGCCTCGCCGCCCTCGGCGGCCGCGCCATCCCTACCACCGCGATCGTCGCGCAAACTTTGCGCGAGGACTGGCTGGTCGAGATCGAGGTGATCGCCGCGGCCTGAACCGCCGCAGCGATCGTCCGTCGGATCACTTCGTCATGCCATCGGCATAATCGGACTTGCCGCCCTGCCAGCGATAGACGACCAAGCCGGGCTGCAGATTGTCGCCCTTGGCATCGAAGCGAACCTCGCCGACCGCCGTGTCGAAGCGCGAGCCGGTAACGGCCTGCGCGACCGCGCGCGGCGTCGTGGAATTCGCCTTCGCCATCGCCTCGGCGAAGACCTGAATGGTGGCATAGGCGTAGAGCGCCCAGCCTTCCGGCTCGACCTTCCGGGCGCGCATCGCCTGCACGGCCTCGCTCGAAGCAGGGTTCTTGCGTGGATCCGGCGCGAAGGTGAAATGCACGCCGTTGGCTGCGTCGCCGGCTACCGCGACGAACTCGTTCGAGGCGAGCGGGTCGCCGCCGACCAGGTCGAGCCGCAGTGCCTGGTCCGCAGCCTGGCGCATGATCAACCCGGCCTCGGTATGATAGCCGCCGAAGAACAGCACCTCGGCACGCGCTGCCTTCAGTCGCGAGATCAGGGCGCTGTGATCCTTCTCGCCGGCGTTGATCCCTGTATCGAGCGCTATCAGCTGGTTTTCGGCGACGAGCCGATTGCGGACCTCGCTCGCGAGTCCAGCCCCGAACGAACTCTTGTCGTGAACGATCGCAATGCGGCGGCCGGCAAATCTCCTGACGATGAACTCGGCTGCTGTCGGCCCCTGCTGATCGTCACGCCCGCCAATGCGAAACAGCGCCTTCATGCCGCGCTCGGTGATCTTCGGATTGGTCGAGACCGTGACGACCACCGCACCGGCTTCGGCATAGACCTCGCTCGCCGGCAGGGTCGAGCCCGAGCAGAAATGCCCCGCGATGAAGCGAACCCCGTCGCCGACCAGCTTGTTCGCGACCGAGACCGCCTGCCGCGGGTCGCAGGCGTCGTCGGCGACGACGAGCTCGAGCTTCTCGCCACGCACGCCGCCCTTGGCATTGATCTGGGCGACCGCCGCTTCGGCGCCGGCCCGCAACTGATCGCCGAAGCTCGCGTTGGCGCCGGTCATCGGCCCCGCCAACGCTATTCGCACCTGAGCGAATGCCGGCACCGAAACGACGGCTGAAAGCCAGGACAGCATGATCGGCCCTATGATCCTGTGCATGGAACTGCCTCCGTGATTCCGGCCATGCCGGCTGGTTGACGGACGCGAGCGTCAGCGGCGCCGGACGGCGCGCCTGGCCGGCCCGATGGATTGCGACGATCAGAGCGTGATGTACTGGGCGATGCCCTCGGCGCGGGCGCGCCGATAGACGATGTCGGCTGCGACGAGGTCCTGCATGGCGATGCCCATCGCCTTGTAGAGCGTGATCTCTTCGGCGTTCTCCCGGCCCGGCCGCGTCCCGCAGAACAGCTCGCCCAGCATCGTCGCCCGCGCAGGATCGACGTCGCCGAGTTCGGCACAGCCGACCGGAGGCGCCTTGAAGGCCTGCTCCGTTTCGACGAAGAGTCTTGCCCGGCCGAGCAACGCGATCGGCAACTCTCCGCGTGGCGGCGCATAGCCGACCGAGGAGACATGAGTGCCGGGCCGGACCCAGTCGCTGGCGATCACCGGCTCGTAGGCGTGGCTTGCGAGGCAGACGACGTCCGACCCGCGCACCGCCGCCTCGACATCCCGGACAGCCCGCGCCCCGGGCCAGTTCATCGCCAGCCTTTCGGCGTCCTCGTAGTGCAGAGACGCAATCCGGATCTCGTCGAAATCCCGCACCAGCGGTAGCAGGCGCAGATGCTCGCGGCCCTGCACGCCGGCGCCGATCAAGGTCGCGATGCGGGCGTCCGATCGCGACAGCGCGCGAACGAACAGGACGGCCGATGCCGCGGTTCGAATCGCGGTGATGTGGGTCCCATCCATGATGCAGACCGGCGCACCGGTCTGCGGATCGAACAGCATGACCACTGCGAGGTGGTTCGGCAGATCGATGTCGAGATTGGCTTCGAAGACGTTGACGATCTTCACTGTGAGATTCGCGCCTTCCCTCCAGGCCGGCATGGCCAGAGAAAATCCCTTCTCGGGCACTGTGAGTTCCGGCCGGTCGGGCGTTTGGACCTCTCCGCGAGCCAAAGCGGCGAAGCCATCGGCAAGGCCATCGAGCAGTTGCGCCGGGTCGAGCAGGCGAACCACAGCAGCCTCGCTGAGATGCAGCACCAGCAAGGCGCCTTTCTCGATCTCGGCAGCGCTGCGTCTCGTGGTGGTGGATGCGGTAAAGGTCATGTCTTCCTCGATTGTCTCAGCGCGCGGCTTGGGTAAGCGTTTGCGGCCGCTCACATTCAAGTTATGTTTGGCGCCATGCTACGCTGCTCAAAAATGAGTTTTTTGCAGAGGCTATAACTTGAGATTATGCAGATGCGCCGGAAGCGAATGACGTCGCTGACCGCGCTGAGGGCCTTCGAGGCCCTGGCGCGAACCTTGAGCTTCACCAAGGCGGCAGATGAACTCGGGGTCACGCAGGCGGCGGTCAGCCGGCAGATCAAGGTGCTGGAAGAGGCTTTGTCGGTGCGGCTGCTCCATCGCGAGGCAACCGGCAATCGCCTGACCGACGCGGGCGAAATCCTGTTCGCCGGCGTCTACGCCGCCTTCGAGACGATCGCGCAATCGGTCGAGCAGGTCACGGGCAGCGGCGCGCGTGAAATCCTGAATGTCAGCGTTGCGCCCTACTTCTCGGCTGCCTGGCTCACGCCGCGTCTGATGTCCTTCGTCAGGCGCCATCCCGAGATCGACCTGCGGCTGCACTATTCCTATCACCCGGCAGACCATCGCCGCGAAGGCATCGATATCGGCATCAACTGGGGCAGCGGCGCCTGGCCGGGCGTGCGCGCCGAGAAGGTGCTCGACGGCTCGCTCACCGCCGTGCTCGCTCCCGCCCTCTTGCAGGAGGTCGGGCCGATCGGCGATCCCGCTGAATTGTTGCGCCTGCCGCTCTTCCACGAGTTCGAGTTCGGGCACTGGCGTGCCTGGGCTGGCGCTGCCGGCAGGCCGGACGCAGTGCTGGCCGAGGGACTGCGGCTCAGCGACTCGCACGCCTTGCGCCGCGTCGCCTGCGACGGACATGGCGTCGCGCTGTTCTTCGCCGAGCTTGTCCGCGACGACCTCGTGCAGGGGCGGCTGGTGCAGCCCTTCCCGGTCAGCGTCCATATCGGAGCGGATTATTTTCTGAACTATCCGTCCGGGACCGAACTGCCGCGCAAGGCTCGCCTGTTTCGCAACTGGCTCATGGACATGCTGGCCGGTTCAGAAGAGTGACAAGCAGCGCCGCAGGGCAGCCCCGGTCACGCGACCCAACTCAATGCAGATCGGCGAGCTGCATTCGCCTCACCCCGCGCGCCGTCATCTCCACCCAAGCGCGATCGAGCGAACCGTCGAGATCGATGGCGCGGCAAGCCTCCTCGATGACGACTGTCTCGAAGCCGTGTCGGGCCGCGTCCTGCGCCGTCCAGTTCACGCAGAAGTCGGTGGCTAGGCCGACGACCACGACACGAGCGACGCCGCGCTCCTTGAGATAGCCGGCGAGGCCTGTCGGCGTGGTGCGGTCGGCCTCGACGAAGCCGGAATAGCTGTCGACCTCGCCGCGGCAGCCCTTGCGGATGACCGCCTGCGCCATGGAAAGGTCGAGAGCGGGGTGAAAGGCCGCGCCCGCGCTGCCCCGGACACAATGCTCCGGCCAGAGCACCTGCGCCCCATAGGGCATGGCGATCGTCTCGAAGGGTGCCTTGCCCGGATGGCTTGACGCGAAGGAGGAATGCCCTTCCGGGTGCCAGTCCTGCGTCAGCACGACCGTGCCGAACCGCTTGCCGAGCGCATTGACGAGCGAGACGATCTCGTCGCCGCCCGAGACCGCCAGGCTGCCACCGGGACAGAAATCGTTCTGGAGGTCGACGACGATCAGTGCGGTCCTGGCATCAATCACAGACTTCCCCTCACCAGAGCATTTTTGAGCGAAGTGGGCACCGGTTCGCGTGGAGAAAATGCGATAAAACAAAGAGCTTGAGCATTTCCGTGATTCTGAGAAATGCGGAAATGCTCAAGTGGCGGTCCGCGTCATCCGGGTGATGCCCTTGCGGGCGGCGAACATGCGGCCATAGACGTCGCCGGCGAGATCGGGCCGGTAGCAGCGCTGCTCGAGCAGCGGGTCCCAGATGTGCTCGACAGTGTCGATCAGCTCGAAATCTGCTTCAAGGCGCGTCTCCAATTGCAGGCGATTCTTGCGATTCTGGTATTCGAGCAGCACCAATGAGGTCTTCGACAGATCGAGATGGTCGAGCACGTCGCCCTCGCCGCCCTCGATGTCGATCTTGACGATATCGGCCGAAGGCAGGCTCGCCGGATCGACCACCGCGACCTCGTAGCGCTCGACCATGGCATCGGCGACGAAAGTGTCGCCGGCATAAGAGGCGAGCCCAGATTCACCGTCGCCGGCGAAGCGGCTGAGGAAGGTCGCGGTTGTCTGGCCGCCGGGAAACAGCGCCGCGTTGACCGTGACGATGTCGCGGCGCCGATCCGTGTTGCGCTTCAGGAGTTCGTAGGTGCCGGGATGCGGCTCGTAGGAGGTCACGGTGCTGCCCGGCCAACGCGCGCTCGCCCAGAGCGCGAACGAGCCGACATTGGCGCCGATGTCGAGAATGTCGAGGCCGACACCGTCGAAGCCGCATTCGTATTCGCCCTCCAGCACGTCCTTGATCGCCCAATGCATCGCCTCGGGCACGGCAAGGCTCATCGGAATGCGCGCGACATACTGCTTCATTCGCTCCCCCCGGAGGCGTTGGTTGCTGCACGCACTCTGAGGCCGAGGTCGCCGGCTACGCAAGAGCAGGACGAGCTCTGCCGCGACCTCAGCGCAATTCGACGTTCACCACCCCCGGCGCGGCGCGCACGGCATTGGCGAGCTGCTGGTTGACGGGATAGCGCCCCGGCAACTCGATCTCGATCTCCTGGGCGCCGTCGTCGAGGATCATCACCAGCGAGATCTTGCCATCGGAGCGTACGCCGTCGCGGGGCTTCACCCGCTCGGCAATCGAGGACAGCGCCTTGTCGTCGCGCAGGAAGATGCAGAGGTCCTGCTTCTGCCGGCCGGCGAGATCATCAAGCCGCTCCACATCCTCGATGCGAGGCCTGACCTCTTCACCGTCGAGCACAGCCGAGAGCCGGATGACCAGCGCTGCGCCCGGCTCGAGCAGCTCGCGATAACGCTGCAGCCCTTCCGAGAACAGGATCGCCTCGAACTGGCCGGTCGGATCGGAGAGCTGGACGATGCCCATCTTGTTGCCGGACTTGGTCCGCCGCTCCGACCGGTCGATGACGGAGGCCGCAACCTTGGCGATCGAGGTGCCGCTGGCGCGCACATTGCGGGCAAAGTCGGCATAGCTCTGCACCCGCAGGCGCTTGAGCACATGCTCGTATTCGTCGAGCGGGTGGCCGGAGAGGAAGAAGCCGACCGCCTCGTGCTCGCGCTTCAGTCGCTCGGCCGGGGCCCAGGGCTCGAAGGGCGGGATGCGGAAGGCTTCCGAGTTCCCGCTGCTGCCGAGCATATCGAGCTGCCCGGCTGCGGCCTCGTCGCGAACGCGGTTCGAGAGCGCCAGCATGCCGTCAACCGCCGCCATCGCCTTGGCCCGCTCCGGCTCGATCTCGTCGAGCGTGCCGGCTGAGATCAGCGCTTCGATCGTGCGCCGGTTGACCAGGCGCGTATCGATCCTTCGCGCGAAATCGGCGAGGTCCCGGAACGGTCCTTCCTTGGTCCGTGCCGCGACGATCGACTCGACCGCGGCCCGGCCGACCCCCTTGATCGCGCCGAGCGCATAGCGGATCGCCCCGTCGGCGACGTCGAAGTCGACGCCGGAGCGGTTGATCGAGGGCCGCTCGACCTTGATACCGAGCCGCTCAGCCTCGCGCCTGAATTCCGAGAGCTTGTCGGTGTTGCCGATGTCGAGCGTCATCGACGCCGCCATGAACTCGACCGGGTAATTGGCCTTGAGATAGGCGGTCTGGAAGGCGACGACGGCATAGGCCGCAGCGTGGCTCTTGTTGAAGCCGTAGTCGGCGAACTTGGCCAGCAGGTCGAAGATCTCGGAGGCCAGGTCCTTCTTCAGCCCGTGCTCGATCGCGCCCTTCACGAAACGGTCGCGCTGGGCGTCCATCTCGGCCTTGATCTTCTTGCCCATGGCGCGGCGCAGCAGGTCCGCTTCGCCGAGCGAATAGCCCGACAGCGCCTGCGCCACCTGCATCACCTGTTCCTGGTAGACGATGATGCCATGCGTCTCCGACAGGAACGGCTCCATGCCGGGATGAAGATAGGTCGGCTCCTCCAGCCCGAGCTTGCGGCGGCAATAGGTCGGGATGTTGTCCATCGGGCCGGGACGATAGAGCGCCACCAGCGCGATCAGGTCCTCGATCCGGTCGGCCTTCATCTCGACCAGCGCCTTGCGCATGCCGACCGATTCCACCTGGAACACGCCGACCGTCTCGCCGCGCGCCAGCATCTCGTAGGTCTTGGGGTCGTCGAAAGGCAACTGCGCCAGGTCGACATGGATGCCGCGCTGGGCGATGAGCTGCACCGCGATGGTCAGCGTCGTCAGCGTCTTCAGGCCGAGGAAGTCGAACTTCACCAGCCCGGCCTGCTCGACCCATTTCATGTTGAACTGGGTGACGCGCATGCCGGTGCGCGGATCGACCGACAGCGCGACGAGCTGCTCCAGCGGCCGGTCGCCGATGACGACGCCGGCGGCGTGGGTCGAGGCGTGACGGTGCAGGCCTTCGAGCTTCTGGGCGATTTCGAGCAGGCGCCCGACCACCGGCTCCTCGGCTGCCGCTTCCTGCAGCTTGGGCTCGCCGGCGATCGCCTCCGGCAGCGTGATCGGCTTCGCCGGGTTCTGCGGCACCAGCTTGGTCAGCTTGTCGACCTGGCCATAGGGCATCTCCAGCACGCGGCCGACGTCGCGCAGCACGCCGCGCGCCTGCAAGGTACCGAAGGTGATGATCTGGGCGACGCGCTCCTCGCCATAGCGATGCTTGACGTACTCGATCACCTCTTCACGCCGATACTGGCAGAAGTCGATGTCGAAGTCCGGCATCGAGACGCGGTCGGGATTGAGGAAGCGCTCGAACAGCAGGCCGAAGCGCAGCGGATCGACGTCGGTGATGGTCAGGGCATAGGCGACGAGCGAGCCCGCGCCCGAACCGCGGCCGGGGCCGACCGGGATGTCGTGATCCTTGGCCCATTTGATGAAGTCGGCGACGATGAGAAAATAGCCCGGGAATTTCATCCGGGTGATAATCGAGAGCTCGAAATCGAGCCGCTTTTCGTAGTCCTCGGTGGTGAAGCCGGTGGCCGGTCCATGCTTGGCCAGCCGCGCCTCGAGCCCCGCCTTCGCCTGGCTCTCCAGCTCGTCCGCCTCATCGCGCCCCTCCTCGCCGAAGCGGGGCAGGATCGGCTTGCGCGTGCCGACGCGCCAGGAGCAGCGCCGGGCGATCTCGACGGTCGAGGCCAGCGCCTCCGGCAGGTCGGCGAAGCGCCGCTTCATCTCCTCACGGCTGGCGAAGAAATGCGCCGGCGACACCCGCCGCCGGTCGCCATCGGAGAGCAGGCGCCCCGCCGCCACCGCAAGCAGCGCGTCATGCGCCTCGAAATCGGCCGGCTTGGCGAAGAAGGGCTCGTTGGTCGCGACGATCGGCAGGTCGTTGTCATAGGCGAGCCTGAGCAGGCCGGCCTCGACCGCAGCCCCATCTTCGCGCTCATGGCGCTGGATCTCGACATAGAGCCGGTTGCCGAAGATCGCCGTAAGGCGCTTCAGGCGCGCCTCGGCCTGTGCCGGCTGGCCGGCGCGCAGGGCGAGGTCGAGCGGTCCACCGGCGCCGCCGGTCAGAGCGATGACGTCGCTGTGATAGGTGGCGAGATGATCGATCCTCGCGACTGGGCTACCGCCCGAGGCGGCGAGACAAGCCTCCGTCACCAGCTTCATCAGATTGCCGTAGCCGGCCTCGCTGGTCGCCAGGAGCACGACATGCGGCGCCGCGCTCTGGAGCGGCTTGCGCCCGCCAGTCTCCTCGTCGGCGAAATCGACCGAAAGCTGCACGCCGGCGATCGGCTGGATGCCGGCGCTCGCCAGCTTCTCGGAGAATTCGAGTGCGCCGAACAGATTATTGGTGTCGGTCAGCGCCATGGCCGGCTGGCCGTCGCCGGCGGCGAGCTTGGCGAGCGCGCCGACCTGGATCGCACCTTCGAGCAGCGAGTAGCTCGAATGGACATGCAGATGGACGAAGCCGACCTCGTCCTGAACCTGTGTAACGTCTTTGCGGTCGGTCATCGCGCCCTCCGGCGCGCCGTCCGTTCAGCCGATGGGCCGAGCGAGAGGACCTGCGCCGATTCTTGATCCCAGGAGCATGCTCCGAACCGCTTATTGCGCGCCACCCCTGCCCGGTCGAGCCGCCCCATTTGCGAGACTGTGGATGCCGTCGCGCACGGCGTGCAGCTCCCCTCGCAAGGAACCGCTCAGACATGCGGCCCCGAAGCCAGCGCAGCCCAGACCCAGATCATTCCAACGAAGAGCGCGAGTGCCAGGAACTCCACGGCTCCGGCCATCAGCTTGCGGGCAATCACCATGTCCGATCTCCAATGTTCTTTGTATGTTCACATTAGTTTTTTATTTGTTCTCGTCAATATCGCAAGGTCAGTGCTCATCACGAGGTTCGGCACGCGGTTAACGCAGGTTTACCCGCGCTGCAGAAGCGTTAACGGCAGTGCCGTCAACGGGGCGGAATCGGTTAGGGTTCGCCCATGACCCCTTTTCCCGATCAGACGCATCGCAAGCGGCGCGACGAGATGCTCGGCATCCTGCTCATGGCGGCGGCGATGCTGATCATCCCGACCTCCGACGCCATCGCCAAATATCTCAGCGGCGCCCATTCGCCGGCCTTCCTCAGCTGGTTGCGCTATGTCGCGGCGCTTGGCTTCATCCTGCCGGTCGCCTTGCTCCAGCACGCACGAGCGCCGGGACCGGCGCGCGCTCCAGCCTCGCAGGGTCGATACTGGCTCGCCCAGATCCTGCGGACCGCCTTTCTCGTCACGGCGATGACGCTGTATTTCGTGGCGATCGCGCGCATTCCGCTGGCCGATGCGCTCGGTGCTTATTTCATCGCCCCGATCGCCGCGACCCTGCTCGCCGCGATCGCACTGCGCGAGCGACTTGATCGACGCAGGCTACTGGCCGTCGCGCTCGGCTTCCTCGGCGCCATCCTGGTTGTGCGTCCGGGGAGCGAGACCAGCGCCGACACCTTGATCGCACTCGTCTCCGGCCTCTGCATGGCCTGCTATCTGGTGCTGACGCGCGCCACTGCGCAGGATCGGCCGCCGGTGACGACGCTGGCGATCCAGCTTTCCCTCGGCATCCTGATGCTGCTGCCCTTCGCCCTGCTCGACTGGACGATGCCGGCGCGCGAGGGACTGGTGCTCATCCTGCTGATGGGCCTCGTCTCGACTCTCAGCAATCTGATGACGATCAGCGCCTTCCGCCTGGCGCAGGTGCAGACGCTCTCGCCCTTCGTCTATCTCGAACTGATCGGCGCGACAGCGCTAGGGTTCTTCATGTTCGGAGACTTGCCCTCACCAGCGACCTGGGCCGGGATCGCAGTCATCGTCGCAGCTGGGCTGATCGTCGCGACCGCACGCCCCGTAGTAGCGCCGCCGGCGCAATCCTGACCGCCCGCTGCGGCACGCTATTTCACCAAGCTGCTCAGCGCGCTGACGATCGCGCGTGGCTCGATCTCGGTCGGTGTCTCGTCGAAGGCGGCGCGGTAGTAGTCGAGCATGCTGAGCTGCTCGAAATTGTTCCAGATTTCCTCGTCGTTCATCGCCTGGCTGCGCTCCTCGAGATTGAGGATCATGCCATAATCCTCCGGCCCGGTGCCGTAGACCAATGGCGGCGGCAGCGGCTCGGAACGCAATTCGTTTTCCGCCGCGGCGATCGCCGCCTGCGCACCCGGTACCCAGACGCGATGATAGGCATTGCTGACATCGCGCTCGGGATCGCCCGTGCCGATCAGCACGGCGCGACAGGCCGCCGCGAAAGCGTCGACCATGCCGTTGCGCTCGGCCAGCCGGTCGGCCGCATTGTAGTTGGCGTGGATCGGATCGACATAGGCGAATTCGTTCTGCAGCAGCCGCGCCGGCTCGCCCTGCAGGAAGAGCCAGGGGTAGGTGTTGTCGATCAGGATCTGGCCTGGCAGCAGATGCGCCGCCTGGTTCTCGCCGGAGGCGCTGAAGAACTGCTGCTCGGCCCCCTTGCAGGTCACGTTCGGATTGGGCGTCAGCGGCAAACCGGGCCGGTCCGGCATCCGGATCGCCGCCATGTAGACCAGAACCTTGGCGAGGCGTGCATTGCGTGAGCGCCCGTGCCAGACGGCCTTCTCGGTGTCGGAAGAGAAGCGCTGCACCCTCAGCAGGCGGAAGCGCTCTTCGGCCGCGACGGCCCGATCGGGAGAACGGCGACGCCCCATCTCATTCGCCTGCGATGACAGAGGGCTCGCACATCGCTGTGACAAGACCGACGTGCAAGGCGAGTTTGCCTCCGATGATCACAAGAGGGCTCCCGAGCGCTGGCTGTAGCACGCCGGGCAAAGGATGGATCGCGGGATCGAGAATGCGTGCAGCGGGATCTCTAGGCATCGGACACCTTCATGGCTCGCTCGGTTCGGAGCTTGGCTCCCGCCGGCCGGGCCAGTCAATGAATCGACATGTCCCAGCGAAAACCGCCTTGTGGCAGGCAGAGGCAATCTTGCCCTCCCCCATACGAATGGTGACGCTCGGGAACGAGCTGTATAGTGTTCTGCCTTGGCCTTGAGATAGCGAGAGCCGGATGTCGTGGTACAGTAAGGTTGTCTGGTCCGAAGGCTTGTTTTTGCGGCCGCATCACCTGCAGCAGAACGATCGCTATCTCGAGAATCTGCTGGAGAATCGCGTCCGGCACGTCACGCCTTATCCGTGGGGGTTCTCGGTGCTCGAGATCGACCGCGACCTGGCGCAGCAGAGCCGCATCGGGCTCAGGCGCGCCGTCGGCGTGATGCCGGATGGCACGCCTTTCGCCATGCCCGACAACTCGCCGTTGCCGCCTGCGATCGAGGTGCCGGAGAACGCCGCCGGCCAATACGCCTGGCTGTCGCTGCCGCTGGCCGCGTCCAACACCCGCGAGGTCGAGGACAGCCTGAACGGCTCGGCCAGCCGCTTCTATCCGGCGACCGAAATGCTGATCGATTCGACCGCCTCGCTGCGGGTCGAGGAGGAGATCGACATCGCCCATCCGCGCATGGGCCTGGAGCTGCGCAAGACCGGCAAGCCAGGCTATGTCGGCCTCGCGCTCGGGCGGATTCTGGAAGTGCGCGACCGTGCCATCCTGTTCGACGAGAAATTCGCCCCGCCGGTGCTGCTCTGCTCGGCCCATCCGGTCGTGGACGGCTGGATGGACCGGGTCATCGGCTGGATCGACAACAAGCTCGAAGAGCTCGCGCGCTACGCCGCCGACCCGACCGCCGGCGGCGGCCTGCAGAGCGCCGACTATTTCATCCTGCAGATGCTCAACCGGCACATCCCGGTGCTGAAGCACATGCGCGGCTCGCGCTTCGTCCATCCCGAGCGCCTGTTCGTCACCCTGCTCGCCATCGCCGGCGAGCTCGCCACCTTCACCACGGCCGAGCGCCGCGCCCGCGACTACCCGGCCTATGATCATGACGACCTGGAGGGCTGCTTCACCCCGGTGGTGCGCGACATCCAGGACTTCCTCTCGGCCCAGCTCGGCCGCCGCGCCATCCGGCTCGAAATCGTCGAGCGGGCGCAGAACGCCTTCATGTCTACGATCCGCGACCGCGCTTTGATGCGCAATGCGACGCTGATCCTGGAAGTGGCGGCGCGCCGGCCTCTGACCGAGATCCAGTCGCAGTTCCCGCATCTGTTCAAGGTCGGCCCGAACACCAAGATGAACGAGATCGTCCATGCCCATCTGCCGGGCATCAATCTCGTCCACCTGCCGACGCCGCCGCCCCAGATCCGGGCACTGACCGACCACGTCTATTTCTATCTCGACCGCACCTCGCCGCTCTGGCCGGAATTCAGCTCGGCGAGCTCGATCGGTATGCATTTCTCCGGTGACTGGCCCGATCTCGAAATGGAGCTCTGGGCCGTGCTCGAGGGCAGGCGATGAGCAATGACGGCTCCGATCCGTTCGGCCGCTCGGACCGGACCTTCATCCGGCCGAACCCGGCGGGACGGCGCGTGCCGCCGCCCTCCCGCCCGGCTGAGACGCCGGGCTACCCACCGCAGGGGCAGCCCTACCCGCCCCCGAACGCACCCTATCCACCTCCGCCTGCCGGCTATCCGCCGCCGCCCTCGCCCTATGCGCCCTCCGGTGCACCGCAATACCCGCAGGCAGCCCCTTCGCCCGGCGTGCCCGGCGGCGAGGAATGGATGTCGCAGCCGCAGCCGCGCCCAAGTGCGCCGCCGCCGCAGCCGCAAGGCTATGTGCCGCAGGCCCTGCCCAAGCGCGAGCAGATGCTCACGCCGAACACCAATCCACTGCTGAAGGCGGCCGGGCCGCTTTTGCTCCTGCTCGGGCGCCTGCGCGCCAACCTGTCCCGCGCGCCGGCGACGCAGATGATCGGGCAGGTCGGCGAGACGATCGAGGCCTTCGATCATGAGGTTCGCGCAGCGGGCTTCACCGCCGAGCAGACGCGCACGGCCAAGTACATCATCTGCGCCTTCGCCGACGACATCGTTCAGAACATCCCGGGCGAGGACCGGCATGTCTGGACGCAGTACAGCATGCTCTCGCGCTTCTTCGGCGAGCGCATCGGCGGCGTGCGCTTCTTCGAGGAGCTCGAGCGCGCCAAGCGCGATCCATCGGTCAATTACGACCTGCTCGAACTGATGCATGTCTGCCTGGCGCTCGGCTTCGAGGGCGTGCACCGCACCTCCGCCGGCGGCGCCGCCAATCTGCAGATGATCCAGCGCAACCTGTTCGAGACGCTGCGGCGCGTGAAGCAGCCCGATCCGGAATTGTCGCCGCGCTGGCAGGGCCAGGCCCTCACCGCCCGGCTCGCCGGCTTCAGGATCCCGGTCTGGTCGGTCGCTGCCGTCGCCGCGGTCGCCGTGCTCGGCCTCTATTTCATCTTCCGCGCCCTGCTCGGCGGCAATGCCGAGGCCTCGGCCAGCGCGCTGCTCGCAGTCCATCCCAAGGGCGACATCGAGATCATCCGGAAGGTCGCAGCGAGGCCGCCGCCGCCTTTGCCGCCGCCGGCACAGCCGCCGAAGGTCTGCGGCACGGTGCAGCCGCCGATCACCTGCGAGGTGACACCGAACCTGATCATCGTGCGCCTGATGGGCATCACCTTGTTCGATCCCGGCCAAGCGGTGGTGCGCAATGAGTTCCGCCCGCTGATCGATCGTATCTCGACCGTGCTCAACGAGGAAGGCGGGGCGATCAAGGTCGTCGGCCACTCCGACTCCGATCCGATCCGATCCGCCCGCTTCCCCAACAATCTCGAATTGTCGAAGGCGCGCGCCGTAGCGGTCGGCGACCTCCTGAAGACCAGGCTAAAGCAGCCGGACCGCATCAGCACCGACGGCAAGGGGCAGGACGTGCCGATCGACACCAACGCGACCGCGGCCGGCAAGGCGAAGAACCGACGTGTCGAAATCCTGATCCAGCGCAACGGCTAGGGCGGATGACGGTGCAGGAGACGGGTAGACGATGAATCTCGCGACGTGGCTCAGGATCGCAGCCATCCTCGTCGGCGCCCTCGCGCTGACGCTGTTGATCTGGTTCGGCGGCCCATTCGTCGCCTTCGGCGAGGTGCGCCCGTTCGAATCGGTCTGGGTCAGGCTGCCGATCGCGATCGTGCTGATGCTCGGAGCGCTCGGCTGGATCGCCTGGATCGTGATCAAGCGGCGCAAGGCCGTCGCCGCGCTCTCCGACGCGATGGCCAAGGAGGAAAGCCAGACCGGTGACGGCGCCGCGCTCTCGGCCGCCATGCGCGATGCGCTGGCGACGCTCCGGCGCACCCGCGGCAAAGATGGCGGCGATTATCTCTACGATCTGCCCTGGTACGTCATCATCGGCCCGCCCGGCGCCGGCAAGACCACGGCCCTGGTCAATTCCGGGCTGAAGTTCCCGCTCGCCCGCGGCGGCCAGACCCCGGCCGCCGTCGCCGGCACCGGCGGCACCCGCTATTGCGACTGGTGGTTCGCAGAGGATGCGGTGCTGATCGACACCGCCGGCCGCTACACCACGCAGGACACCGACACCAAAGCCGAGCGGACGAGCTGGCTTTCCTTCCTTGATTTGCTCAAGGCCAACCGCCCGCGCCAACCGATCAACGGCGTCATCGTCGCGATCAGCATTGAGGACCTGCTGACCTCTTCGCAGGAGGAGGTCATCGCCCATGGCGACGCGATCCGTGCCCGCCTGCTCGATCTCAACGAGCGGCTGAAGGTCGATTTCCCGGTCTATGCGGTCTTCACCAAAGCCGATCTGATCGCCGGCTTCAACGAGTTCTTCGCCGCGCTCTCCGAGCCGCAGCGGCGCATGGTCTGGGGCCATACCTTCCAGACGCTCGACAAGACCCGCAACATGATCGGCGACGTGCCGCCCGAATTCGACGCGCTGATCGAGCGTCTGAATGAGCGCCTTTCGGATCGCCTGCAGGACGAGCACAACCCGACCTCGCGCGCCAAGCTCTTCGGCCTGCCGAGCCAGATGGCGACGCTGAAGCCGGTCATCATCGACTTCCTCGGCCGCGTCTTCGAGCCGACGCGCTATCAGTCGAGCGCGACCTTGCGCGGCTTCTACTTCACCTCCGGCACCCAGGAAGGGACGCCGATCGACCAGCTGATCGGCGCCCTCTCGCGCAATTTCGGTAGCGACCACGCCGATTCCGGCTCCTATTCCGGCCGGGGCAAGAGCTTCTTCCTCACCGACCTGATCCAGAAGGTGATCATCGGCGAATCCGGTTGGGTCTCGACCGACCTGCGCGCCGCACGCCGCTCGACCCTGCTGCGCATCGCCGGCTTCAGCGCGATCGCGCTGGTCTCGCTGGCGCTCGGCGGCATGTGGTGGACGAGCTATGCCCGCAACAGCGACCTGATCAACCAGACCAATTACGGCCTCGCCGATTATCGCTCCAGCGCCGCCCCGGTGCTGCAGGAGACCACTCTCTCCGACCGCAATTTCAGCCGCATCCTGCCGCTGCTGCACAAGCTGCGCCACATGCCGGCGGGCTATGCCAACAAGGACGAGCCGACGCCGGTCGCCGCTACCTTCGGACTCAGCCAGCGCGAGCGCCTGCAGTCGGCGACGCAGGAGAGCTATCACCAGGCGCTGGAGCGGCTGCTGCGCTCGCGCATCATCTTTCGGCTGGAAGAGCAACTCGAGGCCAACGTCAACAATCCCGGCTTCATCTACGAGGCGCTCAAGGTCTATCTGATGGTCGGCAGCCGCGCTCCGCTCGACCGCGACCTCGTCCTCGCCTGGATGCGGCAGGACTGGGCCGAGAACCTCTTTCCCGGCGCCGCCAACGCCAAGGGGCGCGAGGCGCTGGAGGAGCACCTCGTCGCCCTGCTCGATCTCGACGACGGCGCTGAGCCAGTCGTCAAGCTCAACCAGCCGCTGATCGAGAGCAGCCAGCGTACCCTGCGCCGGCTCAGCATCGCCGAGCGCGCCTACGAGCTGCTGCGCACGCAAGGACGCAACGCCGCTCGCGACTGGGTTGCTGCGATCCGCGGCGGCTCGGATGCGCGGCTGGTCTTCGAGGGCGTCTCGGGCGAGGATCTTGACACGATCCGGGTGCCCTACTTCTACACTTATGACGGCTTCCAGAGCGCCTTCGTCGACCGGCTCGGCGATATCGGCGAGCGCATCGAGAAGGAGCGCTGGGTCCTCGGCGACAATGCCGACCAGGCGGCGATCACCTCGCAATATGCCAGCCTGTTCCAGGACCTGCTGAAGCTCTACGCGCGCGACTTCACTGCCTCCTGGCAGCGGGCGCTGCGCCGGCTGAAGTTACGGCCTCTCAACGCCGACAAGCCGAAATACATCGCGCTTTCCGCCATCGCCGCACCGACCTCGCCGTTCAAACAGCTGTTGGAATCCATCCGCGACGAGACGCAGTTGACCAAGGAGCGTGCAGCGGCGAAACGGCCGGCTGGCGCGCAGGCCGCCGAAAAGATGGCCGGTCAAGTCGCGGACCATGCCGCCAAGACCCTCGAGCAGCGCGCCAATTATTCGCTGAGCCGCCTCGGCACCAGCCTGCCACTGAGCGCCCCCGGCGTCGACCGCGTGCTCTCCGGCGGTGGCGGCGGCGAGGCGCTCGGCGCCAATATCGAGGCGCAGTTCAAGGCCTTCCACGTCCTGGTCGAGGGCGATGGCGGCAAGCGGCCGGTCGATCAGGCGCTGCAGATCTTCGCCGAAATCAACCAGAACCTCGCAATGGCCGCCACCACGCCGGCCCAAGCTGCCGCCGCCAATGCGGCGCTGGTGCCATTGATCGCCTCGCTGCGCGGCAACTCCTCGCGCTATCCGGCGCCGTTCGATGCGATGATTGTCGCAGCCGTCAATGATTTCGAGGGCGACGCGACGACCGCTACCGTCTCGCAACTGCGCCAGGCGCTCGCCAGCGAGATCACCGGCCGCTGCTCGAGCTTGCTCGCCAACCGCTATCCCTTCGCCAAGGGCAGCACGAGCGAGATCGGCCTCGCCGACTTCGCCCAGCTCTTCGCCCCGGGCACCGGTGCGATGGACAAGTTCATGAAGGAGCGGCTCGACCCCTATATCGACAAGTCAGGCCAGAACTGGAGCTGGCGCCAGGACAGCCGTGTCGCCCGCGCGCTTTCGCCAACGACGCTGCGCGAATTCCAGCGTGCCAACGACATCCGCGAGGCCTTCTTCCCGACCGGCGGCAACCTGCCGAATTTCCAGATGGTGGTGGTGCCGACCAGCCTCTCCTCCGACGCCTCAGGCGCGAAGCTTGAGATCAACGGCTTCACCGTGGCGAGCCAGCAGGGGGTCAATACGCCGACGCCGGTGATGTGGCCGGGCGGCGGTCTCGCCAAGACCTCGATCACGCTGACGATCGGTGGTGGTGCTGCCAACAACAATGCCGGCGGCATCTTCGGCGGCGGCTTCTTCTCCAACAGCCCGACGCCGGCGGCGCCGACCGAGGTGAAGATGTTCGACCGCTCCGGCGTCTGGTCCTTCTTCCGCCTGCTCGATGCCGGCTCAGTGCTGCGCCAGGGCGACAATGTCGTGTTCACCCTCGCCGCTGGCGGCCGCCAGGTCGGCTACCAGTTCGGCGTCGGCTCGCTGAAGAACCCGCTGGTGCTGCCGGCGCTGCGCGAAATCCGCTGTCCGACGGGGATTTGAGCATGAGCTGCGGGTTGTTCGGGAAGCTTCCGGGCAAGCGGGATTTCATCGCGCTGAATGCGCCGACCGCCTTCCTCTCAGCCTATGAGCCCTGGCTCCAGGGCGGGCTCACCGCCAGCCGGGTCGAGCTCGGCACGCGCTGGCAGGATGCCTTCCTCAACGCGCCGATCTGGCGCTTCTGGTTCGGTAGCGCCTTTTGCGGCACGACCGTGGCCGGCGCCTTCATGCCCTCGGTCGACGGCATCGGCCGCTATTTCCCGCTGACTGTCTTCGCTCTCGCCGGCCCCGGCGCCGCGATCCCGCCGCCCGAGCTCGATCCGCAGGACACCTGGTTCACGCAGGCCGAGGACTTCCTGCTGCGCGCGCTCGAACCGGAGGCCAGCTACGAGGCCGTGGCGCAGGCGCTGGGGGGGCTCGCAACGCCCAATGACGACCTCAAGGCCGCCCCGCCTGTCGACATGGTGCGTCTCTCCGACGGCACCATCGTCAGCGCGCTCGATTCCGCCAGCTTTCCTGCCCGGCTCTCGGCGCTGCGGATCGAGGATCACACCCGTTCCTATGCCCATGCCAGCTATCTCTGGACCATCGGCGGCAACGATTTCGAGCCGCTCGCTCTCGTCGGCCAGGGCCTGCCCAGCCCCTATCTCTACACCGGTCTCCTGACCGGACGCTTCGACGCCTTCCTCGGCGCAGGATCGACAGCATGAACGAGCACCGCGCCAGCTCCTGTTTCGAGACGGGCGCGGTCAGCCACGCCGGGCGCGTGCGCAGCCATAACGAAGACAATCTGGTAGTGCGGCCCGAAAATGGTCTTTGGGCCGTCGCCGACGGCATGGGCGGTCATCAGAACGGCGCCATGGCGAGCGCTACCGTGGCGGCCAGCCTGTCGGCGATCGGCGCAGCCGGCTCCGCCGCCGAGCTGCTCGACCGGCTCGAACGCGGCGTGGTCGAGGCGAATGCGGAACTGCGCCGCAAGATCCGCGAGCATGACGGCGCCACCATGGGCGCGACGCTGGCCGTGCTGCTCGCACATCAGCGCCACTTCGCCTGTGTCTGGTGTGGCGACAGCCGGGTCTATCTCGTCCGCAGCGGGCAAATCACTCAGGTCACCCGCGACCACACCGAAGCCCAGGACATGATCGAGCGCGGCCTGCTCACCGTCGAGGAGGCGCGGACCTGGCCACGGCGCCACGTCATCACCCGCGCCATCGGCGTCCACGACCGGCCCGAACTCGACATCGACCATGGCGAGCTCGAAGGCGGCGACGTCTTCGTGCTCTGCTCGGACGGGCTCACCGACCATGTCCGCGACGAGGAGATCCTGCGCGCGGTCGTCTCCAGCGGCGCGCAGGCCGCCTGCGACGCCCTGCTGGCGCTGACGCTGGAACGCGGCGCCACCGACAATGTCACCGTGATCGTCGTGCGCTATCATCACGACGGCGGAAGCGAAAAGACGCGCTGGGTGCCGAACATGCGCCGGCGCAGGAGCGATGCGCCATGAGCGACCCCGACCGCACCGTCTTTCTGCCGCGCACTGGCCTGGCGCCTGGCGTGCGGCTGAACGGCATCTACGAGATCGAGCGCCTGATCGCGACCGGCGGCATGGGCGAGGTCTATCAGGGCCGCGCCATCCAGACCGGCGACGCCGTCGCGATCAAGATCGTGCGCTCCGACATGGCGCAGGACGCCAACGTCATCACCCTGTTCCGCAACGAGGCGTCGGCACTGCACAACCTCTACAACGAGGCCATCGTCCGCTACTACGTGTTCACCGTCGACCCGGCGACGCAAGCGACCTATCTCGCCATGGAGTTCGTCGACGGTCAGTCGCTTTCCGACCGCTTGAAAGATGGTCCGTTGTCTCTGGAGGAGGCCGATCTCCTGCGTCGGCGCATCGCGTCCGGCCTGCAGGCCGCCCACCTGCTCGGCATCACCCATCGCGACGTCTCGCCCGACAACATCATCCTGCCCGGCGGCCAGGTCACCCGCGCCAAGATCATCGATTTCGGCATCGCCAAGTCGAAGCTGGCCGAGAAGACGGTGATCGGCTCCGGCTTTGCCGGCAAGTACAACTACGTATCGCCCGAACAGCTCGGCCTCTACGGCGCCGAGGTCACCGGCAAGTCGGACATCTACAGCCTCGGCCTCGTGCTCGCCGAAGCGCTCGGCGGCCGCCCGCTCGACATGGGCGGCACGCAGATGCAGATTCTGGAGAAGCGGCGGCGCGTCCCCGATCTGGCCGCCATCGACAAGCGCATTCGCCCGCTGCTGGCGCGCATGCTCGCGCCCGATCCGAAGGACCGGCCGGCCGACATGGCCGAGGTCGCGGCATGGCAGGCCAAGGGCAGCGCGAGTTCTGCAGGCGGTGGTGGACGCAGCTTTCCCTGGGCGCTGGTCGCCGGCGTCGCGGCGCTCGCCCTGCTTGCCGGAGGCGGGTTCCTCGCATGGAAAATGCTGGGCGGCAACACCCCGGTCCAGCAGGCGATGAACGCCCCGCCGCCGGCCTTGAGCGACGATCGCCCGCCGGCATCACCCGGCGCGGGATCGAGCAGTCCGCCGCCTGAGCTGACACCCGCGAACCCGCCGCCGGCCAGTGCGGCTCCCTCGCCGCAGCCTGCGAGCCAAAGCGAGCCGCCAGCGCTCCAACCGCCGGGGGCTCCGACGCAGACCGTGCCGACGCCGGTTCCGCCCTCTCCACAACCGCCCGCGCCTGCCCCGCCGGAGCTGAACCCAACGCCGACGCCACCACCGGCCAGCCCGGCCTCGACGACCGCCCCGCTACCGGTGCCGACGCCGACACCGCCAGCCATTGACCCGGAGCCACGCACGGCCGCCGAGCGGACGGCACGCTATGTCGCGGATTATGATGGCGGGGCCTGCTTTTTCCTGTGGCCGACGACGATCGCCGACAAGCGCGCGGCGATCGAAGGCTTCGGCAGCACGGCCGAGCCCTTCGTCAGCTTCGACGCCGCCTTCAAGAAGGCTCAGGGCTACGAAGCGCAGATCAGCCTGCGCACCGTCACGTCGGCACAATGCCCGATGGTTGATTTCCTGCGCCAACTCGGCCGTGGTATCGACCGTAGCCCGGTGATGCAGATCGGCGCTTTCACCATGAAGAGCGGAGACACGCTCTCCGGCTCGGTCGAGACCGACCCGGGCAAGAACCTCGACATCCTGCTGATCGGCGATGACGGGCTGGTTTACAACCTTGCAAACTATACGCGCCGGGAAGGTCGCAGGGCGAGCTTCAGCCTGAAGCTGGAATCGACGGCAGCGTCCGGCGCCCCGGTCAGGCCGCAGACCGTGCTTGCCCTGGTGAGCCAGTCGCCGCTACCGACGCTGTCGGGCCCCAACCCGGCTCCCGCCGGCGACGTCTTCCCGGGCCTGCACCAGGACATCGCCCGCGCCGGCGGTAAGGTCGGTGTCGGCATCAAATATTTCCGGATCGAGTGAGCGCCGCGGTCGTTTCGCGGCAGAGCGAAGGCCCGAGCCCCATGCACCTATGCGCCTGCTCAGGAATCCTTCGAACGAAAGCGAGTTTATCGCTTACAGCACGTTCCGATCTGATTGCACCGCAATCAGATCGGTAAACCGTTCTCTATCAATAATTTAGAGACTGATTCACCGATCAGGTCGAATCAGTCTCTAGCTGGTCGCGCCAAAGCCAGCGGCACCACCATCCCGTCGCGGATCGTGACCTGGCGGTCCATGCGGGCGGCAAGGTCGAGGTTGTGCGTCGCGATCAGCGCCGCCAGGCCCGAGGCGCGGGCCAGCGCCACCAGCGTGTTGAACACGTGCAGCGAGGTGTGCGGGTCGAGATTGCCGGTCGGCTCGTCTGCCAAGAGCACGCGCGGCGCATTGGCGACGGCGCGGCCGATCGCGACGCGCTGCTGCTCGCCACCCGACAATTCACCCGGCAGATGATCGAGCCGCTCGCCGAGGCCGAGGAAGCTCAGGAGCTCGGTCGCGCGCGATTCCGCCTCGGCCTTGCCGAGCCCGCGAATGCGCTGCGGCAGCACGACGTTCTCCAGCGCGGTGAATTCCGGCAGGAGATGGTGGAACTGGTAGACGAAGCCGATCTCGGTGCGCCGCAACCGGGTCAGGCCCTTGTCGTCGAGCTGCGAGGTCGGCACGCCGCCGATGAAGACCTCGCCGCCATCGGGGCTTTCGAGCAGGCCGGCGACGTGAAGCAGGGTCGACTTGCCGGTGCCGCTCGGCGCGACCAGCGCCACGAGCTCGCCCGGCCAGATCGCGAAATCGGCCTTGCGCAGCACCTCGAGCGGGCCGTCGGACTGGGGATAGTAGCGCTCGATCTGGGAGAGGAAGAGCGCCGGGGTCTCGGTTGCCATCAGCCTGCGTTCCTCAGCCCATCCGCAGGGCTTTGACGGGGTCGAGCCGCGCTGCCTTCCAGGCCGGATAGAGCGTCGCCAGCAGCGACAGGACGAGTGTCATCACCACCACGGCGGCGACCTCGCGCCAGTCGATCACCGAAGGGATGTCGCTGAGGAAGCGCACGGTCGGGTCCCAGGGGTTCACGCCAAGCAGGCTGCTCAGCCCCTTGTTGATGGTCTGGATGTTCTTCGCGAAGACGACGCCAAGAATGAAGCCGGCGATGGTGCCGAACACGCCGATCGCCGCGCCCGTAATCAGGAAGACCCGCAGCACAGTGCCGCGCGAGGCGCCCATTGTGCGCATGATCGCGATGTCCTCGGTCTTGTCCTTCACCAGCATGATCAGGCCCGAGACGATGTTCAGCGTCGCGACCAGCACGATCAGGGTCAGGATGATGAACATCACATTGCGCTCGACCTCGAGCGCATTGAAGAAGGTGCGGTTGCGCTGGCGCCAGTCCGACAGCACGAGCGGGCGCGGCGCGTCCTGCTCGATCCGGTCGCGCACCGCCTGCGTCTGGTCGGGATCGTTGATGAAGATCTCGATGACGTTCACGTCGCCGTCGCGGTTGAAATAGGCCTGGGCTTCGCCGAGCGGCATGAAGACGAAGGAGGCGTCGAACTCCGACATGCCGATCTCGAAGATCGCCGTGACCGGATAGGCCTTGATCCGCGGGGCCGTGCCGAAGGGCGTCGAGGCGCCGCGTGGGGTGACGATCGTGATGGTGTCGCCGACCTGCAGGCCGAGCGACCCTGCCAGGCGCCGGCCGATCGCGACACCATTGGCGGTGGCAAAGCCATCGAGCGTACCCTGGCGGACATTGCTCGCGATGAAGGGGATCGACTTGATGTCCTCTTCCGAGATGCCGCGCACCAGAACGCCGCCATTGCCGACCTGCGAGGAGGCGAGCGCCTGCCCCTCCACCAGCGGGATCGCCAGCTTGATGCCCTGGATCTGCCGGAGCCGCGCCGCGACCTGCTCGTAGTCGTCGAGTGGCCGGTCGATCGGGGTCGCGAAGATGTGCCCGTTGACGCCGACGATCTTCTCCAGCAGCTCCTTGCGGAAGCCGTTCATCACCGACATCACGATGATCAGCGTCGCGACGCCGAGCAGGATGCCGAGGAAGGAAAAGCCGGCAATGACCGAAACGAAGCCCTCGCGCCGCCGCGTGCGCAGATAGCGGCCGGCGAGCAGCCATTCGAAGCCGGCGAAGGCCTTTGTGCCGGTCGGCACGCTCCCGGCGGCCGGAGCCTCGGCGACGGCGCTCATGACCGTCCTCCTCCGCTCACGCGCTCGCCTCCGCGCCCTTGCCGGGGAACCGCGCCAGCGCCGCCTCGAGCGAGACCAATTCGCGCTCGCCGCCGGCGCGGCGCTTGAGCTCGACCTTGCCCTCGGCCAGCCCCTTCGGGCCGACGATGATCTGCCAGGGGATACCGATCAGGTCGGCGGTAGCGAACTTGCCGCCCGGGCGCTCGTCGCGGTCGTCATAGACCATGTCGTAGCCCTTGGCCGCGAGACCCTTGTAGAGCTGGTCGCAGGCGCCATCGGTCGCGGCATCGCCGGTCTTGAGATTGAGCACGGCGATGTCGAAAGGCGCGATCTCGTCGGGCCAGACGATGCCGCCCTCATCATGGCCAGCCTCGATCAGCGCGGCGACGAGGCGGCTCGGGCCGATGCCGTAGGAGCCCATATGGACCGGCACCAGCTGCCCGTCGGGACCTGTGACGGTCGCGCCCATCGGAGCGGAGTACTTGGTGCCGAAATAGAAGATATGGCCGACCTCGATGCCGCGAGCCGAAACCTGGCTTTCGGCGGGGATCGCCGCGAAGGCATCCTTTTCGTGCATTTCCTCGGTCGCGGCATAGAGGCTCGTCCACTTGTCGACGATGCCCTGCAGGCCGGGGACGCTGTCGAAGTCGGTGTCCGCGGCCGGCGTTGCGAAGTCGAGATAGTCCTTGTGGCAGAAGACCTCGCTCTCGCCGGTCGAGGCGAGCACGATGAACTCGTGGCTGAGATCCCCGCCGATCGGACCGGTATCGGCGCGCATCGGGATCGCCTTCAGGCCGAGCCGCGCGAATGTCCGCAGATAGGCGGTGAACATGCGGTTATAGGCATGGCGAGCACCTGCCTGGTCGAGATCGAAGGAATAGGCGTCCTTCATCAGGAACTCACGGCCGCGCATCACGCCGAAGCGCGGGCGGACCTCGTCCCGGAACTTCCACTGGATGTGGTAGAGGTTGAGCGGCAGGTCCTTGTAGGACTTGACGTAGGAGCGGAAGATCTCGGTGACCATCTCCTCATTGGTCGGGCCGTAGAGCATCTCGCGGTCGTGCCGGTCCTTGATGCGCAGCATCTCCTTGCCATAGGCATCGTAGCGCCCGCTCTCGCGCCAGAGATCGGCCGACTGGATGGTCGGCATCAGGATCTCGATGGCGCCCGCGCGGTTCTGCTCCTCGCGCACGACGGCGCTGATCTTGTTGAGAACCCGCAAGCCGAGCGGCAGCCAGGAATAGATGCCGGCGGATTGCTGGCGGATCATGCCGGCGCGCAGCATCAGCCGGTGCGAGACGATCTCCGCTTCCTTGGGCGTATCGCGCAGGATCGGCAGGAAATAGCGGGACAGGCGCATCGGAGCACTCGTTGGAGGACGATGCGCCAGGACCGCGCACCGATTCAGATTAGTCCAGAGACACCATCGGCGTTTGCAAATTGCAAACGCTAATGCACATCGCCATCAGGCAAATGCACATCCATGGCGTTTGCGCAGGCGTCAGCGCTCGGCGAACTTGGCTTTCAGCCTGTCGCGGACAATGGGCGGAACGAAGGCGGAAACATCACCGCCCATCGAGGCAACCTGACGCACCAGCGTCGCGGTGATGTGGCGGGCCGGCGGCGTGGCTGGCAGGAAGACAGTCTGCAGCTCGGGCACCATGGTGTGGTTCATGCCGGCGAGCTGCATCTCATAGTCGAGATCGGTGCCGTCGCGCAGGCCGCGCACCAGGATCGTGGCGCCGAGCCGGCGCGCCGCGTCGATGGTGAGGTCGTCGAAGGTGACGACCTCGAGCATCACGCCTGATGCAGACGCGATCGGGCCACAGATCTCGCGCAGCAGTTCGGCCCGTTCGTCGGCAGTGAAGATCGGCGTCTTGCCGGGATGGATCCCGATGGCGAGGATCAGCCTGTCGCACAGCCGGCAGGCGGCCTCGATCATATCGACATGGCCATTGGTGACGGGGTCGAACGACCCGGCATAGAAGGCGGTGTGGCTCATGGCCTGAGCGTTAGCCAACGTTGCCAGCCTCGACAAGCGTTCAGGCGACGCGGAGTTCACCAATGACGTGATCGACGCGCGCATTCAGCGCCTGGGCCAGCGCGGTCAGTTCGCCCGCCGCCTTCAGCACGGCGTCGGACGCGCCGGCGGTGTTGCGCGAGGCGAGCGCGACTTGGCTGGTGGCCTGGCCGATCAGGACGATCTCCTGCGTCGCAGCCAGAACGTCCGCAGCGATGGCATGGGCCGCTTCGTGCTGGCGCTGCATGGTCTGGCTGGTGCGGCGCGTTGCCTCGTTCAGCTCCTGCACGAAGGCGCGGATTCCAGCGATGCCGTCGACGGTCGCGGCAGTCGCCTGATTCATCGCCTCGATATGGCGCGCAATGTCTTGCGTTGCATTGGCGGTCTGCGTCGCCAGCGACTTCACCTCATTGGCGACGACGGCGAAGCCTCTGCCGGCTTCGCCGGCGCGGGCCGCCTCAATGGTGGCGTTGAGCGCGAGCAGATTGGTCTGCCCGGCGATAGCCGAGATCAGCCCAACCACCTCCGAGACCCGCGCCGCGCCGTTGGACAGGCCATCGACGACCCGGCTCACCGAATCCGCATGCTCGCGCGCCTGGCCCGCAGTCGCATCGGAAGAGCGGACCTCCCCGGCAAGCGCGTCGACGGCACCGAGCAGATCCTGCGCCGCGCGCTCGATCGACTTGACGCTGCGGATCGCGTTGCCGGTCGCGCTGTCCGTATCGGCCGCACCGGCCTGGGCTTCGCGCGCGCCTTCGGCGAGCTGATGCGCCGTCGTGCCCAGGGTTTCCGCGGAAACCGAGACCGAGGCCGAAACGGTCCTGACCGAATCTTCGAGCTCGCCCGCCAGCTCGTTCAGCAAGGCCCGTTGATGCTGCTCGGCCTCGGCCCGGCGCGTTTCCTGCTCGGCCTCGCGGCGCCGGGCTTCACCGCGCAGGGTTCCGCGGATCAGCTCGATCGACTTGGCGATGCCGCCGATCTCGTCGCGGCGGCCGGCTCCGGGAATCGCCTCTTCGGTCCGCCCCGCAGCCACGCCCGCGAGCCGGTCGGAGAGCCGCGCGATCGGACGCGCCACCGACCAGCCGAGCAGGATCGCGATGCCGAATAGCGGCAACAGCACCAGCAGGCCGGCGGAGACGACGGCGCTGCGGATCGTGCGTACCACGGCGAAGGCGCTCTCTTCCGGCTCGGTCAGCCAGAGCAGCCAGCGCCAATCGCCGATCGCCACCTCTTCACCGCTCGCGACCAGGGCCTGGCCGTCATGGCTGGTCATGCGGATGAGCGTCTTCTGCGTCTGTGCGCCCAGGCGACTGCGGTCGAGCGTCTCGCGCGGCGAGGCGCCGTTGCGCCGCGCCGCAGGGTTCGAGCGCATGAACCCGTCGGAGCCGACGACGAAAATCCTCTCGGCACTGGAACCCATCGGATTGAAGGCGAGCACATCATCGATCAGACGCGTATCGACGGCGATGACGATCGTCCCGACCTGCTGGTCCTCGCCTGCCTCTGCGTCGTAGAACGGCGCCGCCAGAAACGCACGCGGATCGCCGCCGACCGGATCGTAGGGCGAAAAGTCGAGCACCACCTGTTCGCCGGTAGCCTTGCCACGCGCCATCGCGACGGATCTGGCGAGGGCGGTACCGGCCAGATCCTCATCGCTCAGCAAGCGGCCGAACTCCGGTCCCTTAGTGACGCTGTAGACCACCCTGCCCTTGCGCGAGACCAGATAGATGTCGGCGTAATTGAACTGCTTCAGCGCTGCGGCATAGGTCTCGTGGATCGGCACATGACGCCACGAATAGCCATGTTGATGCTCACGCCCAGTGCGGGCGATGCGTTCGGCCAGAGGCAGCGAGCCGTCACCCTGATAATGGCTGAGGATGCTCTTGTAGTCGTGCTGGCCGAGCTCCATCCATTTGCCGATCTCGTCGAGCGCCGAGACGGTGAAGGCGCTGCGGGCCTGGACGGCGAGCTCGGCGCGCAGCTGCGCCCAGCGCCGCTCGATGGCGCGGACATGACCTTCGGCCAGAGCGTGCATGCGCTCGCGGACGGCCGCTTGCGCCCAGTTCGACACCGCGACATAGGCCGCCGAGCCCACCGCCAGGGCGGCCAGCAGGGCCAGGGCCAGCATGGCGACCGGAAGCCTGATTCTGAGGCTGAACACGAATCAGGTCTCCGCCCGGCATCGACTGTTTCGAAACAGCCAACACCAGCGCGGTTAACGTTGCTTGAAGCGCAGGACGCGCCGCAGCCGCCTTATTAGACGCCGGGCAACGGCGAAAAGGCGGCGAGCGCAGCGGCGCTGCCGAGGACCAGAGCGAGCAGCGCGACGACGACGGCTGCGAGCGATACCCGGCGCGGTCGCCGGACCAGAGAGCCGAATTCCATGGATGCTCTTTGCGAATCAGTACGTTACCTTGCCCATGCATGCCCAGTCCGCTCGGCCACGCAGTGGCGGAAACATGGTGAATCCATGGCCATGCCCCTGGGGCAGCCGTGCTCTCGCGGGCCGCTCCGACGATTTCCTGCGGTTCCGCCGTTTCCCGCCGAGCAAAAAGCAGGCTAAACCCCGCTCGCCATGCTGACCCTGAACGACATCACCTACCGCCTCGGCGAACGCCTGCTGCTGGACAAGGCCAGCGCCTTCCTGCCGACTGGCTCGCGCGTCGGCCTTGTCGGGCGCAACGGCACCGGCAAGACCACGCTGTTCCGCATCATCACCGGCGATCTTTCGCCCGAAGGCGGCAACGTCGCCCTGCCCAAGGGCATGCGCATCGGCGGGGTGGCGCAGGAGGCCCCAGGCGGGCCCGAAACGCTGATCGAGGTCGTGCTGGCCGCCGATACCGAGCGTGCGGCGCTGATGACGGAGGCGCAGAGCGCGACAGACCCGATGCGGATCGCCGAGATCGAGACGCGGCTCGCCGATATCGGCGCCCATTCCGCGCCCGCTCGGGCCGCGACCGTATTGTACGGGCTCGGTTTCGACGAGGAGGCGCAGCAGCGCCCCTGCTCCGACTTCTCGGGCGGCTGGCGCATGCGCGTCGCGCTCGCAGCCGTGCTGTTCTCCGAGCCCGACCTGCTGCTGCTCGACGAGCCGACCAACTATCTCGATCTCGAAGGCACGCTCTGGCTCTACGACTATCTCGAGCGCTATCCGCATACGGTGCTGGTCGTCAGCCACGATCGCGAATTGCTCGACACCTGCGTCAATCACATCCTGCATCTCGACCAGGGCAAGCTCACCATCTACCGTGGCGGCTATAGCGACTTCGAGAAGCTCAGGGCCGAGAAGCAGGCGCATCTCGCCAAGGCACGCGAGAAGCAGGAGGCCGAGCGCAAGCACCTGCAATCCTTCGTGGACCGCTTCAAGGCCAAAGCATCGAAGGCCAGCCAGGCCCAGTCGCGCGTCAAGCGCCTGGAGAAGATGCAGGAGATCGCGGTCATCCAGGATCGCGACGTCCAGCCGTTCAATTTCCCCGCCCCCGAGCGGCCGCTCTCGCCGCCGATGATCGTGCTCGAGAGCGCCAGCGCCGGCTATGGCGAGCGCAAGGTGCTGCAGCGGCTTAACCTGAGCCTGGCGCCGGACGACCGCATCGCGCTGCTCGGCTCCAACGGCAACGGCAAATCGACCTTCTGCAAGCTGATCGGCGGGCGGCTCGCGCCGCTTTCGGGCGAGATGCGGCGCTCCTCGAAGCTGCAGACGGCCTATTTCGCCCAGCACCAGCTCGACGAGTTGCGGATGGAAGACACGCCGGTCGGCCATATCCGCGAGCTGATGCCGGATGCGCCCGAAGCGCGCGTGCGGGCGCGCACCGCGCAGATCGGCTTTCCCGCCAACAAGGCCGACACGCCGGTGAAGAACCTCTCCGGCGGCGAGAAGGCCCGATTGATGCTCGGCATCGCCACCTTCGGCGGCCCTCACCTGCTGATCCTCGACGAGCCGACCAACCATCTCGACATCGACAGCCGCACCGCGCTGGTCAACGCGATCAACGACTATCCCGGCGCCGTCATCCTGGTCAGCCACGATCGCTTCCTGATCGAGGCCTGCGCCGACCGGCTCTGGCTGGTCGGGGACGGCACCGTGAAGAGCTTCGACGGCGACATGGACGATTATCGCGACTTCGTGCTCGGTCGCGACAAGCCGGCCCAGCGCGGCAAGCCCGATGCCGAAGCCGCAGGCAAGGCCGAGGAGCGCAAGGGCGCGGCGGCAAAGCGCCAGGCACAAGGACCGCTCAGGCAGAAGCTCAACCTCGCCGAGGCACGCATCGCCAAGCTGACCGGGCTGATCGAGAAGGTCGACGGCGCGCTCGCCAACGGCGCCTTTGCGCGTGAGCCGGACAAGGCGCTGCAGCTCTCGCGCCAGCGCGGCGAACTGACCGAGGCGCTGGCCGCGGCCGAGGAGGAATGGTTGACGCTGAGCGAGGAGCTGGAGAGCGCCTGACGCCTTCTCAAGGCAGCGGCGCGAGCTTGAGGCCGAGCTCCCGGACCTGCGTCGGGGTGAGCTTCTTGATCGCGACGCGGGTAGTGTAGCTGCCGTACATCTGGCCGCCCGACATATAGTTCCAGTCGCTGACCATCGCGCTGCCGGTCCGGTAGCTGTCGCCCTTGTTCAACTTGTCGAGATGGACGGGATCGTTCGCGATCCTGCCGACGAAGACATCGCCTTCGATCGCCGTCAGGTTCATCCAGACGTGCTCGCGTCCGCGGTCATAGGGGATCGCGACCTTCACGGCATGGCGCTCGCCCCTGCCAGCGCGATAGAGCGCGACGAAATCCGGCAGCGTCCTGCGGGCTTCGGCGATCGCGTGGTTCATTTCGCGGTCCGAGGAGCGGAAGTCGATCACCTGCGCCGCCACGGGCGACACCGCCATCAGCGCAGCGCCTAAAAACCCAAGGCCACCGGGCACCACCCGCCTCTGCCATTCGACCTGCATCTCGCCACTCCCGCCTCTGCGCCTTCGGCCGTTCCGATCAACTCAGAAACGAGCCATCGATCGAACGGTTGCTTTGGTCGCGTCAGAGACGAAATCTTCGGCCGGCTGCTGTATCAGCCCTGCTGCTCCGGCTGGCCCGGCTTGACGATCCGGCTCAGACGGTTGTCGGTGAACAGGTAGATCTCGCGATTGCCCGGCTCGGAATAGAGCACCTGCACCTCGCGCTGGCCCCGGCCATTGTCGCCGATCAGCACGTCGGTCGGCCGCTTCGCCTTGAGCCTGACGAGCTCGCATTCGGTGATGCCGACGGCGATCTCCTTCGGCAGCGGGCGCGTCGAGGGATCGAGCGAGACATCGGCGCTGCATTCGCCCTCCGGCGTCAGCATCGCTTCTTGAGTCGAGACGCGGGCCGAGGCGCTGCTGCTGCGCGTGCCGCGCTCGTCGGAGACGAAGGAAAACCCGCCCATATCGACGGAGCAGCCGGCGAGCGCGGCCGCCAGAGCCAGGGCAACAGGAACTTTCACGCTTTTTTCTCCCAGCGGCCGGTCTCGTCCTGCTGCCAATAGGTGGCGGCGATGCCGAGCGTCCGCAGCTTTTTCCAGTCTTCACGGGCCGAGGCGAGCGCATTGGGATCGTCGCCGTCGAACATCAGGATGACGCGCTCGTAGGCGTCCAATGCGTCGGGAATGCGGACACCGTCAACGCAGAAGCGCACCTGCGCGCCGTTCGGGTTGTCGGAGTTCGTGGTGAGCACGATCGGGTTCGCAGCGGCATCCGGCTCGGCGGCCGTCGCATGCGGCAGGAAGGATTCGTCGGCATAGGTCCAGAGCCGGTCGTCGAGCCCGGCGAGGCGCTCGCGGCTCGACAATTCGACCACCGCCTTCCAGCCGCGGGAAAGTGATCGCTCGAGCAGGGTCGGAAGGACCTGTTCGAGCGGGCGCCCCTGCAGATGGTAGAACAGAACCTCGGCCATAATCCTAAGTCGGCTCAATCCTTTGCATGAATCGGTTGATGAGCCGAATCAGCTTTCGTAATGGTCCGCGACCAGACGGTGGAGCAGGCGCACGCCCCAACCCGAACCCCAGGACCGGTTGATCTCGCTGTTCGGCGAGCCCATGCCGGTACCGGCAATGTCGAGATGCGCCCAGGGCGTGTCGTTGACATGGCGCTGCAGGAACTGCGCCGCCGTGATCGAGCCGCCATGGCGTCCGGCCGAGTTCTTCATGTCGGCGAATTTGGAATCGATCATCTTGTCGTAGGCCGCCGAGAGCGGCATGCGCCAGACCGTCTCGCCGGTCGCCTTGCCGGCAGCCGTCAGCCGCTCCGACAATTCGTCGCTGTTGGAAAACAGCCCGGCATTCTCCTGCGCCAGCGCGACCAGTATCGCGCCGGTCAGCGTCGCCAGATTGACCATGAAGACCGGCTTGAAGCGTTCCTGCGTGTACCAGAGCACGTCGGCGAGGACGAGCCGGCCTTCCGCGTCGGTGTTGATGATCTCGATGGTCTGTCCGGAGAGCGAGGTTACGATGTCGCCAGGCCGCTGGGCCTTGCCGTCCGGCATGTTCTCGACCAGGCCGATCACGCCGACGGCGTTGACCTTGGCCTTGCGGGCGGCCAGCGCCTGCATCAGCCCGGTGACGCAAGCGGCGCCGGCCATGTCGCCCTTCATGTCCTCCATGCCGCCGGCTGGCTTGATCGAGATGCCGCCGGTGTCGAAGGTCACGCCCTTGCCGACGAAGGCGACCGGCTTGTCGCCCTTGGCGCCGCCGTTCCAGCGCATCACCACGACGCGGCTCTCGCGATGCGAGCCCTGGCCGACGCCGAGCAGGGCGCGCATGCCGATCTTCTTCAATTCCTTCTCGTCGAGAATCTCGACCTCGATCCCGAGTTTGTCGAGCTTTGCGGCGCGTTCGGCGAACTCCTCGGGGAAAAGGACGTTCGGCGGCTCGTTCACGAGATCGCGAGCGAACTCGACTCCGCCGGCGATCGCTTCGCGTGCCTTCAACGCCTTCTTGACCGCAGCCGGATCGGTTACGCGAAGCGTCACGGACTTCGGCTCGGCCTGGTCCTTGTCGCGGTCGCGGCTCTTGGTCTTGTAGCGGTCGAACACATAGCTCCTGAGGCGCAGGCCGAGCCCGATTTCGGCGATCTCGTCGGCAGACAGCTCACCCTCGGGCAGTGCCGCGATGATGTCGGCGCTGCGGCCATTGCCGAGACGGCCGGCAATGGCGCCGCCGAGTGCGGCGAAATCGAGCTTTCCGCGCTCTGATTCCGGGCCGATTCCGATCAAGATCAGGCGCTCATAGCCCGCGCCGTCCGGCGCGAGGAGCGCAAGGCCGGACAAGGCCTTGCCCTTGAAGCGCTCCGCGGCAGCGGCGCGCGCGATCAGCGCATGGGCACCCGAGCCGATCCAGTCCTCGGCCGTCTTCGGCGGTGCCAGCCTGTCCGAAACGAGGATGACCAGGTCCTCCCCGGCAATGGCGTTCAGGGCTTTGACCTCAAGCTTCAGGCGCTGCGACATCGAAGGCTCACGGGCTGCAGGATGGAGATGACGGGAAGAGCTGACCGGGCTCGGGGCTCGCAAAGGCCACAAACGATTCCCGTTTGCGCCATGATCGAAGCTATACCATAGGGAGTTCGAGGCGAGCCGTCCAAGGGGAGCGCCTTCGTCAAGGATCGCAGGCCCCAGGACCATTCCCCTCGTGCGTTTCGGACTTCTCGACCGCTACATTCTGAAGATCGCCGCCGGCGCCGCGGTGATTCTGCTCGTCGGCCTGACCAGCGTGATCTGGGTGACGCAGGCCCTGCGCGAGGTCGACCTGATCACCGGCAAGGGCCAGACGGTCCTGATCTTCTTCACCGTCACCTTGCTCTCGCTGCCGGCGCTGATCGCCGGTATCGCCCCCGTCGCGCTGTTCATGGCGACGCTCTACACGCTCAACAAGCTCAACAGCGATTCCGAGCTCATCGTGATGAACGCGGCCGGCGTCGCGCCCCGCCGACTGGCGCGGCCCTTCATCGCGCTGACGTTGCTGACCTCCGTCCTGGTCGGCTGGATATCGCTGTCGGTGATGCCTGCCGGCTTCCGGGCGCTGCGCGACCTGATCACGCTGATCCGCGCCGACTTCGTCGCCAACGTGGTCAAGGAAGGGCAGTTCGTCGCGCTCGATTCCGGCGTCACCTTCCATTATCGCGAGAAGCAGGGGCAGGCCCTGCTCGGCATCTTCATGCAGGACCGGCGCGACCCCAACCAGCCTGCGGTCTACATTGCCGAGCGTGGCCAATCGGCCGAGGCCGACGGCAATAGCTTCCTGATGCTGGAAAAAGGTACGATCCAGCGCGAGAGCCGCAGCCAGAACTCGAGCTCGATCATCTCGTTCGAGCGCTACGCACTCAATCTTTCCGCGCTGACAGGCGATGCCGACGGCGTCGGCGGCGAGGACGGCGCCAAGGTGATCTATAAGCCGCGCGAGCGTACGACCTGGGCGCTGCTGACGCAGGATACGAACGAGCCTTACTACAAGTACCAGGAAGGACGCTTCCGCGCCGAGCTGCACAACCGCCTATCGGCGCCGCTCTATCCGATCGCTTTCGTATTGGTCGCCCTCGCCATCCTCGGCGAGGCGCGCACCACCCGCCAGGGCCGTGCCGCCGCGATCCAGATCGCCATCTTCCTGGTCGGCGCCATCCGGATCGGCGCCTATGCCGCCTGGACCGCCAGTGTGCGCTCGCCTTTCGCGGCCACCCTGCTCTATATCCTGCCACTCGCCACGATCATCCTGTCGGCGTTCGCCATCGGCTTGGGCGCACACACCCGCCTGCTCGTCGACCGGCTGACCGAGCCGCTGGTTGCTCCTTTCGTTGCGTTGGCAGCGCGATTCCGGCGGGCCTGATGCTGCTGTTCACGACCTTCGGCCGTTATCTGACGCAGCGCTTCCTGCGCGCGATCCTGAGCGTGTTCGGTACGTTCTTCTTCCTGATCGCGACCCTCGATTTCGTCGAGTTGATGCGGCGCGCCGGCGATTCGCCGACCGCGACGACCCCGAGCATCATCCAGCTGGCGCTCTACCGCGCTCCCTCGGTCGCCGAGCAGATATTTCCCTTCGCCGTGTTGTTCGGCGGCATGTTCGCTTTGCTCAATCTGAGCCGAAAGCTGGAGCTGGTCGTGGCGCGCTCGGTCGGCATCTCGGCCTGGCAGTTCCTGCAGCCGGCAGCGTTGGTCGCGGGGCTGGTCGGGCTGGTCTCGATCGGAATCTATAACCCGATCGCCGCCGAGCTGAAACAGCGAGCCTCGGCGCTCGAGGCCTCGCTCTTCATCAGGACGGGTCAAACGCTCGGCAAGGAGATCTGGCTTCGCCAGCGCAGCGTCGATGGCCAGGCGATCATCCGGGCCGCGGCCGCGCTGGAAGGCGGCGTCGGACTTGCCCAGGTCGCCTTCTTCACGTTTTCGCCAGATGGCGGCTTCAGCGAGCGCATCGAGGCGAAACAGGCCGTGCTCTATCGGGGCTATTGGGAGCTGTCGGAAGTTCGTGTCGTCTCGGCCACGGAAGAGCCACAGAGCTACTCGACATATCTCGTCGCGACGACGCTGGAGCCGGATCAGGTGCGACAAAGTTTCACTCCGCCTGATTCCGTCGGCTTCTGGTCGATGCCGGCCGTCCTCGACCGAACCTTGAGGGCTGGGCTCGACACGACACGCTACGAATTGCGTTATGAATCCCTCAAAGCACGGCCGCTGCTGATGATCGCAATGATCTTGGTCGCAGCATCCGTTTCCTTAAGATTTTTCCGGTTTGGTGGTGTGACCAGACTGGTGGTAGGTGGCGTTGCGGCTGGGTTCGTGCTCTATGTTGCGACGCAGTTATCTGAGGAGCTGGGCTCATCGGGCATCGTCAACGCCTCGGTGGCCGCGTGGCTGCCCGCAATCGTGGGCACGCTGCTTGGCGCGCTTGCCCTCCTCCATCAGGAAGATGGCTGAGAATACGGTGGCTATGGTTAATTTTGGATTGAGTTCATGGCTTCCGGCGTAAGACGCGTCATGCGCCTTGCGGCTGCGACCGCGCTGGTGACGACACTCGCCCCGGTCCTCGGCTGGACGAGCCTGGCCTATGCCCAAACTCCGGCGGCCAAGCCGCAGGAGCGTATGGTCGTCGATGCGCGCGAGCTCGTCTACGACAAGGACAACAACACCGTCTCCGCAGTCGGCGATGTCCAGATTCTCTACCAAGGCCGCACGATCGAAGCCGATCGCGTCGTCTATGACCGCCAGAGCAAGCGCGTCGTGGCGACCGGCAACGCCCGCATCACCGAAGCCAACGGCACTGTGATCACCGGCGACCGCTTCAATCTGACCGACGATTTCCGCGACGGCTTCATCGACTCGCTGCGCGTCGTGAACACCGACAAGACCCGCTTCTCGGCGCCGCGCGCCGAGCGCACCGACGGCGAGGTCTTCGTCTTCGACAAGGGCATCTACACCGCCTGCGAGCCCTGCGTCGATCAGCCCGAGCGCCCGCCGTTCTGGCAGGTCCGCGCGGCTCGGATCATCCACAAGAAGTCCGAGCAGATGATCTATTACGAGGATGCCCGGCTGGAGTTCGCCGGCGTCCCGATCGCCTATGTGCCGTTCATGTCGGGACCGGACGCGACGGTCAAACGCAAGACCGGCTTCCTGGCGCCGAAGTTCATCAACACCTCGGCGCTGGGGTTCGGCGTCGGCCTGCCCTATTTCATCAATCTGGCGCCGAACTACGATCTGACGCTGACGCCGACCTATCTTTCGCGTCAGGGCCTCCTGGGCCAGGCCGAATGGCGGCATCGCTTCGTCAACGGTTCGTACGGCATCCGCGTCGCCGGCATCTTCCAGCGGGATCAGGACGCCTTCCTGAAAGGCCCGCTCGGCGGGGGGGACGACAAGTTCCGCGGCTCGGTGGAGACCTTCGGCAAGGTGTTCCTCAACCCGCGCTGGACCTTCAGCTGGGATATTGCCGGCTCGACGGATCGCTACTTCTACAAGAATTACCGGATCCGCAGCGAGAGCATCACCGCGACGAACTACCTGCAGGAATCGACCTCGACCGTCGCGCTTAACGGCCAGAGCCCGAATGCCTGGTTCGACATGCGCGGCTATTACTTCCAGCCGCTGACCTACAACGACTGGCAGAAGCAGCAGCCGATCGTGGCGCCGGTGGTCGACTACAACAAGCGGATCCATAAGCCGTCGATGATCGGCGGCGAGTTGTCGTTCACGGTCAACCTCACCCATCTGACCCGCGAGGCGGCTTCCTTCAAGGAGCTTCCGGTCCAGAAAACCTATCTGATCTCCAGCCCGGGCAATGCGGCGACGGGCGATCCTGCCTATTTGCTGTATGACGGGTGCGCGGTCTATCAGAAGGACAAATGCTTGGTCACGGGCCTTGCGGGCTCGATCGCAAGGGCGACCGCGCAACTCGACTGGCGGCGCAACATCGTCGACCCGATCGGCCAGGTCTGGACGCCTTACGCCTCACTCAGAGCCGACGTGTTCTCGATCAACCCGAACACGACGAAATACTTCAACGCCAATGTCACGACGATCGCCGATGCCTCGGACGAGGTCTTTGGCCGCGCGATGCCGGCGGTCGGCCTGATGTATCGTTTCCCCTTCGTCGCAACGACCTCCTGGGGCACCCACATCGTCGAGCCGGTCGCGCAGGTCGTGGCACGCCCGAACGAGACGAACAGCTTGCGCGTCGCCAACGAGGATGCGCAGAGCCTCGTCTTCGACGACACCAACCTGTTCGAGTGGAACAAGTTCTCCGGCTTCGACCGCGTCGAGGGCGGCAGCCGCGCCAATATCGGCCTGCGTTACAGCGGCACGTTCGGCAAGGATTCTTACGCTAGCCTGCTGGTGGGCCAGTCCTATCACCTCGGCGGTCGCAACTCCTACGCAAGCGGCGACCTGGTCAATACCGGCCTCAATTCGGGACTGGACACCCGCCGTTCCGACTTTGTCGCCAAGGCGCAATATCAGCCGTTCAAGGGCCTGCTGCTCCAGGGCGGCGGCCGCTTCAACGAGAGCACCTTCGAGGCGCAGCGAATCGACGCGTCGGCTGCGTTCAATTACAGGTTTCTCTCGACGACGATCGGCTATGGCCGTTACGAGCCGCAGCCCGACCTCGGCATTCCGCGCCGTCGCGAAGGCCTGAGCCTCACTCAGAGCATTTCCTTCGCCCAGTACTGGAGCGTGCGCGGCAGCGTTCTGTTCGATCTCGACAAATACAAGTACGACCGCGAACGCTATCGCGAGGCGTTGGCACTTCACCAGCAGTACCCCGCCTGGGTTTCCAATCCGGTCTATCCGAACACCGGCCCGCTCCAGGCGGCATCGACCTCGGTGGGGGTACGCTATCAGGACGAGTGCACGATCTTCGACGTATCCTATACGCAGTCTTACGCCGATCGCGCCGTCAACGGCTCGCGGTCGAGCGACACGCGGACCGTCATGTTCCGCCTCGAACTGCGCACGCTCGGCGAGATCAGCTATTCGCAAAATCTCGGCTCGAGCAGCTCGGGCGACGGTGTCGCCTCCAGCAACTGACGACCTTGCCGACGCTGTCGAAGGCAATCGGGAAGGCGCGCTCGTGAGCGTGCGCCTTCTGGCTTTGACGCAAGGCGATCCGGCCGGGATCGGCCCCGAGCTGGCGCTCGCCGCCTGGCGACTGCGCGAGGAACGGGCCATTCCGCCCTTCGCCTATCTCGGCTCGGTGGCGGTGCTCGCCGGGCTGAACGAGCGGCTCGGCCTGCGCGTGCCGGTGCGGCCGGTCGGCTGGGACCAGGCCGAAGCCTGTTTTGCGACAGCTCTGCCGGTGATCGCGCTCGAAAATGCCCCGCTGGCCCGAGCCGGAACGCCCGATCCGGCCAATGCAGTCGGCGTCATAGAGGCCATCGAGCGGGGTGTCGAAGCGGTCGAGACGGGGCGAGCTGCTGCGCTCGTCACCAATCCGATCGCCAAGAGCGTGCTTTACGCCGCCGGCTTCCAGCATCCCGGCCATACCGAGTTCCTGGCGGAATTGGCGGGCCGCGGCCGCGAAGCGACACCGCGGCCGGTGATGATGATCTGGTCGGAAGAACTCGCCGTCATTCCGGTGACGATCCACATCCCGTTGGAGGCGGTGCCACGGCAGCTGACGACGGAGCTGATCGTCGAGACTGGCCGGATCGCCGCATCCGACCTCACGCGCCGGTTCGGCGTCGCGCGTCCGCGACTGGCTCTGTGCGGGCTCAACCCGCACGCTGGCGAAGGCGGCTCGCTCGGCAAGGAGGATGCGGCGGTGATCGCGCCGGCCGTCGAGCAGTTGCGGGCGCTCGGCATCGAGGCGAGCGGCCCCTACCCGGCCGACACCCTGTTTCATGCGCGGGCACGTGCGGGCTACGACGTGGCGCTCGGCATGTATCACGACCAGGCGCTGATCCCGATCAAGACGATCGCCTTCGACGAGGGCGTCAACGTCACGCTCGGCCTGCCCTTCATCCGGACCTCGCCGGACCACGGCACCGCTTTCGACATCGCCGGCAAAGGCATCGCGCGGCCGGATAGCCTGTGCGCCGCCCTGCGGCTCGCGGCCCGCATGGCGGCGGCCGAGCGCGGAGAGCCGATGTGAGCGGCGCAACCAGCCAGGACGGGCTGCCGCCGCTGCGCGAGGTGGTCGAGCGCCATGGGCTGATGGCGCAGAAGGCGCTCGGCCAGAACTTCCTCTTCGATCTCAATCTGACCGGTCGGATCGCCCGGGCCGCCGGCCCGCTCGAAGGCCAGACCGTGGTCGAGATCGGCCCCGGCCCCGGCGGGCTGACCCGCGCCTTGCTGGCGAACGGAGCAGGCCGCGTCATCGCCATCGAGCGTGATCGGCGCTGCATGCCGGCACTGGCAGAGATCGCAGCCCATTACCCGGGCCAGCTCGATGTCGTCGACGGCGATGCGCTTGCGGTCGATCTCTCGAATCTGCTCGGCGGCAATCCGGCCCGGATCGTCGCCAACCTGCCCTATAATATCGGCACGCCACTGCTGGTCGGCTGGCTCAGCGCGGAGCCTTGGCCGCCCTGGTGGAGCTCGCTGACGCTGATGTTCCAGCGCGAGGTCGCAGAGCGCATCGTCGCGACGCCGGAGCAGCGCGCCGCTTATGGCCGCCTCGCCGTGCTCGCCAACTGGCGCTGCGAGACGAAGATCCTGTTCGACGTGCCCAAGACCGCCTTCGTGCCGCAGCCGAAGATCACCTCATCGATTGTCCAGCTGGTGCCGCGCCTTGAGCCGGAGCCCTGTGACCGACGCTTGCTCGAACGCGTGACGCTCGCGGCCTTCGGCCAGCGCCGGAAGATGCTGCGCCAGAGCCTGAAAGCCGTGCTCCCCGACCCAGCGGCTATGATCGAGGCTTCTGGCCTGTCGCAGACGATGCGAGCCGAGGAGGTCCCGGTCAGCGGCTTCGTCGCGCTCGCCAACGCGTTTGCTCCGCGGGGCTGATCAGTTGACCTGCTCGCTCAGCAGGCCCTCGACGAAAGCGGGCATGCCGGTGGCGCGGCTGCGCTTCAGCCTCTCTGCCGCCAGGATCGAGCGGACAGACTCATAGGCGGCGCCGAGATCGTCGTTGATGATGACGTAGTCGTAGACATTCCAGCGCGCGATCTCGTCGCGGGCGTTGGCGAGGCGGCGCGCGATCACCTCCGGCGCATCCTCGGCGCGCCGGACAAGCCGCGAGCGCAATTCGGCCATGGACGGCGGCAGGATGAAGATCGCGACGACGTCCTCACGCGCCTTCTCCAGGATCTGCTGGGTGCCCTGATAGTCGATGTCGAACAGGACATCGCGTCCGGCCTTGAGTGCGTCCTCGACCGGCTTGCGCGGCGTGCCGTAGCCATTGCCGTGGACCTCGGCCGATTCCAGGAGATCGTCGCGATCGCGCAGCTGGTCGAAGGCCTCGCGATCGATAAAGCGGTAATGGACGCCGTCGATCTCCGAGGGACGTCGTCCGCGTGTCGTCACCGAGATCGAGAGGTCGAGATTCGTCTCCTTCTGCGACAGCGTCCGCGTCAGCGTCGACTTGCCGGCGCCGGACGGCGAGGACAGGACCAGCATGAGGCCGCGGCGGGCCGGGCGAATGAGATCGGCCATCGCCATCACTCCACGTTCTGGACCTGCTCGCGCAGCTGGTCGACCGTCGTGCGCAGCTCCAATCCGATCCGCGACAGGCCGGGATCGCCGGCCTTGGCGCAGAGCGTGGAGGCCTCCCGGCCGAATTCCTGCGCCAGGAAATCGAGCTTGCGGCCGATCGGGCCGCCCTGGGCGAGTAGCTCGCGCAGCGCCGCGACATGGGCGTGGAGCCGGTCGATCTCCTCGCGGATATCGGCCTTTACCGCCAGAAGCGCGGCCTCTTGGTGCAGGCGCTGCGGCTCCAGCGCGGTGCTCGCTTCAAGCAGAGCAGCGACCTGCCCGGCAAGACGGGCGCGAATGGCTTCGACACTGCGGCCGGGATGACCTTCGGCTTCGACCGTCAGGCGGGCGATGCTGTCGAGATGGCCGGAGATGATCGCCTCGAGCGCCCGCCCCTCGGCGAGCCGCGCCTGCTTCAGCGCCGCGATCGTCTCCGCCAACGCTGCCAGCACCGGCTCGTCGAGCTCCGACAGCGCATCGCCGCTCTCGTCGGATAGCTCGACGACGCCGCGGATCGCGAGCAGGCCGTCAAGTGTCGCAGGGGCGATGCCGCCCGGCAGCTTCACCTGGCTTGCGGCCTCGATCAGGGCGGCGAGCGCCTCCTGATTGATGCGCGGGCGCGGGGCCGACGCTTCGCTGGTGATCGCCAGGCTGACATGGAGGGTGCCGCGCGCGAAGGCGGCGGAGAACTGCTTGCGCGCCGCTTCCGATAAGCTTTCAAAACCCGGGGGAACGCGGACACGGACATCGAGGCCGCGGCCATTGACGCTGCGAACCTCCCAGGCGAAGGCGTGCGCCCCGGTCGTGCCGGCCGCGCGCGCGAACCCCGTCATGCTTTCGATCGCCATCGGCGCCTGTCTTCCTTCTCGCAACCACATGCTGGCGCGAATTCAGATCGTTCGGCGGGAACGGCCAAGCGGAATGCGCGACGCGCGCGGACCCTATTCAGGCCCGGCACCGACGACAAGCGGCAGATGTGGACAGCTCGGTCAGGGCTTCAGCTGCGGGACCTGCTTGGGGCTGTTGAGATCGAAGGTCTTGTTCAGCAGCGGATCGCGCGCCGTGCCTTCGGAGGCGTCGAAGGCGCGCGCTCTCGTGCCAGCCGGACCGTTAGCTGCGCCGGCCTGAACCGGCTGAGCTGCGGCCGCACGGCGATTGCCGGGAACCGGGAATGTCTCGGGCTCGGACGGGTCCGCTGCCTGATTGTCCGGGCGGCCGGCGGCCGGCGCCTCGGTGCGCTGGTCCGGCCCCTGCGGCGGCTCGGCTCGGTCGACGCCACCATCGACGGCAGGCCGGCCGGACTCGCGCCTTGCCGCTTCAACCTGGCGCCAGCGCGCGACGTTGCGGTTGTGCTGCTCCAGGGTCTCGGCGAAGGCGTGACCACCACTGCCGTCCGCGACGAAGTAGAGATCCTTGGTCCGTGAATGGTTGACCACCGCTTCCAGCGCCGCACGGCCCGGATTGGCGATCGGTCCCGGCGGCAGGCCGTCGATCACATAGGTGTTGTAGGGCGTCGGCTGGGTGATCTCGGAGCGCGTGATTCCACGCCCGAGCGTGCCCTTGCCGCCGACGAGGCCGTAGACGATCGTCGGGTCGGATTGCAGCTTCATCTTGCGGTTCAGCCGGTTGATGAAAACGCCGGCGACGCGCGGCCGCTCATCCGCCCGCCCCGTCTCCTTCTCGACGATCGAGGCGAGGATCACCAGCTCGGCCGGTGTCTTGATCGGCAGGTCGGCCGGACGCTTGGCCCAGACCTCGTTCAGGATGCGGCGCTGGTCGCGCGTCATCCGGTCGACGATGGCCTGACGGGTCGAGCCGCGCTGGAACTTGTAGGTGTCGGGCAGGATCTGCCCCTCGCGCGGCACCTGGATGACGTCGCCGGCGAGCAAATCGTTCTGCTGCAGGCGAGCCATGATCTGCTCGCTGGTCAGTCCCTCGGGGATGGTGATCGAATGCTCGACCGCCTTGCCCTCGGCGATGACGTCGAGAATGTCCTTCTGGCTGGCGCGCGCCTTGAACAGGTATTCGCCAGCCTTCAGGCTGGCCGCCTTGCCAGAGGTGTAGGCTGCGACCTTGAAGGCCCAGGGGTGCTCGATCAGCCCCTCGCGCTGCAGCAGGTCGGCGATCTCCGTCACCCCGCTCTCTTTCGGGATGATCAGGACACGATCGGTGGCGAGCGGTCCCGGCGCCTTGCTGCGGCTGTCGAGATAGGCGATGCCGCCGCCCAGCGCTCCGGCCAGGACGAGGGCCGTCGTGAACAGACCGCTAAGGAGGGCGATGAAGGGCGAGCGTCGGCGTTTACGCACCTTCGGCGGCGGAGCCGGCGGCGCGACGGGCTTCAATGCCTCGTTGGGACTCCGCGGCGCGACGCGAGGCGGCTGACTCATGATGCTTTCGCCCGATTCCCTGACATCGCGCGCGGCGATGCCGGCGTCGATCCAATCTACTGGCTGTGCCGGCCGCATACTGGCACGGCGGCGGCGACAGGCTAGCGAAAATTGTGGCGAAAGCGCGCTTGTCCTCAGTCGGCCAAGCGACGCATCACCAGCGAGGCATTTGTGCCGCCGAAACCGAAGGAATTCGACAGGGCGACGTCGACCTTCCGCGTCTTGGCCTTGTGCGGCACGAGGTCGATCTCGGTCTCGACGGACGGATTGTCGAGGTTGATCGTCGGCGGCACGATCTGGTCGCGGATCGCCAGAACCGAGAAGATCGCCTCGATCGCGCCGGCGGCGCCGAGCAGATGGCCGGTCGCCGACTTGGTCGAGGACATCGCCGGACGCTGCGGCGCATTCGCGAGCAGACGCTCGACGGCGCGCAGCTCGATCTCGTCACCGACCTGCGTCGAGGTGCCATGCGCGTTGATGTAATCGACATCCGAGGCGCGCAGACCCGCGCGTTTCAACGCCGCCTGCATGCAGCGATAGGCGCCGTCGCCATCCTCGGAGGGCGACGTGATGTGGTAGGCGTCGCCCGACATGCCGTAGCCGACGATCTCGGCATAGATGCGCGCGCCGCGGGCCCTGGCGTGCTCGAGCTCCTCGAGCACGACGACGCCGGCGCCCTCGCCCATGACGAAGCCGTCGCGGTCCTTGTCATAGGGGCGCGAGGCCTTTCCGGGCGTCTCGTTGAAGCCGGTCGAGAGTGCGCGGCAGGCGCAGAAGCCGGCGATGCCGATGCGGTTGATCGCTGATTCCGCGCCGCCCGCCAGCATGACCTCCGCATCGCCGAGCGCGACCATGCGGGCCGCATCGCCAATGGCGTGGGCGCCGGTCGAGCAGGCGGTGACGACGGCGTGATTCGGCCCCTTCAAACCATGCTCGATCGAGACATAGCCGGCGGCGAGATTGCTGAGTCGGCCGGGGATGAAGAATGGCGAGAGCCGGCGCGGGCCGCGCTCCTTCAAGAGGAGCGAAGCGTCGTAGATCCCGCCGAGCCCGCCGATGCCGGAACCGATGGCGACGCCGGTCGCGATCTGGTCCTCGTAGCTCTCGGGCTTCCAGCCGGAATCGCGCAGCGCCTGCGTCGCCGCGGCCATGGCGAAGATGATGAAATCGTCGACCTTGCGCTGCTCTTTCGGCTCCATCCAATCATCGGGATTGAAGGTACCGTTCGAGCCGTCGCCGCGCGGTACGATGCAGGCGATCTGGGCCGGCAGGTCGGAGACGTCGAAAGTGTTGATCGGGCCGGCGCCGCTCTCGCCAGCCAGAATGCGCGACCAGCTCGGCTCGACCCCGCAGCCGAGCGGGGTCACCATGCCCAGTCCGGTGACGACGACACGTCGCATCAGTCTTCCTCAATTCAGCTCCGGCGCGTTGGAGCGACTCCAGCGCGCCGGGGCCAAGGCCTTGTCAGGCCGACTTCGACAGGAACTTGACCGCGTCGCCGACGGTCACGATCGTCTCGGCCGCGTCGTCCGGAATCTCGACGCCGAATTCTTCCTCGAACGCCATGACCAACTCGACCGTGTCGAGGCTGTCCGCGCCGAGGTCTTCGATGAAATTGGCGCCCTCGACAACCTTCTCCGGCTCAACGCCGAGGTGCTCGATCACGATCTTCTTCACGCGCTCGGCGACATCGCTCATGGGTCTTTCCCTCAAACCTCGAAAACACACCGCTGAATGCGACGCGTGGGTGAAAACTGATTTCCCGGCCCGGATCCTTCGCCTGGCGGCGGACCACGCCGGGAGTTCATGGCTGCACAAACGCAACAACCGGGCCGGCGTCAAGTCCCAAGAGCACGCGCCGATCAGATTGCAACCCAATCTGATCGGATCCCGCGTTCTCCAACAGGAGAGCGGAGACGGATTCACCGATCAGGCTGATTCAGCCTGATCGGATCCGGCTCCAGACACCGATCGGCGCTTGGCCGGCTGGGTCATTAACACACTCGTAATGGGCTGGCGAGAGCGCAGCTCAAACCTCCAGGCATATCAAAGAATCCAGCTAACCGTCTTAGATCATTGTCATTCCGCCGTTGACATGCAGGGTCTGCCCGGTCACGTAACCGGCCTCTTCGCTGGCGAGATAGGCCACGGCGGCGGCGACATCCGCTCCCTGCCCGAGACGGCCCATCGGCACGTCGGCGAGAATGCCCTCGCGCTGCTTGTCGTTCAGCACATCGGTCATCGGCGACTCGATGAAGCCGGGCGCGACGACGTTGACGGTGATGTTGCGGCTCGCCACTTCCGCGGCCAGCGACTTCGACATGCCGATCAGCCCGGCCTTGGAGGCGGCGTAATTGCCCTGCCCCGGATTACCGCTGGTGCCGACGACGGAGCCGATCGAGACGATGCGGCCATAACGCCGGCGCATCATGCTCTTCACCGCCGCGCGCGAAAGCCGGAAGGCGGCGGTCAGATTGACGGCAAGGACGAGGTCCCAGTCCTCGTCCTTGAGACGCATGAAGAGGTTGTCACGGGTCACGCCGGCATTGTTGACGAGGATGTCGAGCCCGCCGAGCTTCGCTTCGGCCGCCGGCACCAGCGCCTCGACCGACTCGCGATTCGACAGATCGCAAGGCGTAACCTCGGCCCGCTCGCCAAGCTCGTTCGCCAGCGCCTCGAGCGCCTCGACACGCGTGCCGGACAAGGCAACGGTCGCACCCTGGGCATGAAGCCGGCGCGCGATCGCGCCGCCGAGGCCACCAGTGGCGCCGGTGACCAGCGCCTTCTTTCCCGTCAGATCGAGCATGATGCCTCCCTTGTCCCCGGCTTTGGTGCCGGTCAGCCCTTCTGGGCCTTGTAAGCCGCGACGTCGTCGGGCGAGCCGATCGACGCTGCCGCAGTTCCTGCCGCGATGCGCTTGACCAGGCCGGCGAGCACCTTGCCCGAGCCGACCTCATAGAACTGGGTCACGTTCGCCGCCGCCATCGCCTCGACGCATTCGCGCCAGCGTACGGTGCCGGTGACCTGTGCCACCAGCGAGGCGCGGATGGCGGCGGGATCGCTGAGCGGCGCGGCGCCGACATTCGCCATCACCGGCACGACCGGCGCCTGCATCGCGACCTCGGTGAGCGCCGCCTGCATGGCTTCGGCCGCCGGCTGCATCAGGGCGCAATGGAAGGGCGCGGAGACCGGCAGCAGCATGGCGCGGCGCACGCCACGCTCGCCAGCGAGCGCGATCGCCCGCTCGACCGCCGCCTTGGCGCCGGAGAGCACGACCTGCCCGCCGCCATTGTCATTGGCCGCCTGGCAGACCTCCCCCTGCGCAGCATCGGCCGCGATCGCACGGGCCTGGTCGAGCTCGACGCCGAGCAGCGCCGCCATGGCGCCCGCCCCGGCCGGCACCGCCTTCTGCATGGCGTCGCCGCGGATTCGCAGCAAGCGAGCCGCATCGCCGATCGAAAAGGTGCCGGCCGCAGCCAGCGCCGAATATTCGCCGAGCGAATGGCCGGCGACGAAGGCGGCGTCGTTCTTCAGCGAGAGGCCGGCCTCGGCCTCGAGCACGCGGATCGCGGCGAGGCTCACCGCCATCAGCGCCGGCTGGGCGTTGGCGGTCAGGGTGAGCTCCTCGCCCGGACCTTCCCACATCAAGGTGGAGAGATTCTGCGAGAGCGCGGCATCGACTTCGTCGAAGACGGCGCGCGCCACCGGAAAGGCTTCGGCGAGCGCCTTGCCCATGCCGACCGCCTGCGAACCCTGCCCTGGAAAGATGAAAGCCGTCGTCATGCCGCAATGGTCCTGAAAAACGATGCTTGGTTAACAAGTTGGCGCGCACTCGCACCGTGCAGCCGGCCAAGTCAAGGCGGTTATGCGACGAAAGTGGAGCTTTACCGGTATTTCCCGATGTTTTCGGCTTGCATGATCCACCGTCCCACTGTAACGACCGCCTCGGTTTGTTCGGCCGGAGGCTGAACGGACGGCGAGGCAATTCCCGCAAGGAAGCGTTTCGTAGGCTCCTCATCGAAGGGCCGCCGTCCCGTGTCTCCGCCTTCGAAGAAATCCTGTCGGGCCTTTATCCAGGGCTCGGAGGGCTCCGCGTCGAACGAAACCGGTGAACGAAGAAAGGCCAATCATGGCATTGTACGAGCACGTTCTGCTCGCGCGGCAAGACGTCAGCGCGCAGCAGGTCGAGGCCCTTGTCGAGCAGTTCAAGGGCATCGTCGAGGCGAATGGCGGATCCGTCCCCAAGGTCGAGTACTGGGGCGTGAAGTCGCTGGGCTATCGCATCAAGAAGAACCGCAAGGCGCATTACTCGCTGCTGAACATCAACGCTCCCGCGGCGGCCGTCGCCGAGATGGAGCGCCAGATGCGCATCAACGAGGACGTGCTGCGCTTCATGACCATCCGCGTCGAGGAACTCGAGGAAGGTCAGTCGGTCATGCTGCAGAAGCGCGACCGCGACGAGCGTAGCGATCGCTTCGACCGTGGCCCAGGCGGCGGCGACCGCTTCGATCGCGGCCCGCGCCGCGAGCGCCCGCGTCGTGAAGACGAAGCGACCACCACCGAGACCGCTGGGGAGGCCTGAGCATGTCGACTGCATCCGCCGGCGCCCGCCGCCCCTTCTTCCGCCGTCGCAAGTCCTGCCCGTTCTCGGGCGAGGGCGCGCCGAAGATCGACTACAAGGATGTGCGCCTGCTCTCGCGCTACATCTCCGAGCGCGGCAAGATCGTGCCGTCGCGCATCACGGCCGTTTCGGCCAAGAAGCAGCGCGAGCTCGCCCAGGCGATCAAGCGCGCCCGCTTCCTCGGCCTGCTGCCCTACGTCATCCGCTGAGCGGGTGAGGAGTTCCCCGGCGGCGCCCAGCGCCGCCGGGTTTTCGATTTCACGTGAACTTTAGTCGCCAGGCGGTGAAAACCCGTCTGGTATGTTGAGGCCACAGCCTCTCACCCTGCCCTTTTCGAGCAGCGGGACAGCAGGACGGATATGCTTCCCATCGTCGGCATCGGCGCCGGGCTGGTCTCAGCCCTTCTGTTCACAGTGGTGATCACCGGATCGCCGCTGGCTCTGCTGCTGTCCTATGTCGCCCCGCTCCCGGTCCTAATCGCCGCCCTCGGTTGGAACCACCGCGCCGGGCTGGTGGCGGTCGCCGCCGGCACGCTCGCCGTCACCGTCGTGCTCAAGCTCTCGCTCGGGCTCGCCTTTGCCATCGGTGCTGCCCTCCCGGCCTGGTGGATCGCCTATCTTGCTTTGCTCGCCCGCGGCGACGGCCAGGGCAACAGCGAATGGTACCCGCTCGGGCGCCTGCTGGTCTGGATCGCCACCGTCGCGACCCTCGTGACAATCGGCGGCGCGCTCGCGATCTCGACCGATTTCGAGACCTATCACCGCGTGATGACGCATGGCCTGCAGCTCGTGCTGACGGGCGGCCAGGGCATCGGCCCGGTGGTGCGCCTGCCGGCCGGCGTCGACGCCGGCGAGCTCGCTGCCCGGCTCGCCGCGCTGGTGCCCGCTGCCGCCGGCGCCTCCTTCGTGCCGATGATCGTCGCCAATCTCTGGCTTGCGGCCAAGGCGGTCCAGCTCTCCGGCCGACTACCGCGGCCCTGGCCTTTCATTCCCTCGACCCACCTGCCGCCGATGGCCGTGGCCGGCCTCATCGGCGGCATTCTGCTGAGCCTTGCCGGCGGTTTCGTCGGCCTTGCCGGCGCGGCTCTCTCCGGCGCGCTGATCGCCGCCTTCGGCCTCTCGGGGCTTGCCGCCGTGCACGATCTCAGCCGTGGCAAAGCCTGGCGAGCGCCGAGCCTGTTTGCGCTCTACCTCGCGCTGGTGATCATGCTGATCACCATTTTCCCATTCCTCGCGCTGCTCGGCATCGCCGACGCGCTGATCGACCTTCGCCGGCGCAAGCCGCCGGCGTCGCCCGCTGCCTGAACCCAACGTCTATTCGTAAACTCGAAGGAGAAGACCCATGGAAGTGATCCTGCTCGAACGCGTCGCCAAGCTCGGCCAGATGGGTGAGACCGTCCGCGTCCGCGACGGCTATGCCCGTAATTTTCTGCTCGCCCGTGGCAAGGCCCTGCGCGCCACCGAAGAGAACAAGAAGCGCTTCGAGACCCAGCGCGCCCAGCTCGAGACCCGCAATCTCGAGCTGAAGCGCGAGGCCGACTCGGTCGCCGAGAGCCTGAACGGCCAGTCGGTCGTGATCCTGCGCCAGTCGGGCGAGTCCGGCGTGCTGTACGGTTCGGTCTCGACCCGCGACATCGCCGAGGCGCTGAGCGCTGCCGGCTTCACGGTCGACCGCAACCAGGTCACGCTCAACACTCCGATCAAGACCCTCGGCCTGCACACCGTCCCGGTCGTGCTGCACCCTGAAGTCTCGGTCACCGTGACCGTGAACGTCGCCCGCTCCGCCGAGGAAGCCGAGCGCCAGGCCGCCGGCGAGAACGTCACCGCCCGCGAGGAGTTCGACCTCGACGATCTCGGCCTCGAGGTCGGTGCGGCGCTGGCAGAGGCCGGCGACGACGACCGCTGAGCCCTTTCAGAGGCTTGCACGAGTCAATGGGCGCCGTGGCAACACGGCGCCCTTTTTCATGCGCTGTGGACAGCGTGCAGAGTTGGCAGTAATAGACATGTTCCTACTTTGTTCATGTTCATGACTCCGCGGCATTGACCTATCCAGAGCCATGTCCAGCGCCACCGCACTCGTCGCCCGCCTCGAGACCAACCAGGAGGTGAACTTCCGCGTCCAGCCTCATAACATCGAGGCGGAGCAGGCGCTGCTGGGCGCCATCCTGGTCAACAACGACGCCTTCTACCGGGTCTCGGACTTCCTGCAGCCCGAGCACTTCTTCGAGGAACTGCACCGGCGCATCTTCGAGCTGATGAGCAGCATGATCCGGGCGGGCAAGATCGCGACGCCGATCACGCTCAAGACCTTCGTCGGGGAAATCGATCTCGGCGGCATCACCGCGCCGCAATATCTCGCCCGGCTCGCGGCCGAGGCGACCACCGTCATCAACGCCGCCGACTACGGACGCACCGTCTACGACCTCGCCATCCGCCGCCAGCTGATCGGCGTCGGCGAGGAACTGGTGAACGTCGCCTATGACGCGCCGGTCGAGATGGCGCCGCGCGAGCAGATCGAGGACGCCGAGCGCAAGCTCTACGCACTCGCCGAGAAGGGCCGCTACGAGGGCGGCTTCCAGAAATTCGACGGAGCGTTGCGGCTGGCCATCGACATGGCTGCGAGCGCCTTCCAGCGCGCCGGCGGCCTCTCCGGCATCGCCTCGGGCCTGCGCGATCTCGATGCGCGCATGGGCGGCCTGCAACGCTCCGACCTGATCGTGCTCGCCGGCCGCCCGGCCATGGGCAAGACCTCGCTGGCCACCAACATCGCCTTCAACATGGCCAAGGCCTGGCGCGGCGAGCGCCAGGAGGACGGCTCGATCAAGTCGGTCGACGGCGCCATCGTCGGCTTCTTCTCGCTGGAAATGTCGGCCGACCAGCTCGCCACCCGTATCGTCGCCGAGCAGTCGGGCATCTCCTCCTACAAGATCAGGCAGGGCCGCATCACCGAGGCGGATTTCGCCCGGTTGACCGACGTCGCCGCCCAGATCGAGAAGCTGCCGCTCTATATCGACCAGACAGGCGGCATCTCGATCGCCCAGTTGGTCGCCCGCGCCCGAAGGCTGCAGCGCCAGAAAGGGCTCGACGTCCTGTTCATCGACTACCTCCAGCTGCTCTCCGGTTCGTCGAAGAAGGGCGAGAACCGCGTGCAGGAGCTGACCGAGATCACCACGAGCCTGAAGGCGCTGGCCAAGGAGCTCAACGTCCCGATCATCGCGCTGTCCCAGCTCTCGCGCCAGGTCGAGAACCGCGACGACAAGCGCCCGCAGCTCTCGGACCTGCGCGAATCCGGCTCGATCGAGCAGGACGCCGACGTGGTGATGTTCGTCTACCGCGAAGAGTACTATCTCAAGGCCAAGGAGCCCCGCCCGGGCACCGACGAGCACAACAAATGGGTGATGGAGATGGAGGCCGCCCATGGGTTGGCCGAGCTCATCATCGGCAAGCAGCGCCACGGCCCGACCGGGACCGTCGCCCTGCAGTTCGATGCCGACGTGACGCGCTTCTCCGACCGCGCCGACGAAACCCATCTGCCGGAACGCCTCGAATGAGCGCCTTCGACACGCCCGAGAATGCCGGCCATGGCGGCGTTCTGACGATCGACCTTGGCGCGCTCGTCGCCAATTGGCGCATGCTGGAACAGCGGGCCGGAACGGAGGCGGCCGCCGTGGTCAAGGCCAATGCCTACGGCATCGGCATCGAGCCGGCGGTCACCGCGCTGACCAAGGCCGGCTGCAAAACCTTCTTCGTCGCGCATCTCTCGGAAGCAATTCGGGCCCGCGCCGTCGCCCCCGACGCGACGATCTACGTGCTCAACGGCCTCGCCCCGGAGACGGGCGGCGCTTACGCCGAGCACGATCTCTCGCCGGTGCTGGGCTCGCATGAGGAACTGCTCGAATGGGCGGGCTTGCGGCAGAGCGGCGCCAGGGTCAGGCCGGCAGCGCTGCACCTCGATACGGCGATGAATCGGCTCGGGCTCTGGCCCGGCGAAGGGCTCGATCTTGCGCGCGAGAAGAGCGGTGTCATCGCCGCCGCCGGCATCGGGCTGGTGATGAGCCATTTCGCCGCCTCGGAGGTGGTCGACGACCCCGCCAATGCCCGGCAGATCTCGGCTTTCGCTGAGATCGCCGCAGCGTTTCCCGGCGTGCCGGCGTCCTTGCTGAACTCCTCCGGCCATTTCCTGCCGGGCTGCCCGTCCTACCAGCTCACCCGGCCGGGATACGCCCTCTATGGCGGCAATCCGACGCCCGGAAAGCTGAACCCGATGCGGCGGGTCATTGGCCTCGAAGCGCAGATTATTCAGTTACGCGAGGTCGAGGCCGGGACGCAGGTCGGCTATAACGGCACCTGGACGGCGAAGGACCGGCGCAAGCTCGCGACCATCTGCCTGGGCTATGCCGACGGCTATCCGCGCAATGCGAGCTGGACCGATCGCTCGCAAGGCGGCTCGGCGCTGGTCGGCGGCGTGCGCTGTCCCTTCGTCGGCACGGTCTCGATGGACCTGATCATCGTCGACGTGTCCGAAGCCCCGCCCGAGGCGGTCAGGCGCGGCGCGCCGGTGACGCTGATCGGCGGCGAGCTCGACCTCGAAGCGGTTGGTGCCGGCGCCAAGACGATCGGCTACGAGATCCTGACCAACCTCGGCCGCCGCCATGCGCGGCGCTATGTCGGGCTGTAATGGCCAAGCGCGGCCCGACTTACATCTGCCAGGCCTGCGGCGCGGTCTACCACCGCTGGCAGGGCAAATGCGATTCCTGCGGCACCTGGTCGTCGCTGTCGGAAGAGGCGCAGGCCGCGCCGGTCCCCGGTGGTGGCCGCGTGCCCTCTGGCGGGCGGGCTCGCGGCCGCATCTTCGCGCTGGAGAGCCTAAAGGGCGAGACGCAGGATGCGCCGCGCATCGTCTCGGGCATCGGCGAGCTCGATCGTGTCACCGGCGGCGGTTTCGTGCCGGGCTCGGTCCTGCTGATCGGTGGCGATCCCGGCATCGGCAAGTCGACCTTGCTGATGCAGGCCTGCGCCGCCATGGCGATGACCGGCCGGCGCGTCGTCTATGTCTCCGGCGAGGAATCGACCAGCCAGGTCCGCCTCAGAGCCCAGCGCATGGGCCTCGCCGAGGCGCCGGTCGACCTCGCCGCCGAGACCAATATCGAGGACATCATCGCCACGCTTGGCCAGGGCGAGCGCCCTGCCCTGGTGGTGATCGATTCGATCCAGACCATGTGGTCCTCCGAGGTCGAGAGCGCGCCCGGCACGGTAACGCAGGTGCGCGGCTCCGCGCAGGCGCTGATCCGCTATGCCAAGACCTCCGGGGCCTGCCTGATCCTGGTCGGCCATGTCACCAAGGACGGCCAGATCGCCGGGCCGCGCGTCGTCGAGCACATGGTCGACGCCGTGCTATCCTTCGAAGGCGAAGGCACGCATTCCTTCCGCATCCTGCGCGGCCAGAAGAACCGCTTCGGCGCGACCGACGAGATCGGCGTCTTCGAGATGACCGGCGCCGGGCTCTCCGAAGTCGGCAATCCCTCCGCCCTGTTCCTCGCCGGGCGCGACCAGGATGCGCCGGGCGCCGCCGTGCTCGCCAGCATCGAGGGCACGCGGCCGGTCCTGGTCGAAATCCAGGCGCTGGTCGCCCCGAGCGCGCTCGGCACGCCGCGCCGCGCCGTAGTCGGCTGGGAGAACAGCCGCCTCGCCATGGTGCTGGCGGTGCTCGAGACGCATGGGGGCTTAAAGCTCGGCCAGCACGACGTCTATCTCAACGTCGCCGGCGGCCTGCGCGTCGGAGAGCCGGCGGCGGACCTTGCCGTCGCCGCGGCGCTTGTCTCCTCGCTCACCGGCGCGGTCCTGCCCTCGGGCGCGGTGCATTTCGGCGAGATCGCCCTCTCAGGCGCGATCCGGCCTGTCTCCGTCGCGGCGGCGCGGCTGCGCGAGGCCGCAAAGCTGGGTTTCGAGAGCGCTGTCCTGCCCGCTGCAGGAGCCGATATCGGCGATGGCAACGGCTTGAGATTGCGGCGCCTCAGCCATGTCGGCGAACTCGTAGCGGAGATTGCTGCAACAGCTCCTCGCCGCGGTGCAAAATGAGCCGACTGCATGGGTGACGCGCGGCACGCGAGCTTGTATAGCAAAACCCGCCCGGCCCACCAGTTTGACGCGCGCCGGCCCCGATTTTGCAGCGAAGCGGCCCTGACATGCCTGTGACCATTCTCGATCTCGTCGTCATCGGCGTGGTGTTGATCTCGGCTTTGCTCGCAGCCGTGCGCGGTTTGACGCGTGAAGTGCTGGCGATCGCCTCCTGGGCGGCGGCGGCCGTCGTCGCCTGGATTTTCCATCCGCAGCTGCTGCCGCTGGCGCAGCAATACATTCCCAACAAGACCGTCGCGCTGGTCGCGGTGATCGCGGCGCTCTTCCTCGGCACGCTGATCGTCGTTTCGCTGATCACGGCCCGGATCTCGGATTTCGTGCTCGATTCGCGCATCGGCGCGCTCGACCGCACGCTCGGCTTCGTCTTCGGCGCCGCCCGCGGCCTGCTGCTCGCGGTCGTCGGCTATCTCTTCTTCACCGCGCTGGTGCCGGAGAAGATGCAGCCGGCCTGGGCGCGCGATTCGCGCTCGAAGCCACTGCTGGAGGAAACCGGCCGCAGCCTGCTGACAATGCTGCCGCAGGATATCGATTCCGAGTTCGTCAAGAAGCTGCTGCAGCCGAAGCAGGCCGAGCCGACCGAAGCGCCGGCCGAAGAACCGCGGACTCCGGGCGCCACGCCGCCCGCTGGCACCGCCCCGGCCGACCCGCAGCGCCGTACCCAGGCGCCCGCCACCGACCGGCAGGCGTTGCAGCGCGTGATCGATTCGACCGCTCCGGCCACCACCGGCGCAACGCCCGCGCCGGCGCAACGCCGGCCCTGAGTGGAACCTGAGCATGGTCCCATCACAAAAACGGCATCCGTTCTTGTGATGAGGCGATGCTCCAACAAGTAGTTGGCAAATTCTTCCCGTTAGGCCGGCCCGGCTGAACGGAGAGCGTACCGAAGCCGCGATGGAGCCTGCGATGAGCCTGATCCACGATGCCGACGCCGTGTTCGATCCGAATGCCGATCGCCTGCGCGAGGAGTGCGGCGTTTTCGGCATCTTCGGGCATGAGGACGCGGCGGCGCTGACCGCGCTCGGCCTGCACGCTTTGCAGCATCGTGGCCAGGAGGCGACCGGCATCGTCTCCTTCGACGGCAAGCGCTTCCACACCGAGCGTCAGCTTGGCCTGGTCGGCGACGTCTTCTCCGACGCCAGCGTGATCGAGAAGCTCAAGGGCAAGCAGGCGATCGGCCATGTCCGCTACTCGACGACCGGCGAGACCATCCTACGCAATGTCCAGCCGCTGTTCTCCGAACTGCATGGCGGCGGCTTCGCGGTCGCTCATAACGGCAACCTGACCAACGGCCTGACGCTGCGGCGCAACCTCGTCCGCGACGGCGCGATCTACCAGTCGACTTCGGACACCGAGGTCGTGCTCCACCTCGTCGCCCGCAGCCGCAAGCCGAAATTCATCGAGCGCTTCATCGATGCGCTGCGCCAGATCGAGGGCGCCTACGCCTTCGTCGGCATCACCAACAAGAAACTGGTCGGCGCGCGCGATCCGCTCGGCATCCGCCCGCTCGTGCTCGGCGAACTGAACGGCTGCCCGATCCTGACCTCCGAGACCTGCGCGCTCGACATCATCGGCGCCAAGTTCGTCCGCGAGATCGAGAATGGCGAGGTCGTCGTCATCTCCGAGCAGGGCATCGAGAGCCACAAGCCCTTCCCGCCCGTGCCGGAGCGGCCTTGCGTCTTCGAATACATCTACTTCGCCCGGCCGGATTCGATCGTTAAGGGCCGCAGCATCTATGAGCGGCGCAAGGCGATGGGCGCACAGCTCGCGCTGGAAGCCCCGACCGAGGCCGACGTAATCGTGCCGGTGCCGGATTCCGGCGTGCCGGCGGCACTCGGCTATGCCCAGGCGAGCGGCATTCCGTTCGAGCTCGGCATCATCCGCAACCACTATGTCGGCCGCACCTTCATCGAGCCGACGCAGAAGGTGCGCGAGCTCGGCGTGCGCCTGAAGCATTCGGCCAATCGCAGCGTGGTCGAGGGCAAGCGCATCGTGCTGGTGGACGATTCAATCGTGCGCGGCACCACCTCGCTGAAGATCGTCAAGATGATGCGCGAGGCCGGAGCGCGCGAGGTGCATTTCCGCATCTCCTCGCCGCCAATCACCCATCCCGACTATTACGGCATCGACACGCCCGACCAGGCGAAGCTGCTCGCCGCGACGCATACGCTCGAGGAGATGCGCCAGTTCGTCGGCGCCGATTCGCTCGCCTTCATCTCGGTCGACGGGCTCTACAAGGCGATGGGCCATGAGCGGCGCGACCCGGCCCGGCCGCAATTCACCGACCATTGCTTCACCGGCGAATACCCGACCTCGCTGACCGATGTCGTCGGCGAGAGCGCCAAGCAAGAGATGTCGCTGCTGGCCGCCGGCTGAGCCTTTCGATGGGACTTCAATGAGCAAGCCTCTGGAAGGGCGCATCGCGCTCGTCACCGGTGCGTCGCGCGGCATCGGCCGCGCCGCTTCTCTCGCCTACGCCGAGGCCGGCGCCCACGTCATCGCCCTGGCGCGCACCACGGGCGCGCTGGAAGAGCTCGACGACGAGGTCCGGGCGATCGGCGGTAGCGCGACTTTGGTGCCGGTCGACCTCGCCGACGCCGCCGCGATCGAAAAGTTGGGCCCTGCCCTGCTGGAACGCTGGGGCCGGCTCGACATCCTGCTCGCCAATGCCGGCATCCTCGGCCCGCTGGCGCCACTGACCCATGTCAGCCCCAAGGAATGGTCCGAGGTCTTCGACATCAATGTCAGCGCCAATTGGCGGCTGCTGAAATCGGTCGAGCCGGCGCTGAAGGCCTCCGAATCCGGCCGCGCGATCTTCCTGTCGTCCGGCGCGGCGCATAAGGGTCTGGCCTACTGGGGACCCTATGCGGTCTCCAAGGCGGCGCTCGAGGCGATGGCGCGCAGCTACGCCGACGAGACCCGGAGCACCAATCTGCGGGTCATGCTGGTCAACCCGGGCCCTCTGCGGACCCGCATGCGGGCCCAGGCGATGCCGGGTGAGGATCCGATGACGCTGAAGACGCCTGAAGATCTGGCGCCGCATCTGGTCGAAATCGCCGCGCCGGGCTGGAGCGAGACCGGCAAGATCTTCGACTTCCCGCAGGGCAAGGTCCTGACGCCGCAAATGCCGGCGTAAGCATGCCCTGACAATCGGCTGAACGAGGCGAGCACCAGGACAAATGCTGCAACGCGCTCTCTCGCCGCTGCCCGCCCTCGCCGCTTTCGGTTTATCGATCGTCGTGATGACGGCGGGGCACGCCGTAGCGGACAGCACTCGCATCAGCCCCGATCCCGCTCTGGCCGAGGAACTGCGCCGAACCTGTCGCTCGGGCGGCGCGTTGTCGTTGGCCGGCCCCCCGGCCGATGCGCAGGAGATCATCACGCGTCACGATAACGCTGTCGCAGCCTGCACGCGGCTGATCGACAGCGGGAGGCTCACGGGCCGCGAGCTCGCTGCCGCTCTCCTCGATCGCGCAGATCTTCTGGCGCCGGGGACAGGCGACGCTTACACCCGGGCGCTCGCCGATTACGACCGGGCCATCGCCCTCGAGCCGACGGTGGCCATTGCATTCTCCAAGCGCGGGAAGGCCCATCTGCTGTATGCGCGAAACCTCAAGCTCGCGCTACGCGATCTCGATGCCGCCATCCGCCTCGACCCGTCGCAGGCGGACTTCTTTGTCACGCGCGCATCGATCCAGGCCTGGCTCAAACAGCCAGACAGGGCTCTTGCCGATCTCGATCGAGCCGTCGCCCTTGCGCCCACGTCCGAGAAGGCCCGATCCGTTCGCGGCCTGACCCATCTCGACCAGGGTCGATTTGCCAAAGCCATCGCCGATTTCGATGAAGCCATTCGCCTGGCGCCGAACGCCGGCGAGAATTTCAGCTTCCGCGCTGCGGCCAGACGTGCGGCAGGCGATCCGGACGGGGCGCGCTCGGACGAGGCCCAAGCACGCGCGCTGACGTCTTCAGGCCAGACTCCGGCACAGCGCTGAGCGACGGCGGATCTCCCGGCGCCTCAAGCGACCTCCTCCGGCAAGGGGGGACGGGAAGCGGCGCGAGCATGATGCAGCTCTACCTTACAGCCGCATACTCCCGCACCACCGCGATCAGGTCCGGAACCGTTAAATTCGGCAGCGCCGCCATCTCGTCGAGCGAAAACCAGCCGATCCGGACATGCTCGTCGGTGAGGTTCTCCGCCTCGCCGCCGTCCCAGCCCGAGACGACGTAGATATGGTGCAGGGCCGCGCCGTTGCGCGCGGGGAAACGTTCCTCGGCGGAGAGCATCAACCGGTAGGTCGTTGGCGTCAGCCCAACCTCCTCTCGGCATTCGCGGACAAGCGCGGCATCCAGCGCCTCGTCCTGCTCAACCCGGCCGCCGATCGCATCCCAGTGGTCCGCCCAGGCGCGCTTCCAGGAGGCGCGCAGGGCCAGCAGCACCCGCCCGTCGGCGCGCAGGAAGAGCGCGCTGACGGTCTCGAGCATCAGCCCTTTGCCTTGTCGTACGGGTTGTTGCCGCCGCGGGTATGGAGCCGCACAGGCGTTCCCGGCAGCTCGAAGGCCTCGCGCAGATTGTTGGTCAGATAGCGCAGATACGACACCGGCAGATGCTCGAGCTGGTTGCCGAACAGCGCGAAGGTCGGCGGACGCGCCTTGGCCTGCGTCATGTAGCGAATCTTGATGCGGCGACCAGCGACGGCCGGCGGCGGATGGGCCGAGAGCACGCCTTCGAGCCAGCGATTGATCCTCGCCGTCGAGACGCGGCGGTTCCAGACGTCATAGGCGCGGAAGACCGCCTGCATCAGCCGGTCGATGCCCTCGCCGGCGATGCCGGAGAGCGGCACGATCTCGACGCCGCGGATCTGCGCCAGCAGATGGTGCGCCTTCTCCTTGAGCTCGGCGAGCAGGCCCTGCTTGTCGGCGACGAGGTCCCATTTGTTCAGGCCGATGACGACCGCACGGCCCTCGCGCTCGGTCAGGTCGGCCAGCGCAAGGTCCTGCTTCTCGAAGGGGATGGTTGCGTCGAGCAGCACCACGACCACCTCGGCGAAGCGGATGGCGCGCAGCGAATCCGCCACGGCGAGCTTCTCCAGCTTCTCGTCGATACGGGCGCGCTTGCGCATGCCGGCGGTGTCGAACAGCTTCACCGGCCGGCCGCGCCACTCCCATTCGACCGAGATGGTGTCGCGCGTGATGCCGGCCTCGGGACCGGTCAGCAGGCGCTCCTCGCCGATCATCCGGTTGACCAGGGTCGACTTGCCGGCATTGGGGCGGCCGATGATGGTGACGCGCAGCGGCCGGTTGGGGTCGACATCCTCATCGTCCGCAACCGCGGCAGGCGCATCGGCCCAGGCTTCTTCTTCGTCTTCCTCCGGCTCGTCGGAAATGTAAGGTGCCAGGGCCTCCAGCAGATCGGCCGTGCCCTCGCCATGCTCGGCCGAGAACGGCACGGGATCGCCCAGGCCGAGCGAATAGGCCTCCATGACCCCGTCCTTGCCCTTGTTCCCCTCGGCCTTGTTGGCGAGGAGGATCACGGGCTTGCCTGAACGGCGCACCAGGTCGGCAAAAGGCTGGTCCATCGGCGTCAGGCCGAGCCGGGCGTCGATCATGAACAGGATGACGTCGGCCTGCTCGATCGCGGTTTCGGTCTGGGCGCGCATGCGGCCCGCGAGCGAATCCTTCTCGGCCTCCTCGAGGCCTGCGGTATCGATCACGGTGAAGTTGAGATGGCCGAGGCTGGCCTCTCCCTCGCGGCGGTCGCGCGTGACGCCGGGCTGGTCGTCTACCAGTGCCAGCTTCTTGCCGACGAGCCGGTTGAACAGGGTCGACTTGCCGACATTGGGCCGGCCGACGATGGCGATGATAGCGCTCATGATCCGTCTTTAATGCAGCATCGGACCCGCGCCGAAAAGTGGCCCTCCACTTTCCGGAGCGAATCCGATGCTTTTGCTTTGGCGAGTCCGTCGACTGCGACGGCCCCGATGTCAGTTCTTGATGGTGACGGGCCCGCCGCGCACCAGCGTCAGATAGAGCTCGACGCGCTGGCGCAGCACCTGCGGCGACTGCGGGTCGGCGACGACGGCGTCGAACCAGCGCCCGGCATCCTCGAAGAGATTGGCTTTGAGCGCTGAAATGCCGAGGAATTCGCGGGCCGAATGGCGCCAGAGCCCGGTCGGCGTCGCCAGCGGCTCGAGTTCCTTGCGCAGTTCGGCGTAAGGAACGAGGTCGACGCGCAGCAGGCCGGCGCGTAGGCGGGCGAGATCGCGATAATACTGGTCGAGCGAAGCGTCGTTGGCGAGGGCGTCGAAGGCGGCCGCGCCCGCGGTCGCATCGCGCTTGCCGACCTCGGCTGCGAGGCGGAAACGCGAGAGCTGGCGATAGCCGGCGGGCGCATTGGCGGCGAGCTCGGTCAGCGTCGCCTCGGCGGTCGTGGCGTCATTGTCGCGCGAGGCGCGCACCGCCGCTTCGAACCTGGCGCCGACGGCCTCGGCCTTCTTGCGCTCCTGCTGCTGCCAGAACTGCCAGCCGCCGACGCCGGCGACCGCCAGCACGGCGATGGCGATGAAGACATTGCCATATTTCTTGAGGATGGCGCTCGCCTTGTCGCGGCGAACCTCCTCGTCGATCTCGCGGAAAATATCGGACATGACGCCTCGAAACTGATTTCGCCTGCCGGGTAGCACCTTTGCCGGCAGAATGCGAGCCGGAACGGCCGCACAGAGCCGTCAGCGCCGGCTTATTGCTGCGGAAGCACCGGAGCCGCCAGGCCAGCGAGCACGGTATCGATCAGCTTCCGCCATTCGCCGGAGTCGGCACCACCGGCAATGGCGAGCGCAGCGCGGTCGTAAGCCGCGCCGAGCAGCTGGGAAGTCGGTGCCAGCGGCAACTCCCGCAACGCACCGGCCTGCATCGCCGCCGCGAGCCCTTCGCGCAGGGTCCGCCCGCCATGGCGCGCGTCGATGGCGTCGAGTTCCTCACGGCCGAGCACGGCGGCAGCATCGATCAGCAGCAATTGGGTCCGGCCCGGGACCTGCATCGCCTCCAGAAAGGCCGCACCGCCCTTGCTGAGCGCCTTCAGCGGCGCCAGGCCAGGCCGGGCCGCGCTCTCGATCTCATGCGCGACCGCCGCCGACTCCGCTTCGACCACGGCCCGGAACAGCGCCCGCTTGTCGGCGAAGTGATGGTAGAGCGCGCCGCGCGTCACGCCCGCCTCGGCGACGAGCTCCGGCGTGCCGGTCTCGGCATAGCCGCGGCTGACGAAGAGCTTGCGCCCCGCCGCGATCAGCGCGGCGCGGGTCGCTTCGGAGCGGTCCTTGTTGGATCGGCGCGTCGCCCATTGCATACGTGCAGCCTGTATGTTAATTCACTGAAACATGCAGATTGTATGTTTATGATGAAAGGCAGGCAAGCCCATGAAAGTCACCAGCTATTACCCGGTGATCATGACCGAGAAGGTCGCGCAGACCGCCGCCTTCTATATCGCGCATTTCGGTTTCGAGGCGCTGTTCGAGGCCGACTGGTACGTCCATCTGCAGTCGACGGTGGACGAGCGGGTGACGCTGGCGGTGCTGGACGGCAGCCATGAGACCATCCCCCTCCCCGGCCGCGGACGCGTTTCGGGGCTGATCCTGAATTTCGAGGTCGACGATGTCGATGCCGAACATGCACGCCTCAGGGCCGCCGGCTTGCCGATCCTCCAGGACCTGCGTGACGAATGGTTCGGCCAGCGCCACTTCATCACCGCCGATCCGAGCGGCGTGCTGATCGACGTGATCAAGCCGATCCCGATGAGCGCGCCGCCCGAAGGCCATGCTTGATCGGGCTGTCCAAGGAATGGCAGAGGCACAGTGCCGCCGCGTCCGGCGAAGCAGCGCTCAGGCTCCAGCGTCGGCCCGGAACAGCAGGCTGCCATCGCCATAGGAATAGAAGCGATAACCCTCGGCGATGGCGTGGGCATAGGCGCGTTTCATCACATCGAGCCCGCTGAAGGCGCTGACCAGCATGAACAGCGTCGAACGCGGCAGGTGGAAATTGGTCATCAGCAGGTCGACGGCGCGGAAGCGATAGCCTGGTGTGATGAAGATCGCGGTGTCGCCCGAGAACGGCTTGATGATGCCGTCCTCAGCCGTCGCGCTTTCGAGCAGGCGCAGCGAAGTCGTGCCGACTGCAACGATGCGGCCGCCGGCGGCGTGAACCGCATTGAGCGCGTCGGCCGTCGGGGCGCTGACCGTGCCCCATTCGGCGTGCATGCGGTGTTCGTCCGTGTCCTGCGCCTTGACCGGCAGGAAGGTGCCGGCGCCGACATGCAGTGTGACGAAATGGCTGGAGACGCCGCGCTGCCTCAGCGCCGCGAACAGCTCCGGCGTGAAATGCAGGCCTGCGGTCGGCGCGGCGACGGCGCCCTCCTCGCGGGCATAGGTGGTCTGGTAGTCGCGGGCATCGGCCTGATCGGTCGCGCGCTTGCCGGCGATATAGGGCGGCAGCGGCAATTCGCCGAGCCGGGCGATCGCCTCGTCGAGATAGGGGCCGCTCAGCGAGAAGCGCAGGCCGATATCGCCGCCCTCGCCCTTGTCCTCGACCTCGGCCTGCAAGCGGGCGAGTTCGCAGGCATTGCCGGCGCCGTCGCTGTCGAAGACGATCGTCTCGCCGATGGCGAGCTTCTTGGCCGGACGGGCGAAAGCGCGCCAGCGATCACCCGCCGCGCGCTTGTGCAGCATGACCTCGATGCGGGCCGAGGCCTCGCCGCGATGGCGCCGACCCCAGAGCCGGGACGGGATGACGCGGGTGTCGTTCAGCACCAGCGCGTCGCCCGGCTGGAGCAGTTCGACGAGGTCGCGGATGCCGCGATCCGCGAAAGGCTCGGTCGCGCCGGGGCGGACGACGAGCAGCTTCGCCGCATCGCGCGGGCTCACGGGCCGCAGCGCAATGCGCTCCTCGGGCAGGTCGAAATCGAAGAGGCCGACGTCCATGGACCGTTTCCCGTCATTGCGAGCGCAGCGAAGCAATCCAGGAAGACGTAGAGCTCTGCCGCTCCTGGATTGTTTCGTCGCTACGCTCCTCGCAATGACGAAGGCTCGGAACGCCTCAGGCGTCCGCCTGAACCTTCAGCGAGACGATGGAGTCGGGATCGCGCACCGGCTCGCCGCGCTTGATCCTGTCGATATTCTCCATGCCCTCAACGACCTGGCCCCAGACCGTGTACTGCTTGTCGAGGAAGCGGGCGTCGTCGAAGACGATGAAGAACTGGCTGTTGGCCGAGTTCGGGTTCTGGGCGCGCGCCATCGAGCAGACGCCGCGGACATGCGGTTCGGCGTTGAATTCCTGGGCGAGGTCCGGATAGCTCGAGCCGCCGGTGCCGGTGCCGTGCGGGCAGCCGACCTGCGCCATGAAGCCGTCGATGACGCGGTGGAAGACGATGCCATCATAGAAGCCCTCGCGGGCGAGCAGCTTGATGCGCTCGACATGGTTGGGGGCGAGGTCCGGCCGCAGCTTGATCACCACGCGGCCCTTGGTGGTCTCCATGACGAGGGTGTTCTCGGGATCGAGCGACATCAGACTGATCTTTCGTTGGTCGGCACACGGCCGAAGAAGCGGATTGTAATCGGGCGGCCTGCGATACTCCCTCCAAGCCCCGGCGACAACCTCATCGGCGTACAATCGCGCACGGCGCGCATCAGCGTGTCGGTGAAGCGCTCGCGCAGGCCGGGCGGCGAACGCCGCATCTCCCAGGTGACGCGCGGCTGGCCGAAGAGCGTGCCGTCGCGGCGCAGGCTGAAACGGACGCTGGCGGCCGCGCTGTCGCCGGCCTGAAGCGCCGGCGGCTTCCAGCAGCGCCGCAGCGCCGGGCCGATCTGATCGAGCCGGTCGACGGTCTCTTCGCCGAGACCGATCGTCTCGGGGTTGACGGTGCCGATGACGCCGCGATCGACGCCGGGAGTCGGCGACGGCCCCGCCGGGCGGCGGGCGCCCTCGCCGAAGGGGCCGCCGATGCCCGGCATGTAGCGCTGGCCCGATTGCGGAGGCAGCACCGGGTTTTGCGAGCCGGACGGCGGCGGCAAGACGGGGTTCTGGAAGCCGGAGGCCGGCGGCAGGCCAAGATCGCGCGTATCCTGCGCCCGCGCCATGCCGCCGGCAGAGGCCAGAAGCAGGAGAACTAGCACAGGAACGCGCGAGCACCGCATCGGCTTACTTGGCGTCGGCCAGCAGGCGCATGCGGATGATCTTGTCCGGACCGCTCACCGCGCCATTGTTGGCGCTGCTGCCCTTCTTGATCTTGCGCACGGCGTCCATGCCGGAGACGACCTCGCCGAACAGGGTGTATTGGCCGGTCAGCGAGCCGCAGCCTTCGAAGCAGATGAAGAACTGCGAATTGGCCGAGTTCGGGCTCTGCGAACGGGCCATGCCGACCGAGCCGACCTTGTACGGGGTCGGGGTGAACTCGGCCGGGATGTTCGGCAAGTCGGAGCCGCCGGTGCCGTCGCCCTTCGGATCGCCGGTCTGGGCCATGAAGCCATCGATGACGCGATGGAAGACGATGCCGTCATAGAAGCCACGCTTGGTCAGGGCCTTGATCTGCTCGACATGCTTGGGCGCCAGGTCCGGCCGCAGGCGGATGGTGACGCGCCCGTCCTTGGTGTCGAGCGCCAGGGTGTTCTGCGGATCGAGATTGGCCGGTGCGGGAGCCTGAGCGTGAGCCAGGCCGATCGAAGCGGAAACTGCCAGCGCGGCGAACGTGGTGCGAAGCATCGAAAAACCTCTCCTGACCGCCGGAACGGCCCGGCGCATCTCAGCCAGCGAGGTAGCGGCATCCTATGACTGGAACAAGGCGCTGAATCTCTGCCGGAGCACAATGTTGCACCGCACAAGAGCAATCTGGAATAAATTTGCAAAAAGTTCGATCGCGAGCTGCCTAAACAGGTGACAACATTATTGCAATCCGCTAATCAATTCAGCGCTGGGCTCGCCCGACCGTTTTCCGGGCGCCGCGGACCAGGTCTCGGGAGGAACAAACAGCTGCTAGTATATGAGTGCGCGGGAATAACGGCGCGCCGATACTACAGTAAAAAACAGACTTTCAAAGGCAGGGCGCGAGCCTTGCCTTTTGTTTTGGTTGATACACTGGATTGTACTTGACCCCGTTCAGATATCGAACTGGGTCCAGATATACCAGACGATGCCGAAAACGATCGCAGCGATGACCGTCGTCGCGACCGCCTTCTTGGCGAGGCCGGGCAGGACCGGCGCTCCGGGGTCGGTCCCCGTCTCGACAGAGCCGCTTTCCGCCTGGCTGCGCACGCCGAAAGGCAGCGTCACGAACAGCACCGTCCACCAGATCACGAAATAGACCGCGAGCCCGCCGCCGATCGTCATGACGGCCTGTCCTCGTCAGCCAGGGCAATGCACGCGAACGCGACCTTGGCATCGGTCGGCACGCCGAAGCGCGCCGTGTGCCGAGCCGGCAAGCCATTCGGGAAATGCTTCACATATTCGGCGTTGCAGGCGGCATAGTCGCCGGGATCGGTGATCAGCATCGTCATCTGCACGACGCGCTCAAGGCTGCTGCCGGCCTCGGCCAGGATGGCGGCGACATGCGCCAGCGCCTGCCGCACCTGCTCGGCCGGCGTCTCTCCCCGCACGATACCCTTCGCCGGCTCATGGGGCGCCGACTGGCCGGAGACGAAGACGAGGCCGCCGGCCCGCGTCGCGAGGCTGAAGGGACGCGGTGAGCCGGGTTCCGGCTCGCCGAAGAATGCGATCTCGGAGATCATGGCTCAGGCCTGCTCCAGCTCGACGAGCGTGCCGCAGAAATCCTTGGGGTGCAGGAAGAGCACAGGCTTGCCATGGGCGCCGATGCGCGGCTCGCCCGAACCGAGCACGCGCGCACCCTGCGCTTTCAACCGCTCGCGCGCCGCGAGGATGTCGTCGACCTCGTAGCAGATGTGGTGGATGCCGCCGTCGGGATTGCGCTCGAGGAACTTGGCGATCGGCGAATCCGCGCCCATCGGCTCCAGCAGCTCGACCTTGGTGTTCGGCAGTTCCACGAACACGACGGTGACGCCATGCTCCGGCTGCGGCAGCGGCTGCGAGACCCGCGCGCCGAGCGTGTCGCGATAGAGCGCGGTCGAGGCGGCGAGATCCTTCACGGCGATGGCGACGTGGTTGAGGCGTCCGATCATTCCCAGAGCTCCGTTCAGGCGCAGCGTTCAGCGGGCGATATGCCCGATCCTACACCGCGATCACCAGTGCGTTCACCAGCGGCTTCTTGCCCCACTCCTCGTTGACGGCGCTACGAACCCCGCGTTCGAGTGCATTGCGCACGGCCTCGGGATCGCGGCGCTTGCCCCTGGGCATTCCCTCGATCAGGTCCTCGACCGCATCGGCGACGATATCGTCGAAGGGCGTGCCGTCCTTGGCATTGAGCGGCAGGCCGATCAGCGCGACCTCCGGGTCGCCGGCAAGTTCGCCTTTCTCGTCGAGCGCGACCGCGATCGAGATCACCCCGGCAAAGGAGAGCTTGCGGCGCTCGGGAATGGTGCGGTCGAGCGCGCCAATCAGGAGCTCGCCATCCTGGTAGAGCCGGCCGTGCTGGACTTCCGAGAGCTTGCGGGCGCCGTCCTCGGCGATCACAACGACATCGCCATTGCCTGCGCGCAGCACATGCTTGACGCCGAGGCTGCGGGCGAAGGTGGCGTGCTCGGTCAGGTGCAGGTCCTCGCCATGGGCGGGGATCGCGATCTTCGGCTTCAGCCAGCCATAGAGCCGCGCCAGCTCCTCTCGCCGGGGGTGGCCTGAGACGTGCACCAGATGAGTGCGGTCGGTAATGATCTCAATGTTGTCGCGCGCCAGCCGATTGAGGATGGCACCGACCGCCTTCTCATTGCCGGGGATGGTGCGCGAGGAGAAGATCACCCGGTCGCCCGGCGAGAGCGCGATCTCGGGATGGTCGTCGGCAGCAATCCGCGAGAGCGCGGCGCGCGGCTCGCCCTGGCTGCCGGTCACGAGCGCGACGACCTTGTCGCGCGGCAGATAGCCATAGGTCTCGACGCCGCGGAAAGCGGGAATGCCGTCGAGGAAGCCGCATTCGCGGGCGACGTCGATGACGCGGTCCATGGCGCGGCCGACAACGACAACCTCGCGCTGATTGGCCATCGCAGCCTCGGCGACGGCGCGCAGACGCGCCACATTCGAGGCGAAGGTGGTGACGGCGACGCGGTTCGGGGCGGAGGCGACCAGCTCCTTCAGCTTCGCCGCGACATCGGCCTCGCTCGGGCTGATACCGTCGCGCAGGACGTTGGTGGAGTCGCAGACCAGCGCCAGCACGCCCTCCTCGCCAAGCTCGCGCAGGCGGGCCTCGTCGGTCGGCAGGCCGACGCGCGGCGTCGGGTCTATCTTCCAGTCGCCGGTATGGACGACGAGGCCGGCAGCGGTGCGGATCGCCAGCGCGTTCGATTCCGGGATCGAGTGGGCGACCGGCACGAACTCGATGTCGAAGGGCCCAAGCGTGAAGCGCCCACCCTGGGCAACGATGTTCATCTCGACCTTGGGCGCACCCGGCTCCGACAGGCGCCGGGTCGCCAGGAGGCCGGCGGCAAAGCGCGTGCACCAGACCGGCACGCGCAGCGAGGGCCAGAGCGCGGCGAGCGCGCCGATATGGTCCTCATGGGCGTGGGTGATGACGATGCCGAGCAGGTTGGCCCGATCCTGGATGATGTAGCTGAGGTCGGGCAGGACGATGTCGACGCCCGGCGCCTCCGGCCCGGCGAAGGAGAGCCCGCAATCGACCAGGATCCATTTGCGCTTCTTTTCCGGCCCGAAGCCGTAGAGCGCGGCGTTCATGCCGATCTCGCCGAGGCCGCCGAGCGGAACGAAGACAAGCTGGTCGCTGGAACGGGTCACTGGCAATCCTAACGTTCTATGCTGAAGCTGGCGAGGCGGCCGGCGGCAGGCCTAGCATGCTCTCTGGCGCGCCTCCATAGCGGCAGGAGCAGGCAGAAGCGTTGCCTCAACCTGTCGGGGCGCCGGACATGGGCGCCGTGCCGAAATAGAGGTCGCCGGCATCGATCAGCCGCCGGCCGGCTTCGGTTTCGAGTTCGAGCCGCCCGGAGGCATCGAGGCCGAGGAAGCGGCCGGAGACCGGCCCCTCCGGCAGGCGCATGGTGATGGTCTCGCCGAGATAGGCAGCGCGCTCCAGCCAGGCGGCCCGGATCGGGCCGAAGCCGCCCGGCAGCGACCAGGCCGAGAAGCGCTGGTGCCAGGCATCCGAGAGTGCTGCCAGCAGGCGCTCGACGGTCGCCTCGGCCGCATGCGCGGAAAGGTGGGCGGCGGGGTAAGGCGTCCCCTCCGGCGCAGAGGCCACGTTGACGCCGAAGCCGATGACGACGCTGAAGCGCCCTGCCCGGTTCTCGCCCTCCAGCAGCAAGCCCGAGGTCTTGGCGCCGCCGATCAGCAGGTCGTTCGGCCATTTCAGGGCGAGCGCCGGATAGGACAGGCCGGTCACGGCGGCAGCCGCATCGTGCAAGGCAAGGCCCGCAACGAAGCCGAGCTGCGGCGCCAGCGCCGGCTCGCAGGGAGTGGCCAGCAGCAGGCTGGCATAGAGATTGCCGGGCGGCGAACCCCAATGCCGGCCATGCCGGCCGCGGCCGGCGTTCTGACTTTTCGCGACGATCCAGAGCCGCCCTGGATCGCCATCGCCGAGCGCCCGCCGCGCCTCCTCCATGGTGGAGGCGACCTCGTCGCGGACGATCAGGCGATAGCCGGCGGCGCGAGCGCCTTCGCCGAGCACCAAGGCGCTCAGAACAGCGACTTCGCCGCCGCGGCAGCGGAGTCGAACAGCGGCGCCGGCAGGAAGGACAGCACCAGCACGAACAGCGCCGAGATCAGCAAGACGCCGCCCACGCCGGCGTCGCCCTTGTCGAAGGCCGGCTTGGCGTCGTCGAAATAGATCACCTTGACGATGCGCAGATAGTAATAGGCGCCGACGACGCTGGTGATCACGCCGACGACGGCGAGCACATAGAGCTTGGCCTCGATCGCGGCGAGGAAGACGTACCACTTCGCCCAGAAGCCGGCGAGCGGCGGGATGCCGGCGAGCGAGAACATCATCATCGACATCGCGAAGGCCATCCAGCCATTGGTGCGGGACAGGCCGGCGAGCTCGCCGATATCCTCGACCGGCTTGCCGTTGCGATTCATCATCAGCACGCAGGCGAAGGCGGCGAGCGTGGTGGCGAGGTAGATCGCCATATAGGTCATCACGCCCTGGACGCCGGCCGGGGTGCCGGCAGCGAGGCCGACCAGCGCGTAGCCCATATTGGCGATCGAGGAATAGGCGAGCAGTCGCTTGATATTGGTTTGGCCGATCGCGGCGAAGGCGCCGAGGGCCATCGAGGCGATCGCCATGAAGACGATGATCTGCTGCCAGTCATGCAGCGCGCCCGGGAAGGCGCCGACGAAGATGCGCACGGTCATCGCCATCGCCGCCATCTTCGGCGCCGAGGCGAAGAAGGCTGCGACCGGGGTCGGGGCGCCCTCATAGACGTCCGGCGTCCACATATGGAACGGCACGGCCGAGATCTTGAAGGCGACGCCGGCGGCGACGAAGACGAGGCCGATGATCAGGCCGATGCCGGGATGGCCGCCCTTCACCGCTTCGGCGATGCCGGCATAACTCACCGTGCCGGTGAAGCCGTAGACCATCGACGAGCCGTAAAGCAGCATGCCCGAGGAGAGCGCGCCGAGAACGAAGTACTTCAGGCCGGCCTCGGTCGAGCGCGGATTGTCACGGTCGAAGGCAGCGACGACGTAGAGCGCGAGCGATTGCAGCTCCAGGCCAACGTAAAGACCGATCAGGTCATTGGCCGAGATCATCATCATCATGCCGATGGTGGCGAGGACGACGAGGATCGGGAATTCGAAGCGCATGGCCCCATCGCGGCGCAGGAAATCGGCCGAGAGCACGATCGCGGCCGCGGCGCCGATCAGCGTCAGCACCTTCATGAAGCGGCCGAAGCCGTCGGCGATGAAGGCGCCGTTGAAGGTGACGACCTTGCCCTCGCCGCGCAGGACGAGCACCAGCGCCAGCGCGAAAAGCGCGAGCGCCGCGATCTCGAGCGTGCGCGTCGAGCGCTCGCCCTGGATTGCACCGTAGAGCACCATGGCGATGGCGCCCAGCGCCAGGATGATTTCCGGAAGCGCGGGACCGAGAGCGGGCAAGGTGGTCATCGGAGCAGCCTTACTGGACGACCAGCATCGCCGTCTTCGCGGCGGTGATGGCGGCCTGATAGTTCTTGATGAGGGCTTCGGTCGGCGCCGCGAAGGCGTCGAGGATCGTGCCGGGCGCGATGCCGTACCAGATCGTCAGCAGGACGAGCGGCACGAAGATCGCGATCTCGCGGGCGTTGAGGTCGGTGATGTCCTTGAGCTCGGGCTTCGTGAGTTCGCCGAAGACGACGCGGCGATAGAGCCAGAGCGCATAGCCCGCCGACAGGATCACGCCGGTGGTCGCCAGGAACGCCACCCAGGGATTGGCCTTGAAGGCGCCCATCAGCGTCAGGAACTCGCCGACGAAGCCGGCGGTGCCGGGCAGGCCGACATTCGCCATGGTGAAGATCATGAACACCACCGCATAGAGCGGCATCCGGTTGACCAGGCCGCCATAGGCGGCGATCTCGCGGGTGTGCATGCGGTCGTAGATCACGCCGACGCAGAGGAAGAGCGCGCCCGAGACCAGGCCGTGGCTGACCATCTGGAACATGGCGCCCTGGATGCCCTGCGGCGTCAGGGTGAACAGGCCCATGGTGACGAAGCCCATATGCGCCACCGAGGAGTACGCGATCAGCTTCTTGATGTCCTCCTGCATCAGCGCCACGAGCGAGGTGTAGATGATGGCGATGACGGAGAGCGCGAAGACCAGCGGCGCGAACATCGCCGAGGCGTCCGGGAACATCGGGATCGAGAAGCGGATGAAGCCGTAGCCGCCCATCTTCAGCAGGATCGCCGCCAGGATGACGGAGCCGGCGGTCGGCGCCTCGACGTGCGCGTCGGGCAGCCAGGTGTGGACCGGCCACATCGGCATCTTCACCGCGAAGGAGGCGAAGAAGGCGAGCCAGAGCCAGGGCTGCATCTGGACCGGGAACTTGTGCGCGAGCAGCGTCGGGATGTCGGTCGTGCCCGCGTTCCAGTACATCGCCATGATGGCGAGCAGCATCAGCACCGAGCCGAGCAGCGTGTAGAGGAAGAACTTGTAGGAGGCGTAGACCCGGCGCTTGCCGCCCCAGATGCCGATGATCAGGAACATCGGGATCAGGCCGGCTTCGAACAGCAGGTAGAACAGCACGAGGTCGAGCGCGACGAAGACGCCGATCATCAGCGTCTCGAGGATCAGGAACGCGACCATGTACTCGCGCACCCGCTTCTCGACCGAAGCCCAGGACGCCAGGATGCAGAACGGCATCAGGAAGGCGGTCAGGACCACGAAGGGGAAGGAGAAGCCGTCGACGCCGAGCTTGAACTTGATGATGTCCGAGACCCAGGCATGGCTCTCGACCATCTGGAAGCCGGGATTGGCCGGGTCGAACCGGCCCCAGGCGACCAGCGCCAGGATGAAGGTCGCGACCGTCGCGATCAGCGCCGCCCAGCGGGCGTTGGAGTTGACCGAAGCCTCGTCGCCGCGCTGCGCCAGGATGAAGGCGGCGCCGACCAGCGGCAGGACCAGGAGACCGGTGAGGATACCGAAGCCGAACATCATCTCACCCGCGGGCCATGAGGTACCAGGTCACCAGCCCGGCGACGCCGATCAGCATGGCGAAGGCATAGTGGTAGACATAGCCGGTCTGCAGCCGCACGACCCGGTTGGTCACGTCAACGACACGGGCCGAGACCCCGTCCGGGCCGAGACCGTCGATGACGGCGCCGTCGCCCTTCTTCCAGAGGAAGCGGCCGAGCCACATCGCCGGCTTCACGAACAGGAAGTCGTAGATCTCGTCGAAATACCACTTGTTGAGCAGGAACTTGTAGAGAACCGGATTGGCAGCGGCGAGCTTGCCGGGGACGTCCGGGCGCAGCACGTACATGTAGAGCGCCAGCAGAAAGCCGATCAGCATCGCGACGAAAGGCGACCAGACCACCCATTTCGGCACTTCGTGCATGGCGTGCAGGATGTGGTTGTCCTTGCCGGTGAACAGCGCCGTTTTCCAGAAGTGCTCGTAGTCATGGCCGATGAACGCCTCCTTGAAGGCGAAGCCGGCGGCGACGGCGCCGAGCGACAGCACGGCGAGCGGGATCAGCATGACGAGCGGGCTCTCATGCGGCGTGTGATCGTGACCATGGCCGTGGCCGTGATCATCGTGGCCGTGCGCGGCATGGGCGTGATCGTCAGCCTTGTGGCCATGCGCGTGGTCGTCGTGGCCGTGCGCATCGTGCCCGTGGCCGCCCCAGCGCGGCGCGCCCTCGAAAGTCATGAAGTAGAGGCGCCAGGAGTAGAACGAGGTCATCAGCGCGGCGACGACCAGCAGCACGAAGGCATAGGAGCTGGCGAAGCCGCCATGCGGCACTGAGGCATAGGCGCTCTCGATGATCGCGTCCTTGGAGAAGTAGCCGGCGAAGAACGGGAAGCCGGTCAGCGCCAGCGTGCCGATCGTCATCGCCGCCGCGGTCAGCGGGATGTGCTTCCTGAGGCCACCCATGTTCCGCATGTCCTGCTCATGGTGCATCGCATGGATGACCGAGCCGGCGCCCAGGAACAGCAGCGCCTTGAAGAAGGCGTGGGTGAACAAATGGAAGATGCCGGCCGAGTAGGCGCCGACACCCATCGCCACGAACATGTAGCCGAGCTGCGAGCAGGTCGAATAGGCGATGACGCGCTTGATGTCGTTCTGCACCAGGCCGACGGTCGCGGCGAAGAAGGCGGTGGTTGCGCCGATGACGACGACGACGGTCAGCGCGACCGGCGCGTATTCGAAGATCGGCGACAGGCGCGCCACCATGAAGACGCCAGCGGTGACCATGGTCGCGGCATGGATCAGCGCCGACACCGGGGTCGGGCCTTCCATCGCGTCCGGCAGCCAGGTGTGCAGCAGGAACTGCGCTGATTTGCCCATGGCGCCCATGAACAGCAGCAGGCAGGTCAGCGTCAGCGCGTTCCAGTCATAGCCGAGGAAGCGGAAGCTGCGCTCCGTGAGACCGGCGATCTGCGGGAAGATGCTGTCGAAGGCGACCGAGCCGGTCAGCACGAAGACCAGGAAGATGCCGAGCAGGAAACCGAAATCGCCGACGCGGTTGACGACGAACGCCTTGATCGCCGCGGCGTTGGCCGAGGGCTTCTGGTACCAGAAGCCGATCAAGAGGTAGGAGGCGAGACCGACGCCTTCCCAGCCGAAGAACATCTGCACGAGGTTGTCGGCCGTCACCAGCATCAGCATGGCGAAGGTGAACAGCGACAGGTACGCGAAGAAGCGCGGCCGCGACGGGTCCTCGTGCATGTACCCGATCGAATAGAGGTGCACGAGCGAGGAGACGGTGTTGACGACGACCAGCATGACCGCGGTCAGCGTGTCGATGCGGAAGGCCCAGTCGACGCGCAGGTCCGCCGAGGCCAGCCAGGTCGCGACCTGGACGCGTGTGGTGCCGGAACCAAAGCCGACCTGGATGAAGGCGACCCAGGACAGCGCCGCTGAGATCAGCAGCAGCGTGGTGGTGACGATCTCCGAGGCGCGCGCGCCGATCAGCCGGCCGAAGAGGCCGGCGATCAGGAAGCCGATCAGGGGGAGGAAGACAATCGCTTGATACATGGCAGGTTACGGGCGCGTCGCCGCGCTCAGCCTTTCATCATGTTGATGTCTTCCACCGCGATCGTGCCGCGGTTGCGGAAGTAGACGACGAGAATGGCGAGCCCGATCGCGGCCTCGGCAGCGGCGACGGTCAAAACCAGCATCGCGAAGACCTGGCCGACGATGTCGTTCAGGAAGCTCGAGAAGGCGACAAAGTTGAGGTTGACCGAGAGCAGGATCAGCTCGATCGACATCAGGATGACGATGACGTTCTTGCGGTTGATGAAGATGCCGAGCACGCCAAGCGTGAACAGGATCGCGGCGACTGCCAGATAAGAGCCAAGCCCGACCATCACGCCATCTCCTCGGGAACGCCGGCGCGCGACGGCACCTGCTTCACATCCATCGCCGCAGCCTTGGTGCGGGCGTTCTGCGTCGGGATATCCTGGCGCTTGATGCCCTTGCGATCGCGCAGGGTCAGCACGATCGCGCCGATCATCGCGACCAGCAGCACGAGGCCGGCCGCCTGGAAATAGTAGATGTACTTGGTGTAGAGCACCTGGCCGAGCGCGGCGGTGTTGGTGACGTTGGCCGGGATCGCCGCGACGGGCGTACGCACGATCTGCGGATCGATCACCCAGGCGCCAACGACCAGCAGCAATTCGACCGCGAAGATCAGGCCGATCAGGCCGCCGATCGGCAGATACTGCAGGAAGCCCTGGCGCAGCTCGGCGAAGTCGACGTCGAGCATCATCACCACGAAGAGGAAGAGCACCGCGACCGCGCCGACATAGACGACGACCAGCAGCATCGCCAGGAACTCGGCCCCGAGCAGCAGGAACAGGCCCGCCGCGTTGACGAAGGCGAGGATCAGGAACAACACCGAATGCACCGGGTTGCGCGCCGAAATCACCATCAGCCCCGAGGCGATGGTGACGCCTGAGAAGAGATAGAAGAAAGCCGCTGCGGCATTCATCTTCGCCAGCCTTTCCGCCCTTTCGGGCGGCCCTCGTTTCATCAAGCGGCGGGCCCGAGTCCCGCCGCAGTTTGGAGCGTCTATAGTCAGGCCCGCCCAGCGCGACAACCGCGCGACAGGCCGCAATCCTCAGCGATACGGCGCGTCCATCGCGATATTGCGCGCGATCTCGCGTTCCCAGCGGGCGCCGTTATCGAGCAGCTTGTCCTTGTCGTAGAACAGCTCCTCGCGCGTCTCGGTGGCGAACTCGAAATTCGGGCCCTCGACGATGGCGTCGACCGGGCAGGCCTCCTGGCAGAAGCCGCAATAGATGCACTTGGTCATGTCGATGTCGTAGCGGGTCGTGCGGCGGGTGCCGTCATTGCGGCGCGGGCCGGCCTCGATCGTGATCGCCTGCGCCGGGCAGATCGCCTCGCAGAGCTTGCAGGCGATGCAGCGTTCCTCGCCGTTCGGATAGCGGCGCAGCGCGTGCTCGCCCCGGAAGCGCGGCGAGAGCACGCCCTTCTCGAAGGGATAGTTCAGCGTCGCCTTCGGCTTGAAGAAATAGCGCATCGACAAGGCGAACGCGCCGACGAACTCCTTGAGGAGCAGTCCCTTGGCGGCTTGCGCGAGTGACATCCGTCTCGTCCTTCTCGTCTCAGCCGAACAAGGCCCGGCCGATAAAGTAACCGACGATGGGCAGCCCGCCCACCGATAGCACCAGCACCGCCGCCTTGAGCAGGCGGATGCGCCGTTCGTAATCATCCTTCTCGGCCGGCGTCTTCGAGCTGTCGGTGCGACGTAAGCTCGCAACCACAACACCCGTGACGAGCCGATACTCGATCAGGCCGACGACGAAGCCGATCAGGGCTCCGATCAGGCCGGCCTGACCCGCCATCAGGGAGCGGGGCCCCAACCGGTGATCTGCAGCACCGCCGCCACGATCACGACGCAAGCCAGCGACAGCGGCAGGAAGACCTTCCAGCCCAGCCGCATCAGCTGGTCATAGCGGTAGCGCGGCACGAAGGCCTTCACCATCGCGAACATGAAGAAGACCAGCATGACCTTCAGCACGAACCAGACCACGCCCGGCAGCCAGGTGAAGGGCGCGATCGGGAACGGTGGCAGCCAGCCCCCAAGGAAGAGGATCGTGGTCAGCGAGCACATGGTCATGATCGCCACGTATTCGCCGAGCATGAACAGCAGATACGGGGTCGAGGAGTACTCGACCATGAAGCCCGCAACGAGCTCCGATTCCGCCTCGGCCAGGTCGAAGGGTGGCCGGTTCGTCTCGGCCAGCGCCGAGATGAAGAAGACGATGAACATCGGGAAGAGCGGCAGCCAGTACCAGCCGAACATGCCGGCCCTGGTGTTCTGTGCCTCGACGATCGCCGACAGGTTGAGCGAGCCGACGCAGAGCAGCACGGTGACGATCACGAAGCCGATCGAGACCTCGTAGGACACCATCTGCGCCGCAGAGCGCAGCGCGCTGAGGAACGGGTACTTCGAGTTCGAAGCCCAGCCGCCCATGATGATGCCGTAGACGCCGAGCGAGGAGATCGCGAAGATGTAGAGCACGCCGACATTGATGTCGGCGATCGCCCAGCCTTCTGCGATGGGGATCACCGCCCAGGCCGCAAGCGCGAGCAAGCAGGTGACCAGCGGCGCCAGCAGGAACACGCCCTTATTGGAGCCCGACGGGATGATCGGCTCCTTGAAGACGAATTTCAGGAGGTCGGCGAAGCTTTGGAACAGGCCGAAGGGCCCGACGACGTTCGGGCCGCGCCGCAGCTGCACCGCAGCCCAGACCTTGCGGTCGGCCAGCAGCATGAAGGCGATGAAGATCAGCAGCGCGACCAGGAGCAGCAGGCTCTTGCCGGCGATGATCGCAAGATCGAGGACGAGGTCCCAGTTCATCGAGGCTTACTCCGCCGCCTGGCGCATGCGGCCGGAGGCCAGCGCCGAGCATTCCGCCATCACCGCCGAAGCGCGGGCGATGGGGTTCGTGGTGTAGAAATCGGCGACCGCCGGAACGAAACCGGCCTTCTCGGTCGCGCCGCCCTGCCCCGCCAGCTTCGCCAGCCCGGCGCGATCGCTCTGCGCGACCGTATCGACCGCAGCGAAATGCGGATGGGCGGCGTAGAGCTCGCGGCGCAGCGCGGAGAGCGAGTCGAAGGGCAGCGGCTTGCCGAGCGAAGCGGAGAGCGCCCGCAGGATCGCCCAGTCCTCCTTGGCATCGCCGGGCGGGAAGGTGGCGCGGGCCGCCATCTGCACCCGCCCTTCCGTGTTGACGTAGGTGCCGGACTTCTCGGTATAGGCCGCGCCCGGCAGGATCACGTCGGCGCGGTGGGCGCCCTTGTCGCCATGGCTGCCCTGGTAGATCACGAAGGCGCTCGCCGGCACCTCGATCTCGTCGGCGCCGAGCAGGAAGAGCACGTCGAGCGCGCCCGCCGCCGTCATGCCCGCGACATCGAGGCCGCCCTCGCCGGGGACGAAGCCGAGATCGAGGGCACCGACGCGGGCAGCGGCCGTGTGCAGCACGCCAAAACCGTTCCAGCCGTCTTTGAGCGCGCCGAGCACCTCGGCCGCCTTGGCCGCAAGCGAGAGCACGGCGGAGCCGTCCTTGCGTGACAAAGCGCCCTGCCCGACCAGCACCATCGGCCGCTCGCCGGCCGCACCGGCGCGCTTGACCAGATCGGCCAGCGTCTCCGGGCCGGCGCCGAGATAGTCATAGGCATAGGTCAGGTCGACCTGCTCGCCGATCAGCGAGACCTTGAAATCGCCGCGCAGCCAGCGCTTGCGGATGCGGGCGTTGACGATCGGCGCCTCGCGGCGCGGGTTCGAGCCGATGATCAGCAGCGAAGTGGCATCCTCGATCCCGGCGATGCCGGTGTTGAGGATGTAGCTAGCCCGGCCGAAGGCCGGCTCGAGCTTCGCCCCGTCCTGGCGGCAATCGAGATTGGCCGAGCCGAGGCCGGCGATCAGCGCCTTGAGCGCATAGATCTCCTCGACCGCGGCGAGGTCGCCGGCGATCGCACCGATGCGCTCGGGCTTGGCAGCCTTGAGCCTGGACGCGACCAGCGCGAGCGCCTCGGTCCAGCTCGCGGCGCGCAGGGCGCCGTTCTCGCGGATGTAAGGGCGGTCGAGACGCTGGGTCCGGAGGCCGTCGGCGATGTGGCGGGTCTTGTCGGAGATCCACTCCTCGTTCACCGCCTCGTTGATGCGCGGCAGAACGCGCATCACCTCACGGCCGCGCGAGTCGACGCGGATCGCCGAGCCGACCGCGTCCATCACGTCGATGGATTCGGTCTTGGTCAGCTCCCAGGGCCGGGCCTTGTTCTGGTAGGGCTTGGAGGTCAGGGCGCCGACCGGGCACAGGTCGACAACGTTGCCCTGCAGCTCCGAGCTCATCGCGTGCTCGAGATAGGTGGTGATCTCCATGTCCTCGCCGCGGCCGATCGCGCCAAGATCCGAGGCTCCGGCGACCTCGGTGGTGAAGCGGACGCAGCGCGTGCACTGGATGCAGCGCGTCATCGAGGTCTTGACCAGCGGGCCGATATACTTGTCCTCGACGGCGCGCTTGTTCTCGGCATAGCGCGAGGTGTCGACGCCGTAGGCCATGGCCTGGTCCTGCAGGTCGCACTCGCCGCCCTGGTCGCAGATCGGGCAGTCGAGCGGGTGGTTGATGAGCAGGAACTCCATCACCCCTTCGCGCGCCTTCTTGACCATGGGCGACTTGGTCATGACGACCGGCGGCTCGCCGTTCGGGCCGGGACGCAGGTCGCGCACGCCGATGGCGCAGGAGGCCTGGGGCTTGGGCGGGCCGCCCTTCACCTCGACCAGGCACATGCGGCAATTGCCGGCGATCGAGAGCCGCTCATGGAAGCAGAAGCGCGGCACCTCGGCGCCAGCCGCCTCGCAGGCCTGGAGCACGGTGTACTCCGGCGGGACGTCGACCTCGATGCCGTCGATCAGAAGCTTGGTCATGGTCTCACTCCGCCGCCATGAGCCTGACCGGCTCGCCATGCGGGTTGGCGGCATAGTCGTCGATGCGCTGCTCGATCTCGTGACGGAAATGGTTGATCAGGCCCTGGATCGGCCAGGCGGCAGCGTCGCCCAGCGCGCAGATGGTGTGGCCCTCGATCTGCTTGGAAACGTCGAGCAGCATGTCGATCTCGCGCTTCTGGGCGCGCCCTTCCGCCATGCGGTTGACGACGCGCCACATCCAGCCGGTGCCCTCGCGGCAGGGCGTGCACTGGCCGCAGCTCTCATGCTTGTAGAAATAGCTGATGCGGGCGATGGCGCGGATGATGTCGGTCGACTTGTCCATGACGATCACCGCCGCCGTGCCGAGGCCCGACTTCAGCTTCGAGAGCGAGTCGAAATCCATCGGCGTATCGATGATCTGCTCGGCCGGCACCATGCGCACCGACGAGCCGCCGGGAATGACCGCCTTGAGATTGTCCCAGCCGCCGCGGATGCCGCCGCAATGGCGATCGATCAGCTCGCGGAAGGTCAGGCCCATCGCCTCTTCGACATTGCAGGGCTTGTTCACATGGCCCGAGACGCAGAACAGCTTGGTGCCGACATTGTTGGGCGTGCCGATCGAGGAGAACCAGCTGGCGCCGCGGCGCAGGATGGTCGGCGCGACAGCGATCGACTCGACGTTGTTGACGGTGGTCGGGCAGCCATAGAGGCCGACATTGGCTGGGAAAGGCGGCTTCAGCCGCGGCATGCCCTTCTTGCCTTCGAGGCTCTCCAGCAGCGCCGTCTCTTCACCGCAGATATAGGCGCCGGCGCCATGATGCACATAGAGATCAAAGGGATAGCCATGCTTGTTGTTCTTGCCGATGAGGTTAGCCTCATAGGCCTCGTCGACGGCGCGCTGCAGGGCCTCGCGCTCGCGGACATATTCGCCGCGGATATAGATGTAAGCGGCGTGCGCGCCCATGGCGAAGGAGGCGATCAGGCAGCCCTCGACCAGCGTATGCGGGTCGTTGCGCATGATCTCGCGATCCTTGCAGGTGCCGGGCTCCGACTCGTCGGCGTTGACGACGAGGTAGTGCGGGCGCCCGTCGCTCTGCTTGGGCATGAACGACCATTTCAGCCCGGTCGGGAAGCCGGCGCCGCCGCGCCCGCGCAGGCCCGACTTCTTCATCTCGTCGATGATCCAGTCGCGCCCCTGATCGAGCAGGAACTTGGTGCCGTCCCAGGCTCCGCGCTGGATGGCGCCCTTCAGCCCGGCATCGTGCAGGCCATAGAGGTTGGTGAAGATGCGATCGCGATCAGCGAGCATGGCTCTCTACCTCACTCTTCCGACTTGGGCTTGGCAGCCCGCTTGCGCGCCGGAGCCTTGGCGGGGGTATCCTTGATCGCTTCGCTCGTCGCGGACGGCGTGTCCTGCGCTGCGCCGGCGGGCTGTTTCGGCTCGGAGGGCTCGGGGCGCCCAGGCGTGGCCGCTTCCGGCGGCGGCGCGGTCTTGACGTCGGTCGGGCCGGCCTTGGCGGTCGCGGCGGCGGTCTCGGCTTCCGCCTTGGCCTTGGCCTCGGCCGCGGCCTTCTCGCTGGCGATCCTGATCGCGTCTTCGCGCTGGGTCGTAATGCGCTTCTGCCAGTCGCCCAGGCCGATCATCGAGCCGTCGAACAGGGCCGGATCCTTCAGCGTCTCGCCACCGCCGAGCGGCTCCGAGCAGGAGCGGTCGACCTGCGGGCCGGGCTTGGTCGGGCGGCCGTGGCGCAGATCGTCCAGCAGCTTGCGGAAATTCTCGGGCGTCAGGTCTTCGTAATAGTCGAAATTGATCTGCGCCATCGGGGCGTTGCAGCAGGCGCCAAGGCATTCGACCTCGAGCCAGGACAGCTTGCCGTCGGCCGTGACGGTCGATTGCGGGCCGATCACCTCCTCGCAGACCTTCTTCAGCGCCTCGGCGCCGCGCAGCGCGCAGGGCGTCGTGCCGCAGAGCTGGACGAAGTGCTGGCCCACCGGCTGCAGGCTGAACATGGTGTAGAAGGTCGCGACCTCCAGCACCCGCATCGGCGCCATGCCGAGCTTGTTCGCGACCGTCTCGATCGCGGCGCGCGGCAACCAGCCGTCATGCTGCTCCTGCGCCTTCCACAGGAGCGGGATCACGGCCGAGGCCTGGCGGCCTTCCGGGTATTTGGCGATCTGCTGGTCGGCCCAGTTCTCGTTCGCCGCAGTGAAGGCGAAGGTGGCAGGCTGAACGTGATCGGGCGCGAGACGACGGACGGACATCAGCGGTCCACCTCACCAAAGACGATATCGAGGGAGCCGAGGATCGCGGAGACGTCGGCGAGCATGTGCTTGCGGCACATGAAATCCATGGCCTGGAGATGGGCGAAGCCCGGCGCCTTGATCTTGCAGCGATAGGGCTTGTTGGTGCCGTCGGAGACGAGATAGACGCCGAACTCGCCCTTGGGCGCCTCGACAGCGGCGTAGACCTCGCCCTCGGGCACCTTGTAGCCCTCGGTGTAGAGCTTGAAGTGGTGGATCAGCGCTTCCATCGAGCGCTTCATCTCGCCGCGCTTGGGCGGCACCATCTTGCCGTCGAGCGAGGAGACCGGGCCACCGCCATCGGCCGAAAGCAGCTTCTCGCAGCACTGCTTCATGATCCGCACCGACTGGCGCATCTCTTCCATGCGGATGCAGTAGCGGTCGTAGCAGTCGCCGTTCTTGCCGACGGGGATGTCGAATTCCATCTCCTCGTAGCACTCGTAGGGCTGCGACTTGCGCAGGTCCCAGGGCGCGCCGGAGCCGCGCACCATCACGCCCGAGAAACCCCATTTCCAGCAGGTTTCGAGATCGACGACGCCGATGTCGACATTGCGCTGCTTGAAGATGCGATTGTCGGTGAGCAGGCCTTCGAGGTCGTCGCAGACCTTGAGGAACGGGTCGCACCACTCGCCGATGTCGTGGATCAGCGAGGTCGGCAGGTCCTGGTGGACGCCGCCCGGCCGGATATAGGCCGCATGCATGCGCGCGCCGCAGGCCCGCTCATAGAAGATCATCAGCTTCTCGCGCTCCTCGAAGCCCCAGAGCGGCGGGGTCAGCGCGCCGACGTCCATCGCCTGCGTGGTGACGTTGAGGATGTGCGAGAGGATGCGGCCGATCTCGGAATAAAGCACGCGGATGAGCTGGCCGCGGCGCGGCACGGTCACGCCCATCAGCTTCTCGACGCCGAGCGCGAAGGCATGCTCCTGGTTCATCGGCGCGACATAGTCGAGCCGGTCGAAATAGGGCACGGCCTGGAGATAGGTCTTGTGCTCGATCAGTTTCTCGGTGCCGCGATGCAGCAGGCCGATATGCGGGTCGACGCGCTCGACGATCTCGCCGTCCAATTCCAGCACCAACCTGAGAACGCCATGCGCTGCAGGATGCTGGGGACCGAAGTTAATCGAGAAATTGCGGATGTTGTGCTCTGACATCGCCCAGTCCGATCAGGCCGTCTTGGCCTTTTCATCGCCCGGGAGGACGTATTCCGTCCCTTCCCAGGGCGAGAGGAAGTCGAAGTTACGGAATTCCTGGTTCAGCTTAACCGGCTCGTAGACGACGCGCTTCTGCTCGTCGTCATAGCGGACCTCGACGAAGCCGGTCAGCGGGAAGTCCTTGCGCAGCGGATAGCCCTCGAAACCGTAATCGGTGAGGATGCGGCGCAGGTCCGGGTGGTTCGCGAACAGGATGCCGTAGAAGTCGTAGGCCTCGCGCTCATACCAGTTCGCCGCCGGGAACACCTCGATCACGGACGGGACCGGGGTCGCCTCATCAGCCTGAACCTTGACGCGGATGCGCCGGTTATGGCGCGGCGAGAGCAGGTGATAGATGACCTCGAAGCGCTTCTCGCGCTGCGGATAGTCGGCGCCGGCGATGTCGGTGAAATTGACGAAGCGGAAGCGCGGATCGTCGTAGAGGGTCTTCAGCACCCGTACGATCTCGGACACCTCGGCCAGCACCGTGATCTCGTCGAAGGCGACGACGATATCGGTCACCGCGCCGGGCAGCGCCGCCTTGATCTCTTCGCCCAATGTCACGAGCGCTTCGCTCATCGCATCACCTTCGCAAGCCACCGGTCCACGCGCGCCTCAGCGCTCGATCGTCCCGGTTCGCCGGATCTTCTTCTGCAGCAGCAGCACGCCGTAGAGCAGCGCTTCCGCGGTCGGCGGGCAGCCCGGCACATAGACGTCGATCGGCACGATGCGGTCGCAGCCGCGCACCACCGAATAGCTGTAGTGATAATAGCCGCCGCCATTGGCGCAGGAGCCCATCGAGATGACGTAGCGCGGCTCCGGCATCTGGTCGTAGACCTTGCGCAGGGCCGGAGCCATCTTGTTGGTCAACGTGCCGGCGACGATCATCACGTCCGACTGGCGCGGGCTGGCGCGCGGGGCGAAGCCGAAGCGCTCGACATCATAGCGCGGCATGGAGAGCTGCATCATCTCGACCGCGCAGCAGGCGAGGCCGAAGGTCATCCACATCAAAGAGCCGGTGCGGGCCCAGTTGATCAGGTCGTCGCTTGCCGTGACGAGGAAGCCCTTGTCGGCCAGCTCGTTGTTGATCTCGACGAAGTAGGGATCGCGGGCGCCGAGCGGCTTGCCGTCCGGGCCGAGCAGGCCTCTGGGTGCCTGCGCGACGAGCGGATCACCGCGATCGATCGCTGTCATGGCCATCAGTTCGAACCTTTGGGTTTCGTCGAATGTAAGAATACGGACAGGAGCGTATCAGGTCTCTGCGACAAAGCGATCAGTCCCACTCGAGCGCGCCCTTGCGCCACTCGTAGACGAAGCCGACCGTCAGCACGCCGAGGAAGACCATCATCGACCAGAAGCCGAGCCAGCCGAGACCGCCGAAGGCGACCGCCCAGGGGAAGAGGAAGGCGACTTCGAGATCGAAGATGATGAAGAGGATGGCGACGAGATAGAAGCGCACGTCGAACTTCATGCGCGCATCGTCGAAGGCGTTGAAGCCGCACTCATAGGCGGAGAGCTTTTCGGCATCCGGCTTGGAATAGGCCACGGCGAAGGGCGCGATCAGCAGCGCCAGGCCGATCACCAGCGACAGGCCGATGAAGATCACCAGGGGCAGATAGTCCGACAGCAGGGACTGCACAGGAAGAGCTTGCATCTGTCACCCCGCTTCAACCCGGCGCCGCGACTGGCGCCCTCAATCTCGCCAGTCGATTAGACCCTGCTTTAGAATCACGCAAGGGTTCGCCGCGCCGCACAACGCGGCTGTCGCCATGTCTTTGCCGCATATCTGGAGCCAACCAGCGAAACTGTCACGATTCCCGGCCGTTTCGGCTCCGATTTTCGCGATCGGCGACGCGGGGCGCAAGGCGGTTGTCGCGGCGCGCCGAAGCATGGCAAACCGGGACGGAATGTCAGTCTTCGGCGCCGGCACGATTCGTCGGCAAACACTGCCGATGCGTCAGGAGAGCCGTTGCGGAACATGCTGAAGCCGACAACGCATCGTGATCGCGCATCGCTCGCTTCTGCCCCGCCATCGGCCGCCGACGCTGCATGAGCGCGATGAGACGGGTCGTGCTGGTCGGGTCCTGTGCCGCTGCGATGGCGCTAAGCGCTCCGGCGGCGGCGCAGATGATGCTCGCGCCATTGCCGCCGGAGCGCCCGTTCGATCTCGACCTGCAGATCAAGCCGGGCGCGCCGCCGATCGTCGTCGTCCCGGCGCCTCCAGTCGAAGCCAGCCTGGCGACGAAGCCAGGGCCGGCGCCTACCCTCGCCCAGCCCGAGCCCGATGACGACGAGGGGCCGGAGTGGCCGCAGCGCACCCCAGGACAGACCGCCGAGGAGCCCCCCTTCGACCCCAATGAGAAACCTGACAGGCCGGGCATCTCGACCGATCCGGGAACCTCGATCGTCTGCCTGCCGCCGGTACTGAAGGCGATCCTCGTCAAGATCTCCGACAAATACGGAGCGGTGAAGGTGACCTCGACCTGGCGGCCGCCCTGGCGGGCCAGGCGCGGCTCCTATCACAAACGTTGCGAGGCGATGGATTTCCGCGTGCCCGGCGTCAGGCCGCGCGCCGTGCTGGAATGGGCCCGGACGCTGCCCGAGGTCGGCGGCCACAAGGTCTACTGGAACGGGCTAATCCACATCGATACCGGGCCGCGCCGGCCCTGGTGATCGGCTGCGGCAGCACGCGTCGGTTTCAACACGTTCGGGCTCGAAAATCGCGTTCGTTCGGACGCTTGGTGATCTAGGCCAGCCGATTGCGCCAATCGCGCAGCGCTTCAAGAAGCTGGCGGATGAAGCCGGCCGTGGCCTCGTCGGTCAGCTTGCCAGCCTCGTCGAATTTGGTCTGAGCGGCGCCGATCATCACCTCAGGCTTGTTCAGCGGGAAGGCGTTGAGGAAGATCAGCATCTGCCGCAGATGATATTGCGCCCGCGCCGTGCCGAGGATGCCGCCGCTCGCGCCCATGATCGCCACCGGCTTGTTGTCGAAAGGCTGGCTCGGCGGGCGCGAGGCCCAGTCGATCGCGTTCTTGAGCACGCCGGGGATCGAGTAGTTGTACTCCGGCGTCACGAACAGGATCGCGTCGGCAGCCGCGAGCTGGTCGCGGAAGCGCTGGACCTGAGGCGGATAGCCGGCGACGCGGACATCGTCGTTGTAGAGCGGCAGGTCGCCGATCTCGGCGATCTCGATCGTCATCCCCTCCGGCGCCAGCGCGGTCGCTGCTTTCAGCACGGCGGCGTTGTAGGATCCGGCGCGCAGGCTGCCCGAAATCCCGACGACCCGGATCGGGCCTCCATCCTTAGCCATGTCTTGTCTCCTGAAACGCTTGGTCGATTGCCGGGCTCAGCCCTGGCGCTTGATGAAGCCGGTGATCGTGACGCGATCCCAGATGCCGGCGGCGTGGAACGGATCGGCGGCATTGAAGCGCTCCACGGTCGCAAGGTCCACCGCCTCCACGACGAAGAGGCTGCCGATCATGGTCACGCCGTCCTCGGCGACCAGGGGGCCCGACATCACGATCCGGACACCTCGCGCTGCAGTGTCCGACAGGAAGGCCTTGTGGGCATCGTAGTTGGCGAGACGGGCCTGGAGTGCGCCAAGCTTGTCGAGGGCGTGGATCACGAACAGCATGTGGTGAGGCTCCTATGGGCGGCCGGACCATGCGCCGGCCGCCTCGGGCGCGGTTCAGATTATTTGCTGGCGAGGGCCGCCGCCTCGCTCCAGCTCGGGCAGCTGCGCGATTCCAGCGGGCTGTCATAGGGCTGGAAGTTGGAGGCGTTCACGACGGTCGGCTTCAGCACCACCTCGGTGACGATCGGCTCCTTGCGCAGGGCCCGGATCGCGACAAGCGTGCCGATGCAGCCCTGCAGGAAGCCGTTATAGTCGCCCGAGGCGAGCAGCTTGCCAGCCTTGATGGCGTCGACAGCTTCCTTGGTGCCGTTGATGCCGATGACCTTGGCCTTGCGATTGGCGCCGTCGAGGGCTTCGATCACGCCGATCGCCATCGCATCGTTGGCGGCGAGCACGCCGTCGATCTGCGGATGCGACTGCATCAGGTTCTCCATCACCTGCAAGCCCTGCAGGCGCTGATAGTTGGCCGGCTGGCTGGCGAGCAGCTTGACGTCCTTGAACTCCTTGATCGCGTCGTTGAAGCCGCGCACCCGGTCGATATTGGTCAGGGAGCCCTTGACGCCCTCGAGGATGACGACATTACCCTTGCCGCCGATCTCCTTGAGCAGGAAGCGCGCGGTCTCCAGGCCGAGGCTGTAATCGTCGGCCCCGACGAAGGCGAGGAACTTGCCGCCGGCGCTCCGGTCGGTGACGTTGACGATCGGGATCTTGGCATCGTTGATCTGCTCGACGCCCGGCACCATCGCCTTGTAGTCGACGGGGACGAAGACGATGGCGCTCGGCTTCTTGACGATCACATCCTCGACCTGGCTGAGCTGCTCGGGGATCGAATCCGGCTTGGTCGGGATGTAGTGCACCGCCTTGGCGCCGAGCGACTTCGCCACGACCTCGGCGCCGACCCGCACTGTCTGGAAATAGGGGTTGGTCTGGTTCTTGGTGAAGACCGCGATCGTCTCGCCGGCGGCGAGCGCCCCGGTGGAGATCAGAATCGCGGGCAGCGCTGCGACGAGAAATTTCGACTTGGGCATGGTTTCCTCCCTTGGTTTTCTGCTTGGTTGGTTCAATTGCGCCGGCGGCCGACCATGTCGAACCAGACGGCGAGGATGACGATCAGTCCGGTGACGAGCGGCTGCCAGTTGGCGTTGACGGCGAGCAGGTTCATGCCGTTCAGCACCAGCGTCAGGATCAGCGCGCCGATGAACGTGCCGAAGACGCTGCCGACGCCGCCGAACAGCGAGGCGCCGCCAATCAGCGCTGCGGCGATGGCCGGCAGCGTCATCGCCTCGCCGATATCGCCCTCGGCCGAGTTCAGCCGGGCGAGGAAGACGATCGAGGCGACGCCCGCCATGGCACCGGAGAAGGCGTAGACCAGGATCAGGCGGCGATCGACCGGAATGCCGGTGAGGCGGGCCGCGACCGGATTGGCGCCGATGGCGTAGATCTGCTGCCCCCAAATGGTGCGCTGGGCGAAGATCGTGCCAGCCAGCAGGAAGCCCAGCATCAGATAGACCGGGATCGGCACCCCCAGGAAATAGCCCGAGCCGATCTGGCGGAAGCCGGGCGGGAAGCCGTGGATGGTTTCGCCGGCCATGTAGTAATAGGTGATGCCGTGCAGCACCCAGAGCATGCCGTAGGTGGCTATGAAGGACGGGATCCTGAGCTTGGCCACCATCAGCCCGTTGCAGATGCCGATCACGAGCCCGGTGGCGAGGCCGGTCAGCGTGCCGAGCACCGGCGAGCCGGTCGCCTTGATCACCGTCGCCGCGAAGCAGGCGGAGAGGCCGATATTGGCGCCGACCGAGAGATCGAGGCCGCCGGTCAGGATCACCAGCGTCAACCCTGACGCCAGGAAGAAGAGCAGGCTCGCCTGCCGGAGCACGTTGAGGATGTTGTTGGCGGTGAAGAAGGCCTCGGTCGCGACGCTCAAGGCGAGGCAAAGCAGCGCCACCGCGAGCAATCGATAGGCGAGCTGCCGCGTCTCGCGCGAGAGATGGAAGCCGGCGGGGCGAGTAGCGGCGTCGCTGGCGATGCTCATGACCGTGTGCTCCGCAGGCTGTCGACGAGAAGGGCGGCGATGACGAGGGCGCCGATGCAGGCGACCTGGACGGAGGATGGAACGGCCATCAGGTTGAGGCCGTTGCGCAGCACGCCGACGGTGAGCACGCCGAGCAGCGTGCCGAAGAGCCAGCCATTGCCCTTGTCGAAGGAGGTTCCGCCCAGCGCCACCGCGGCGATGGCGTCGAACTCCAGGCCGATCGCCGCGGTCGGGTGGCCGGCATTGATGCGCGCGGTCATCAGCAGGGCCGCGACACCGGCCATCGCGCCGCCGAGCATGTAGACGGCGACGAGCAGGCGCTTCCAGGCGACGCCGGCGAGCGTCAGCGCATCTCGGTTGCCGCCGAGCGCGCAGACATAGGTGCCGAAGCGGGTGTGGTAGAGCAGGATGTGAAAGAGCGCGTAGAAGCCCGCGCCGATCAGGATCGGCGTCGGGATGCCGAAGGTCTCGCCGGAATAGACCAGACGGACGAAGCGCGGGATGCCGACGACGCTCTGGCCGTCGCTGACCACGAGCGCGAGGCCCTGAGCAGCCCCGAGCGTGCCCAGCGTCGCGACGAAGGGCGGGATCGAGAGCCCAGCGATCAGCCAGCCATTGACGAGGCCAAAGGCAAGGCCGACGGCGAGTGCGCCGATGAGGCCGAGCGCCAGCGACTGCGTCGCCACCACGATCAGCGCCAGCACCAGCGAGGCCAGCGTCAGCACCGCGCCCATGGAGAGGTCGAGCCCCTCGGTCATGATGATCAGCGTCATCGGCAGGGCGAGCAGCAGCAGGATGACCGATTGCACCAGCACATTGGAAAGGTTGCCGGCGGTGAGGAAGCCGGGGCTCGCCAGCGCAAAGAGCAGCGAGAGCCCGGCCAACGCGACGGCGACGCCCGGCACGGCCGGGAGGCGCGGCAAGGGAGAGGAGATCGCCTGATCAGTCATGGTGCATCCCCATTCGGACGATGTTCTCTTCGGAGAGTTCGGAGCGGGAGAGTTCGCCGACGAGGCGCTTGCCGCGCATGACGTAGGCGCGGTCGCAGACATGAACGATCTCGGCCTGTTCCGAGGAGATCATCAGCACCGCTGCGCCATCGGCGACGAGCTGGTCGATCAGCGCGAAGATCTCGGACTTGGCGCCGACATCGATGCCCCGCGTCGGCTCGTCGAAGATGAACAGCCTGGTGCCGGCGGCGAGCCATTTGCCGATCACCACCTTCTGCTGGTTGCCGCCGGAGAGCAGCGCGACGCTCTGGTTCGGCGAGGGCGTCGCGATCCGCAGCCGCTTGATCAGCTCCTCGGCCGAGCGCCTTGCCTGAGCGGGCGAGAACAGCTTGTTCGGAAAGAGCTTGGGCAGCCCGGCGACGGCGAGATTGTCGGAGACGGTGCGGATCAGCGCGAGCCCTTCCGTCTTGCGGCTTTCCGGGATGAGGCCGACGCCAGCCATGGTCGCTGCGTCCGGCCCTCCCCGCCTCGCCTTGCCGAAGATGCTGATCTCACCGGCCGTGACCTCGTCGGCGCCGAAGATGGCGCGGGCGACCTCGCTCCGGCCGGAGCCGACCAGGCCGCAGAGGCCGACGATCTCGCCGGCGCGCACGGTCAGATCAATGTCGCGGATGCCGTTCTTGGCGCAGAGGCCCTTGACCTCAAGCACGACCTCGCCGGGCTTCTCCGCGAAATTGCGCGGATAGCTCATGTCGACATTGCGGCCGACCATCATGCGCACGAGCGCGTCCGGCGTGGTCTGCCCCGGACTTGCTCGGCCGACGAGCTTGCCGTCGCGCAGCACGGTGATGCGGTCGCCGAGCGCGAAGACTTCCGCCATGCGGTGCGAGATGTAGACGATGGCGACGCCCTTCTCCTGCAACTGGCGCATTACTGCGAAGAGTCGCTCGGTCTCGCGGTCGGAGAGCGCGGCGGTCGGCTCGTCCATGACGAGGATGCGCGCGTTCTGCGACAGGGCCTTGCAAATCTCGACCATCTGCTGCTGGGCGACGCCGAGCGTATGGACCTTGGTCCTGGGATCGATGTCGAGGCCGATCAGGTCGAGGACACCTTGCGCCTCGCGATAGAGCCGCCGGCGGTCGATCAGCCCCGGAATGCGCGAGCGGAATTCGCGGCCGAGGAAGATGTTCTGCGCCACGTCGAGATAGGGGACGAGCGAGAACTCCTGGAAGATCACGGCGATGCCGAGCTTGCGGGCATCGGCGGGCGAGCGGATCTCGACCTTCTCGCCCTTGTGGAGATAGTCGCCGGAATCGGCCTGATAGGCGCCGCACAGCACCTTCATCAGCGAGGATTTGCCGGCGCCGTTCTCGCCGACCAGCATGTGCACCTCGCCCGGCCAGAGTGCGAACGAGACGTCGTCGAGCGCCTTCACGCCGGGGAAGGTCTTGGAAATGCCCCTCAGCTCGAAGAGCGGTGTGCCTTCGGCCGTCGCGGGCGGCGGCGAGGTCGTGTCGAAGTCGGGCTTGATCGCCATCAGCGCGCTCATCGGGCGCCTCCCATCTGCGCGGACGAGCGGAAGATCTTGCCGGGGTTCATGATCCCCAGCGGATCGAGCGCCTGCTTCACCAGGCGCATGGCGTCGACGGTCTCGCCGAGTTCCAGTTCGAGGAAGTCGATCTTGCCGAGGCCGATGCCGTGCTCGCCGGTGCAGGTGCCGTCGAGCGCGATCGCCCGCCTGACCAGGCGTTCGTTGAACGCCTTCACCCGGGCGACCTCCTCGACGCTGGCGGGATCGTGCAGGACGAGCAAGTGGAAGTTGCCGTCGCCGACATGCCCGACCACCGGGGCGACGAGGCCGCTCTCCGCGATGTCGGCAGCGGTGGCGACGAGGCATTCGGCCAGGCGCGAGATCGGCACGCAGACATCGGTGACCAAGGCGCGCGCGCCCGGCCGCAAGGCGAGCCCGGCATAGAGTGTGTTGTCGCGGGCCTGCCAGAGACGGCTGCGCTCCTCAGGCGCGGTCGCCCAGGCGAAATCCTGCCCGCCGAACTCGCCGGCGAGCGCCTGCGCGGTCTCCGCCTGCTCGGCGACAGAGCCCTTCGAGCCGTGGAATTCGAAGAAGAGATGCGGTGCTTCCGGCAGTCCTAGCTTCGCGTGCAGGTTCATGCCGCGCATCATCACCGCGTCGAGCAGTTCGATGCGCGCCACCGGGACGCCGGACTGGATCACCGCGATCGCCGTGCCGACCACCGACTTCAGATCGGGAAAGGCGCAGACGGCCGAGGAGATGGCCTCCGGCTGCGGGTGGAGCTTCAGCGTCACCTCGGTGATGACGCCGAGCGTCCCTTCCGCGCCGACGAGCAGGCGGGTCATGTCGTAGCCGGCGGCGGATTTGCGGGCGCGCCGGGCCGTGCGTATCACGCGGCCGTCGGCGAGCACCGCCTCGAGCCCAAGCACATTGTCTTTCATCGTGCCGTAGCGCACCGCCATCGTGCCGGAGGCGCGGGTCGAGGCCATGCCGCCGATCGAGGCGTCGGCGCCGGGATCGATCGGGAAGAACAGGCCGGTGTCGCGCAATTGCGCGTTGAGCTGCTTGCGGGTGATGCCGGGTTGGACGCGGACATCCATGTCCTCCGGGCTTGTCGCCAGCACCTTGTCCATGCGCGACATGTCGATGCAGACACCCCCATGCGGCGCCGAGGCATTGCCTTCCAGCGAGGTGCCGGCGCCGAACGGAATGATCGGCAGCCGCAGATCGCGGCAGATCGTGACGATGCCGCGCATCTCCTCGGTCGTTTCCGGGAAGACGACGAGATCGGGCGGCGAGGCCGCATGATAGGCCTCGCTGCGGCCATGGTCGGCAAGGACACCGGCGGCGCGGCTGACGCGCGGGCCGAGCATCTGTGCGAGCCGCGTCAACGCCGTTTCCGTGGCGCCGCCATCCGGAGATGGTCTGGTCAACATGTTTTCTCCCTCCGCGATGGCCCGCTGGCCGGGCTCTCTCGATTTGCGGTCGATGGTCGGCGCCTCAGGCGGCGCGGTGCGCAGCCTCCGAAGCCGGGTTGAGCTTGAAGTCGTAGGTGAGCCGGCACCACGGCCGGTCGAGCGTCCGTCCGTCCGGGGCGGTGCCGGCCGGCTGCTCTGTGAAGTCGCTGATCAGCGAATCCTTCACGCCGAAGACGGCGTCGGAATCGAGATACTGGTCGCCGGCGACGAAGACATGGGTCACGAGTTTTTCGTGGCCCGGCGCCGCGATCATGAAATGGACATGGGCCGGTCGCCACGGATGGCGCCCTTGCGCCTCCAGCATCTTGCCGACCGGCCCATCATGCGGGATCGGATAGGCCGCCGGCTTGATCGACCAGAAATGGAAGCGGCCCTGCACATCGGTGCGAAAGCGCGCCCTTGCGACGAGATCGGCCGCATCCTCCGAATGCTGGACGTCGTAATAGCCGTCCTCGTCGGAATGCCAGACATCGACGATCGCCCCCGCAAGCGGGCTACCATCGGCAGCGGCGACCGAACCGGAAACATACATGGGCTCACCTGGCAGATCGCCCGATATGTCGCTGCCCAGCGCCGCCTCGGGCGGCCCCTCGACATAGAACGGGCCGAGCACAGTGCTCTCGGTGACGGCGCCCTGATGGTCGTGGTTGATCGCATCGACCAGCATGGAGACGCCGAGCGTATCGGAGAGCAGGATGAACTCCTGCCGCGCCCCGGTGCACATCTGGCCGGTATCGGTCAGGAAGGCGATGCCCTTGGCCCATTCTTCCTGGGTCGGGCGGATTTCGCGGACGAAATCGTGGAGGTGGCGGACCAGGGCCTCGCTGATCTGCCGCGTGCGCGTGTCAGGAGCGGCGGCAACGCGTTCGAGCACCGCCTGGGTGATGCTGTTCTGGTCGAAGTTCCTCATGCGAGCCTCCCTTCGTCGGTATCGAGGTCGGGCTCGCCGAGCCCGGCGAGCCATTCGGCGAGGCGCACGGTCGAGATGAAATCGGCCTCGCCCTCGCCGCGCCCGATCAGGGCGCCGTAGGTCTCGCGCGTGAGGCTCGCCAAAGGCAGCGCCATCTCGGCGGCCTGGCCGGCGCCGATGATAAGGTCGAGATCCTTGGCCATCTGCCGGCAGGAGAAGGTCGGCGAGAAATCGCGCGTCTCGAGGCTCTTGGCCTTGTAATGGACCATGGGCGAGCCGACGGCGCTGTTGGTCAGCACGTCGAGAATGTCCTGCCAGGCGAGGTTGCCCTTGCGGGCCAGCACGATGCTCTCGCCCATCATCGCCGCCGAGACCGCGATCATCAGGTTGACGGCGAGCTTGGCGAAGCGGGCTTCCTCGGCCTCGCCGAGATATTTCTGGGCGCGGGTGAAGTCCTGCGCGATCGGGAGGACCGCGTCGAAGGCGGCGCGCGGCCCCGAGACGAAGCAGGTCAGATTGCCGGTATGGGCGATGGCGGCGTTGCCGGAGACCGGCGCACGCAAATAGGCGACGCCGCGCCGCGCGGCCGCCTGCGCCACCTGTGCCGAGATGGTCGGGCTGACGGTCGAGGTCTCGACCAGGACCGCGCCTTCGCGCATCGCGTCGAACAGCCCGCCGGACAGCGCGACGGCGGCGAGTACCTTGTCGTCCGGCAGCGAGGTGAAGACGATGTCGCGTCTCGCCGCGTCGGCAAGCGTGGCGGCTGGCTTCACTCCGCCTTCCACAGCCTCGGCGATGCGCCGCTGGTCGCGGTCGAAGCCGGCGATGTCGTGTCCGGCCGCCGCCAGGCGGGACGCGATGGGCAGCCCCATCTTGCCGAGCCCGATCCAGCCGATGGTGTGGGTGTCGCTCATTGCGTTGTCCTCAAGCTGCCCGGTGCCCGCGGCGAAGCCCTTCGACGATCCGCGCGCCCGAGGCGGCGAGCCGGGCGAGCTTGCCCTCCAGCCCTTCGGCCAGCAGCTTTCCATCCCGCTTGACGAAGCGGCCGGCAATCATCACCGCCTCGACGTCGCCGCGCCCGGCCTGCATGACCACGGCGGCGGCGGGATCGTGCAGCGGCTGCAGATGCAGCGCGCGGGCGTCGATGAGCGTGATGTCGGCCTGCTTGCCTGGTGCGAGCGAGCCGATGCGATGGTCGAGGCCGAGCATTTTCGCGCCCTCGATGGTGATCCAGGACAGCGCCTGCCGGACAGGGATCGTCGAGGTCGGCGGAATCGCGCCGGTCTTGCGCCGGCTCTCGGCATTGTCGAGCGCGCGCTGCATGCCGAGCGCGATGCGGGCAACGCCCATCATGTCGCCGGCGAGCACGGATTCGAGATCGACGCCGAGCGAAGGCGCCACGCCGCGCGCCAACAGCCGCCCGGTGATCGGGAAGCCGTGGCCTTGAGCCATCTCGTTCTCCGGCGTCACCGAGAAGGAGGCGCCGAGATCGAGCAGTTGCCCCAACAGCTCGTCCGGCAGGTCGTTGCCGTGCACGATGTTGATGCCGGGCCCGACCAGCCCCTCGGCGATCAGCTGCTCCCAGCCGCCCGGCGTCTTCGCCGCGCCGCCGCCCTGATGCATCGAGGCGACCAGGCCGAATTCGCGCGCCAGGCGGAAGTCGGTGCACGCGACCTCCATCGTCGCATAATGCGGGCCGAGAATGGCGAGGCCGAGCGTCAGCAGGCCGTCATTGCCGGCGAAGCGGCCGCGCCGCAAACGCTCGATCTCGGCGCGCGGATGCGGCACCTCCGAGAAATGCGGCTCGCCGGGCTTGGGATCGGGCTTGGGCGAGCCGTGGAAGAACGCGGCGCGGATACCGCTCTCGGCCAGCGCCTCGACCGCGGCATCGGTATGCGCAGGCGTCGGATTATTGTGGCACCAGTCGACCAATGTCGTGGTGCCGGCATCGATCTGGCCGAGCGCGCCAATCAGCGTCGCGATGCCGATATCGTCAGGCTCGAACAGCGTCGCGAGCCCGGCATGGATCCAGCGGAAATATTCGAGCAGCGTCCAATCGGCCGCGAGCCCGCGCAGGCCGGTCTGCCAGCTATGCATATGGGCGTTGACGAAACCCGGCACGGCGATGCGCCCGGCCGCGTCGACGCGCTCGGCATCCTCGGCCTCGATACGGGGTGCGATCGCGGCGATCCTGCCATCAACGACGAGGATGTCGCCCCGCTTCAGGTCGCCTATGGCTGCGTCCATCGAGAGGATGGCAGCGCCGGAGATGAGGATGCGGCGGGCCATAGCTCAGGCCGCCTCGTCTTCGGTGGCGGCAGCGCGAGGCCGCTCGCCGGCAAAGGCCCTGGCAACCAGGTCGCGGATGCCGCCTCGGGTCACGGGGCGCGGATTCCAGTAGGGATTTTCGACCGCGATGTCCGCCGCTTTGTCGATACCGCTCTCGGGCATGCCGAGCTTGGCCAGCGACAGCGGCACGCCGAGCGCCCGCACCAGATCATAGAGCCCCTGCGCCGCATCGGGCGCGCCGAGCGCCCGGCTGATCGCGGCCATCGCCTCCGGCGCGGCCGGCGCGTTGTAGGCCACCGCATGCGGCAGCACCACGGTGTGCGTCTCGGCATGGGGCAGGTCGAAGCTGCCGCCGAGCGTGTGGCAGAGCTTGTGATGCAGCGCCATTCCGACCGCGCCGAGGCAGCAGCCGCAGAGCCAGGCGCCGTAGAGCGCATGCGAGCGTGCCTCGATATTGGCCGGCTCATGCACCAGGATCGGCAAGGCCGAAGACAGCGTGCGGATGCCGTCCTGCGCCATCAGCGAGATGATCGGATTGCGGTCCCTGGCATAGAGCGCCTCGACGGCATGAGCCATGGCATTGACGCCCGAGGTCGCCGACAGCATCGGCGGCAGGCTGAGAGTCAGGTCGACGTCGTAGATGACCGTCTCGGGCAGCACGTCGAGCGAGCGGATCGTCGTCTTGCGGCCGCCCTCCGTCTGGCCGAGGATCGGCGTCATCTCCGAGCCGGCATAGGTGGTTGGGATCACGACCTGCGACACGCCGGAGCGCAGGGCGAGCGCCTTGCCGAGCCCCGTGGTGGAGCCGCCGCCCAGCGCCACCACGCAATCGGCTCCGGTCTCGCGCAAAGTGTCGAGCGCCCGCTCCGTCACCTCGACCGGCGTGTGCATCGTCGCGTCGTTGAAATATCCCGCCAGGGCGGAGCCGAGCAGCGCACCGAGGCGCTCGCCCGCGGCCGCCTGCTGCGGCGTCGTCAGGACCAGCGCCCGCCGGGCGCCGAGACGGTCGACCTCCGCTGCCACCTCCTTGATCGTGCCCCGGCCGAAGCGCACCCGCGACGGCAGAGCCTCATAGGCAAAGGTCTCGATCATCGAAGGCTCCTGGCGGATCAGGCGTTGATCGGGCGGCGCCGGCTCACTCGCCGGCAACGATTTCCTGGCGGTGATGCAGACCGCTTGCGGCGAAGACGGGAACGTCGCTATCGGCGAGATAATCGACCTGGAAGCGCGCGATCCGGAGATCGGCGAGCTCCTGCCGGACCCTCAGATGCTCGGGATGGCTGCCATAGGCTTCGAGCGCAGCCCGATCGGCGAACTCGCTGACCAGCACGACGTCGCAGGCATAGTCGACGCCGCTGACGTCGGCGCCGATCTCGATATGGGTGAGCCCTTCGATGCGGCCCCGCAGCCCCTCGAAGGCGGCCTTGACCTTGGCGCGGGCATCGGCGCGCTCCGTCGGCGTGTCGCCGCGCAAGCGCCACATCACGATGTGGCGGACCGGACCTGGCATAGGCGTTTCCTCGACCTTCGGCCGTCATTCTTGGGCCGTCATTGTCCCGAGAGTTAAGACTTGCGAAAGTCGGAAATAAAGCCGAGCTTCAGGAACTCTCTTTTACGCAAATCGGAAATATGGACCGCTTCACGCAGATCGAGGTGTTCGTGAAGACGGCGGAGCTGCGCAGCCTGTCGCGTGCGGCGGAAGCGCTCGGCATGTCGAACGCCGCCGCCAGCCGGCACCTCGCTGCCCTGGAGGAGCGCCTCTCCGCCAGGCTGGTGGAGCGCAATACGCGCCGTCTCTGGCTCACCGAGGCAGGAGAGCAGTTCTACCAGCGCAGCGGCGCGCTGCTGGCCGAATTGAGCGAGGCGGAAGAGGCGGTGAACGTCCATACGCTGGCGCCGCAAGGCGTGCTGCGCGTCACCAGCTCTCTCTCCTTCGCCACGATCTATCTGGCGCCGATGCTGCCGGCCTTCCGCCGTCTCTATCCCAAGCTCAGCGTCCACATCGCCGTCGCCAACCGCTATCTCGACTTCATCGAGGCCGGCATCGACGTCGCCATCCGCACGCGCCTGCATGAGCCCGACAGCAACATCGTGGTGCGGCGGCTCGGGCGCATGCGCCGCGTCCTCGCCGCCTCGCCGGCCTATCTGGAAGAGCGCGGGCGCCCGGTCGCCCCGGCCGACCTCGCCCAGCACGACATGCTGGTCTACAACCTCGCCGCCGATCCGTTCTCGCTGCGCCTGACCAAAGGCGACAGCGAGCGGATCGTGCGGATCGGGGCGGCGCTCGACTGCAATGACGGGCAGGTGATCCGCCAGGCCGCGATCGCAGGGCTCGGCATCCTCATCCAGCCGCTCTACATCGTGCAGGACGATCTCGACGCCGGGCGTTTGGTCCCGGTGCTGCTCGACTGGCAGCTGCCGACGCTGACCATGAACATCGCCTATCAGAACCGCGATCATCTGCCGGCCAAGATCCGGGTGTTCAACGAGTTCCTCGTCAATCACGTGCGGTCCACCTCGAACAGCCAGATCTGGTCGGCATAGCCGCCTGTCCGCGCTTCACGCAGATTGCCGGCGCCGGCACATCGCGGCGCGGCGCTCGACCTTGGCCGCGAGCACAAGGCTCGCGACGAGCAGAAGCGCGCCGTTGAAGGGATGAAACGAGAGCAGCGCAGGCTCGCCCCTGGCCGCCAGCGCCACCTGGATCAGGTAGAGCAGGACGACCAGCCCCGCCCACCAGCGAAAGCCCCGCAGCCGCGCGATGACGATGGCTCCGACGAGCAGCGCCGCCGCCGGGAGGGCCAAGGCTCCGCCGAAGCTCGCATGCAGCCCCCACAAGCCGCTGTTCCCGAACAGGGACGCGCCGGCGCTGAGGAACTGGACGAGGATACCGAGGGGCAGAGTCCGCGCGGCGACGGCAAACCAGCGCGGCGTGCCGCGATCGAGCTCGGCGAATGTATCATGCTCGGTCTCCATGGCCTCACGCTGCCTCCCGGCCGGTGGTCGCGGTGGCGGCGATCCAGTCCTCAAGCCTGGCGATATAGGCGGCGGCAGCCGCTTCGAGCGCATCGGGCAGAAGCTTGTCCGCCTCGTAGACGATGAACGGGTCGCTCCAGGGCAGGCCGCAGCGATGGGCCGTGGCGCGCAGCGGCGCCAGAAGATCGATCATGGCGAACATGTTGCGGCCGCCGGGACGATAGGCGTCGGGGACGTTGCCGGCGGTCGCCGCCAGCATTAGCGGCGTGCCCTCCAGCGCCCTGCCCTCGGCTTCGTAGGCGAGATAGAACATGCGGGTGAGCACCGCGTCCTGCCATGCCTTCAGCAAGGCCGGAGTTGAATACCACTGGATCGGGAATTGCAGCACGACGCGCTCGGCGGCGAGCAGCCGGGCGGCCTCGCGCTCGCCGTCGCGGACCATGTCGATGCCATCGGGATAGAGCGCCTGCATATCGACGACCTCGACGCCCGGGATGCCGCCGGCGGCCGCGGACAAGGCTGCATTGGCCTTGGATTGCGAGAGATCGCGGTGGAACAACAGAATGAGTGTCTTGGTCATCGTCGCCTCCTGGTCTGACCAGGCGACGATGCCGGCATGCAATAAATTGCTCCAATCGATTATCGATCTATACTATTATCCACCTCATGAATTTAAGAGCACTTGACCTCAATCTCCTCGTCGTTCTCGACGCCCTTCTCGACGAGGCGCATGTCAGCCGCGCAGCCGACCGGCTCGGCCTGTCGCAACCCGCGGCCTCCGCGGCGCTGCAACGTTGCCGGCATCTGTTCCGCGACGAGCTCCTGGAACGTGGCCGCGGCACCATGTACCTGACCGCCAAGGCTGAAGCCTTGCGCGCTCCGCTGAAATCGCTCCTCGCTGGGGTGACCGAGCTGGTCGACCCGCCGCAGGTGCCACTTGCAGAGATGCGGCAGACGCTACGGATCACCACGGCAGACTATCCTGCGCTGATCGTCATTGCGCCGCTGCAGCAGGAACTGCAGCGTGCGGCGCCCGGCATCGACCTGGTGATCCAGCCCTGGCATGGCGCGGATGCCGCCCGTGCCGCCCTGATGGATGGCTCCAGCGATCTGGCCATTTCAGTACTCCCGCCGGCCGAGGACGACCTCCATCGCGAGGAGCTGCTGACGGAGCATTATCTGGCCGCCATGCGGATCGGCCATCCCGCCGCAGATGGCTTCGATCTCGAAGCCTGGCTCGCCTACCCGCATATCCTGGTCTCGGGGCGCGGCGACACGCGCACGCCGATCGATGCCGAACTGGCGAACCGGGGATTGTCGCGGCGCGCCGGCCTGGTCGTGCCGAGCTTCCAGATGGTCCCGGAGCTGCTGCGGGGCTCGGACATGATCGCCCTGCTGCCGTCGCGGGTCCTGGCCGAATTTGCGGGGCTCGCCTCCTTCCCGCCGCCGCTTCCCACGCCCGGCTTCACGCTGCATCTGGCATGGCATCGACGGCGCGCAAAGGACGCCGCTTTGCAGTACGTCGCCGGAATCCTTGTTCGATTGCTGCGGTAATTCCGCAGCCCATCAGCGAAAAGTGCGGGGCGATCAGGTAGTGGCCCGACGCGTGCTGGCGCCAGCAGGCAGGCGCGATAAGCTTTCAGCGGATAAGGAAGAGGTCTGTCAGCACAGGACGGCGCGATGTTTCTTTTCGATGGTCCCGACAATGCCGGAACCACCATCCTGCTGGCCCATGGGGCCGGGGCCCCGATGGATTCGCCGTCGATGGCGGCGGCCGCCAAGGCGCTGGGCAGCGCGGGCTTCCGCGTCGCCCGCTTCGAGTTCGACTACATGGCGGCGAGGCGTACCGACGGGCGCCGTCTGCCACCTCCCCGAGCCGAAAAGCTCAATCCGCAATACATCGCCGTCGTCGATGCCCTCGCAGCGAAGGGCCGCCTCATCATCGGCGGCAAGTCGATGGGCGGCCGCGTCGCCAGCATGGTCGCCGACGAGCTTCTCGCCACTGGCCGGATCCATGGGCTTCTGTGCCTGGGCTACCCTTTTCACCCGCCCGGAAAGCCGGAGCAGTTGCGGACCGCTCATCTCGCCGCTCTGAGGACGCCAACGCTCGTCACCCAGGGAACGCGAGATGAATTCGGCACCAGGGACGAGGTCTCGGCCTACACGCTGTCTCCGCAGATCGAGCTTCTATGGCTCGAGGATGGCGATCACGATCTGAAGCCGCGCAAGAGCCTCTCCGGCTTTTCGCCGGCCGACCATCTGAAGACCATGGCCGAGACGGTTTCCGATTGGGCCGGGCGCGTGATCGGCCACCCTGGCTGACGACGATCTCCGTCCTCGGCGCCATGAAACCCAGCTACCGCGGCGGCGCCTGAAGGCCAGGTCACTCGCTCACGGCAGGCAATATCGCCACTGTTCCTGACGCCGCTGCACGCGCCGGGCTGGCCGGCCGAAACTCGAACCGAAGAAGCCGCTGCCGACAATGTTACGGGGGAAAGTAATCGAAGACCGCCTATTCCAGCTAAGTCTTTGATTTTAATGGCGCGGGCGACGGGGCTCGAACCCGCGACCTCCGGCGTGACAGGCCGGCACTCTAACCAACTGAGCTACGCCCGCGCGGGCGGCTGAGGAACTCGTCCCCGGCGGCGTTGGGATTATGGCTCCCGGCCCTGACTGTCAAGCACCGAAGCCGTCAAAATGTTGATGACCTCCAAACTCCGGGGAAAGAGATTGAACCCTGCAGTTTTTCGCACTTCCCGCGGGCGGCGCACGGCGCGATCCATGGCAAGGCCGCACGAGCAAGGCGAATCCCCACGCCCACGCATTCAGCAGCGCCACCCCTGCCGGGTGCAGCTCAGATGGTTAGGGTGCTCGCCCGTCATATCGGCGGCCGTGGGTTCGAGCCGCGGCGCCCTCGCCATTTTGCGTCACGACGGGGCAAAGCTTCGCAAGTTCGCCTCCTGCGGCTTGCGAAGCCGGCCCGGTGGTCGTAAACGGCGGGCAAGGGCGGTTAGCTCAGTCGGTAGAGCGCTTCGTTTACACCGAAGATGTCGGCGGTTCGAGCCCGTCACCGCCCACCAGCCTTTCCTTGGAGTTGCTTACGCCGGCAGCATCCAGAGCGTGTGGACCTTTCCGTCCTGGCCGAAGCCGATCCCGCATTGCAGGGCACCCTTGGCGAACTGCGCCTCGTAGACATCGACCCCGTCCTCGCCGATGCGGCGCAGTGTCAGCTGCTGGAGACCGCCCTTCGATTCGAGCTCGGCGCTGACGATCGGCTGTTGCTCGCGCACGATGTCCGCCAGCTCGTCGCTCAGAAGCTCGAACGACATGGTGCCGCGCTGCTGCTCTTCGAGGAACTCGCGCAAGGTCTCCTCGCTGCGCGGATGCGGAACCCGATCGCGCACCCGCGCGCCGAGCTCGTCTTGCTGGCGCTTTGCTTCCGCCTCGTCGATGCGCGTGGCGAGAGCTTCGTAGCCCCCCTGATGCAGGGTCAAGGATTCCGCCCGGCCGTCCCCGGCGGGCGCGAAGGCGAGCTGGGCCGGTACGACCTTCAGGAAGAAATTGCTATCGCTTTCGGCAAAGAGCTCGACTTTGGGCTGGCCTGTCAGCTGCAGGAAGAAGCGATCGCCTTCCAGGGTCACGGCCAAGATCTGGCCAGCGGGGTGTCGGTAGAAGCCGATGTAGCGCTCGAAGCGGCGCGGATCGAGCTTGATCTCGGTGCGCGGCCGCGCCTGCTCGTAGCGCCGCCAGGCGACGGTATCGGTGTTGTTCTCAGTCATGTTGGTCTCCTTCGCGAGCCGAATCAGTTCGTCGGCGGTGAGGGAGGTGCCGGTGGCGAGCTTGGCCTGCGCAGCGCGGACGAGCGCAAGCCCCTGCTCGGCCCGCTCGCGCTGCTCGGCGAGCAGATCGTGCTGGATGCCGAGGATCCCCGCGAGATCGATGGCTTTGCCCTGCAGCAGCGCGGTGATCCGCTGCAGGCTCAGGCCCAGCCGCTTCAGCGCCAGGATCTCGTGCAGGCGGGCGATCTCGTCGGCGCCATAGAGACGCCAGCCCTTCTGCGTCCGCCGCGGGCGGATCAGGCCGTGCTCCTCGTAGAGCCGCAGAGCCCGCTTCGACAGCCCGATCCGGGCCGCGCACTCATTGGCTTCCAGCCAGATCTCACCCTTGCTGCGCATGCTCATCGGCACCTCCTGAAGCAGCGCTAGGCTATGACGCAGGGTGCGGCTCAAGGGCCTGCCGAGAAAAAAGGCCGCCGGCGGGTGCCGGCGGCCTCTTCATTCGCGAGCGCGGGGCTCAGTGAGCGACGCTGGCCGCAGCCGTGTCGTCCTCACTGCCCTTAGGCACGGGTGCCTTCAAGTCCTCTTCCCAGACGATCGGCGTCGGCTGGCGCACCAAAGCGTGCTGCAGCACCTGGTCCATCCGCGAGACCGGGACGATCTCCAGCCCGTTCTTCACGGACTTCGGCAGATCGGCCAGATCCTTGGCGTTGTCCTCCGGGATCAGCACCTTCTTGATGCCACCGCGCAGAGCGGCGAGCAGCTTCTCCTTGAGGCCGCCGATCGGCAGCGCCCTGCCCCGCAGCGTGACCTCGCCGGTCATGGCGACGTCGCGGCGGACCGGGATGCCGGTCATGATCGAGACGATCGCCGTGGCCATGCCGATGCCCGCCGACGGACCATCCTTCGGGGTCGCCCCCTCGGGAAGATGGACGTGGATGTCGCGCCGGTCGAACAGCGGCGGCTCGATGCCGAAATCGATGGCGCGGGAGCGGACATAGGACGCCGCCGCCGAGATCGATTCCTTCATCACGTCGCGCAGGTTGCCGGTGACGGTCATCTTGCCCTTGCCGGGCATCATCACGCCTTCGATCGTCAGCATCTCGCCGCCGACCTCGGTCCAGGCCAGGCCGGTGACGACACCGACCTGATCCTCGGTTTCCGCCATGCCGTAGCGATAGCGCGGCGGACCGAGATAGTCCTCCAGCACCGCCGGCGTGACCGCGACCCTCTTCTTCTTCGACAGCACGATCTCCTTCACCGCCTTGCGGACGGTGTTGGCGATCTCGCGCTCGAGGTTGCGAACGCCGGCCTCGCGGGTATAGCGCCGGACCAGCGTCGTCAGGGCCTCGTCGTCGATCGACCATTCCTTGGACTGCAGGCCGTGCTTGGCGATCGCCCCCGGGATCAGGTGGCGGCGCGCGATCTCGGCCTTCTCGTCCTCGGTATAGCCGGCGATGCGGATCACTTCCATGCGGTCCAGCAGGGCCGGCGGGATGTTCAGCGTGTTCGCCGTGGTCACGAACATCACGTTCGACAGGTCGTAGTCGACCTCGAGGTAATGGTCGTTGAAGGTCGAGTTCTGCTCGGGATCGAGCACCTCGAGCAGGGCCGCCGACGGATCGCCGCGGAAGTCCTGGCCCATCTTGTCGATCTCGTCGAGCAGGATGAGCGGATTCGAGGTCTTGGCCTTCTTCATCGACTGGATGATCTTGCCGGGCATCGAGCCGATATAGGTGCGGCGGTGACCGCGGATCTCGGCCTCGTCACGCACGCCGCCGAGCGACATGCGCACGAACTCGCGGCCGGTCGCCTTGGCGATCGACTTGCCGAGCGAGGTCTTGCCGACGCCCGGAGGGCCGACGAGGCACAGGATCGGGCCGGCGAGCCGGTTGGCGCGCTGCTGCACAGCCAGATATTCGACGATGCGGTCCTTGACCTTGTCGAGGCCGAAATGATCGTCGTCGAGCACCTGCTGGGCTGCGGCGAGGTCCTTCTTGATCTTCGACTTCTTGCCCCACGGAATCCCGAGCAGCCAGTCGAGATAGTTGCGCACGACGGTGGCCTCGGCCGACATCGGCGACATCTGCCGGAGCTTCTTGACCTCGGCGAGCGCCTTGTCGCGCGCTTCCTTGGTCAGCTTGGTCTTTGCGATGCGCTCTTCCAGCTCGGCCAGCTCGTCACGGCCTTCCTCGCCGTCGCCCAGCTCCTTCTGGATCGCCTTCATCTGCTCGTTGAGATAGTACTCGCGCTGGGTCTTCTCCATCTGGCGCTTGACGCGCGAGCGGATGCGCTTCTCGACCTGGAGCACCGACATCTCGCTCTCCATCAGGGAGAGCACCTTCTCGAGCCGGTGGGCGACGTTCATCACCTCCAGCACGGCCTGCCGGTCGGCGATCTTGACCGCGAGATGCGAGGCGACGGTGTCGGCGAGCTTGGCCGGCTCGTCGATCTGGGAGACCGCCGCGACGATCTCTGGCGAGATCTTCTTGTTGAGCTTCACATAGTTCTCGAACTCGCTGACGACCGAGCGGGCGAGCGCCTCGACCTCGACCTTCTTGCCGGCCTCCTCGGCGAGCGCCTCGGCCTCAGCCTCATAGAAGTTGTCGGTGGCGGTGTAGGTCGTCGCCTTGGCCCGGCCGATGCCCTCGACGAGCACCTTCACGGTCGAGTCGGGCAGCTTCAGCAGCTGCAGCACGCGGGCGAGCGTGCCGATTTCATAGATGTCGCCGGTGTCCGGATCATCGTCGCCGGCATTCTTCTGCGTGGCGAGCAGGATCAGGCCATCGTTCTTGACCACCTCCTCGAGCGCGCGAATTGACTTCTCGCGGCCGACGAAGAGCGGCACGATCATGTGCGGGAAGACGACGATGTCGCGCAGGGGCAGGACCGGATAGGTATCGGTCGTGCCGGGGACGAGCGGAGCGCGGGGCGTCGAGCCAGTCATGTCTAGTCCTTCAAGTTTTCGCCCGGCCGACCCCTGGATAGGCAATCGAGCGGACGTACCGCGCGGCGCGACCATTCGCGCCAGGCGCCCCTGCCGGCCGCGCCCTCGACAGGCACGCGACTCTTGCAGGTGATCATAAGGTGGATGCTTCGGCGCCGGCTTTCAAGCGACGCCTGACGCAGTCCACCGCCGCTTCTGCCGCAATCGCTGCACGAGACCGTGATGATCGCTGCAAGGTGGAGACAGTTTCAGGGCAACTGTTGTCACCGAGCCCGTAAGGCAAAACGCGCGCCGAAAGGCGCGCGTTCCGAACTGAACCAGAATCCGGTTTCGCTCAGGCCGAGGCCGACTTGGTCTCTTCCTCGCGGTCCGCATAGATGAAGAGCGGACGCGACTTGGATTCGACCGCCTCTGGGCCGATGACGACCTGCTCGACGCCTTCCAGCCCCGGCAATTCGTACATGGTCTCGAGCAGGATGCCTTCCATGATCGAGCGCAGGCCGCGGGCGCCGGTCTTGCGCTCGATTGCCTTGCGCGCGATCAGGCTGACCGCCTCGTCGGTGAAGGTGAGCTCGGTGTCCTCCATCTCGAACAGGCGCTGATACTGCTTGACCAGCGCGTTCTTCGGCTCGGTGAGGATGGTCTTGAGTGCCGCCTCGTCGAGGTCCTCCAGCGTTGCCAGAACCGGCAGGCGACCGACGAATTCGGGGATCAGGCCGAACTTGAGCAGGTCCTCCGGCTCGACCTCGCGGAAGATCGCGCCGGTACGGCGCTCGTCGGGAGACTTCACGGTCGCGCCGAAGCCGATCGAGGTGCCCTTGCCGCGGCCGGAGATGATCTTGTCCAGCCCGGCGAAGGCGCCGCCGCAGATGAACAGGATGTTGGTGGTGTCGACCTGCAGGAACTCCTGCTGCGGATGCTTGCGCCCACCCTGCGGCGGCACGGAGGCGACGGTGCCTTCCATGATCTTCAGCAGTGCCTGCTGGACGCCCTCGCCCGAGACGTCGCGGGTGATCGAGGGGTTGTCCGACTTGCGGCTGATCTTGTCGATCTCGTCGATGTAGACGATGCCGCGCTGCGCCCGCTCGACATTATAGTCGGAGGCCTGGAGCAGCTTCAGGATGATGTTCTCGACATCCTCGCCGACATAGCCGGCCTCGGTCAGCGTCGTTGCATCCGCCATGGTGAAGGGCACGTCGAGGATGCGGGCCAGCGTCTGCGCGAGCAGCGTCTTGCCCGAGCCTGTGGGCCCGATCAGCAGGATGTTCGACTTCGCCAGCTCGACATCGTTGTGCTTGGTCGCGTGGCTGAGCCGCTTGTAGTGGTTGTGGACCGCGACCGAGAGGACTTTCTTGGCGTGGTCCTGGCCGATGACGTAATCATCGAGAACCTTGCGGATCTCCTTCGGGGTCGGCACGCCGTCCTTGGATTTCACCAGCGCGGACTTCGATTCCTCGCGAATGATGTCCATGCAAAGCTCGACGCATTCATCGCAGATGAACACGGTCGGGCCCGCGATCAGCTTGCGGACCTCGTGCTGGCTCTTGCCGCAAAAGGAGCAGTAGAGCGTGCTCTTGGAATCGCCGCCGCTGGCCTTACTCATCGTGATTCTCCATCTCGGAGGACGAAATGCGCCACCGAAAAACGGCGACCTGATGTCGTCTCCCCGTCATAATAGGCGCTCAGATCGCGATTATTGGGTTAACGCGTCGCTCTGATGCAGGCGGCGACGAAACTGACCCAAAACCGGACCGCTTGAGCGCCTTGCCGCGCCCTTCCGCTGCCCCATGCAAACATGAGGCCTAGTCTCAAGGCAATATGGCCCTTCGAGAGCCGCTCGCCAACCCACAGGCGCGTGTCGTCTCGGTGACAGCCGTCAGGCCGCCGCCTCGTCCGCGCGCTTGTCGATCACCTTGTCGATCAAGCCGAATTCCTTGGCCTGGTCGGCGGTCATGAAATTGTCGCGCTCCAGCGCCGCCTCGATGTCCTCGTAGGAGCGGCCGGTGTGCCTGACATAGATCTCGTTCAGGCGCCGCTTCAGGCTCTCGACCTCGCGCGCATGAATGAGGATGTCGGTGACCTGGCCCTGGAAGCCGCCGGAGGGCTGGTGGACCATGATGCGGGCGTTCGGCAGCGCAAAGCGCATGTCCTTGGCGCCGGCGGTCAGCAGCAGCGAGCCCATCGAAGCGGCCTGGCCGACGCAGAGCGTCGTCACCGGGCAGCGGATGAACTGCATGGTGTCGTAGATCGACAGGCCCGAGGTCACCACGCCGCCGGGCGAGTTGATGTAGAAGGAGATTTCCTTCTTCGGGTTCTCGGCTTCGAGGAACAGCAGCTGCGCCACGATCAGCGAGGCCGAATAGTCCTCGACCGGGCCGGTCAAGAAGATGATGCGCTCGCGCAGCAGGCGCGAATAAATGTCGAAGGCGCGCTCGCCGCGGCTCGACTGCTCGACCACCATCGGGACGAGATTGTTGTAGGTCTCGATCGGGTCACGCATCATCGTCGGTCCTTGGGGTCAAAGCGGGCGGGAATCAGCCGATAGCGGCGAAGGCCCCACATAAGCATGCCGGCTGCGGCTGAAAAGGGAAGCGCCGCCCGACATGAGGCGGGCGGCGCAGAGATCGTCAATCAAGCGACGAGGATCAGGCCGAAGCCTCATCGGCCGCCTCGGTCGCAGCCTTCTTGGTCTTCTTCGCCTTGGCGGCCTTCGGCTTGGCCTCGGTGGCGGCATCGTCCTCGTCATCGGCGAAGAGCGCCTCGCGCGAGACCGACTTGTCGGAGACCTTCACCTGGCCGAGCAGATGGTCGACGACCTTCTCCTCGAAGATCGGGGCGCGAATCTCAGCCAGCGCCTGCGGGTTCTTGCGGTAGAACTCCCAGACTTCCTTCTCCTGGCCCGGGAACTGGCGGGCGCGCTGGATCAGGGCCTGCGTCACCTCGTCATCCGAGATCTGGACCTTGGCCTGCTCGCCGATCTCGGCCAGCACCAGGCCGAGGCGCACACGGCGCTCGGCGATCTTGCGGTACTCGGCGCGAGCCTCGTCCTCGGTGGTGTCCTCGTCGGCGAAGGTCTTGTTGGCGTTCTTCATATCCGCCTCGACCTGGCTCCAGACAGCGGAGAACTCCTGCTCGACCAAGGTCGGGGGCAGTTCGAAGCTGTACTTGCCGTCGAGCGCGTCGAGGAGGGCCTTCTTGACCTTGCGGCGCGACTGCTCGCCGAACTCGCGGCCGATCTGCTCGCGGATCGCGGTCTTGAGCGCATCGAGCGATTCCATGCCGAAGCCCTTGGCGAGCTCGTCATCGATCTTCAGCTCGCCCGGCGCCTGAACGTCGTCGACGGTGACGGCGAACTCGGCAGGCTTACCGGCGAGATGGGTCGCGGTATAGTTTTCGGGGAAGGTGACCGAGACGGTGCGCTGCTCGCCCTTCTTGACGCCTTCGAGCTGCTCCTCGAAACCCGGGATGAACTGGCCGGCGCCGAGCTCGAGCGGGATTTCCGAGCCGGTGCCGCCATCGAAGGGCTTGCCCTCGAGCGTGCCGACAAAGGAGATCAGCAGGCGGTCGCCCTTGGCGGCCTTGGCGCCGTCCTTCTTCGATTCGAAGGCGCGGTTCTGCGAGGCCATGCGCTCCAGAGCGGCGTCGACATCGGCTTCCGGAACCTCGGCGACGGGCTTCTCGAGCGCGACGTCGGAGACATCGACGACCTCGATCTTCGGCAGCACTTCGAGCGCGACGGTGAAGGCGAGATCGCCCTTGGCTTCCATCGCGGCCTCGATCTCGTCCTTGTCTTCGGGGAACTTGATCTGCGGCTCGAAGGCGAGCTTGAGTTCGTTGTCGGCGACGATCTTCTGGTTCGCCTCGTTGACGGCGTTCTGGACCACGTCGGCCATGACCGAGCGGCCATAGAGCCGGCGCAGATGGCCGACCGGGACCTTGCCGGGGCGGAAGCCGTTGATCTTGGCCTTGCCCTGCAGGTTCTGCAGCTCGCCATCGAGCCTCGACTTGAGGTCCGTGGCGTTCAGCACCACCTGGAATTCGCGCTTGAGGCCCTGGGACAGGGTTTCCGTCACGTTCATTGTTCGATCCGCCAACAGCTCGTTACTTCAATGTCCAAAGCGCGACGCCGGGTGACCGCCGCCGCGCTCGCGAAACTTGCATCCTGGTGCGGGCGAAGGGACTCGAACCCCCACGACTCACGTCGGCGGAACCTAAATCCGCTGCGTCTACCAGTTCCGCCACGCCCGCCGACCGGGTGCGCCACACGCAGTCGTCGCGACAGCGGCACCGTAGGCCGCGCCGCTATAGCATTTCGAGCGCGTCATGCAGCAAAAAAATGCGACATTTCTGCGAAGGCCGCTCGCGCAAGGCTTTGCGCTCGCCAGAACGGCCCCGACCGGGCTATGTCCCGGGGCATGAGCAAAGACGCATCACTGCGGGCCTCGCGCCTCCATCCCAGCCGCCGCCAACTCGTCGCACAGGGCGCCGGACTGGCGACATTGCTCGCGCCGCTGTCGACGCTCGCTCAACACGTACCCGCCGCTCCGCAGGCGGCTTCGACTGCCGCCCCGCGGAACCTCGTCGCGTCTCCCGCCAAGGTGCGGCTGCGCCCTGCGCCGACGCCCGAGACGGAGATCTGGGCCTTCGACGGCGCTACGCCCGGCCCCGTCCTCAAGGTGAAGCAGGGCGAGAGCTTGCGTCTCAGCCTACAGAACCGCACCGACAAGCCGCTCTCTCTGCACTGGCACGGCCTGCGCGCCGACCACGCCATGGACGGCGTCGGCGGCTTCAGCCAGGAACCTGTGCCGCCGGGCGGGCAATTCGAATATCAGCTGGCGCCGCCCGATCCCGGCACCTTCCTTTACCGCCCGATGCTGCTCGGCGGCTCGTCCGAGCCGGCCGGCCGCGGATTGTCCGGCATGCTGATCGTCGAGGAGAAGGAGCCCCCGGCGGTCGATCTCGATTTGCCGGCCCTGATCGGCGACTGGCTGCTCGGCGACGACCAGAAGCTGCTGCCCTTCGCCCCCGACGGGCAGGACGGCGCCGCGGCCGGCCGGCTCGGCAGCTGGCTGACCGTCAACGGCAAGCCTCCGCCGCTGCCGATCAAGCTGCCGCCGGGAGCCCGCGTCCGCCTTCGTCTCGCAAATGCCTGCAATGCCCGGATCATGCGGCTGCGCTTCGACGAGATGAAAGCCTTCGTCGCGGCGGTAGACGGCCAGCCGACCGAGACCTTCGAACCGGTCCGGGGCCAACTGCCCTTCGCGCCGGGCACACGCTATGACATGATCTTCGACATGCCCGAGACGGTTGGAGCGGCGGCCAGCGTCACCGCACTCATCGGCCCGGGCGTGCCGTTGGCGCGCTTCGTCAGCGAGGGCTCAGCGAAGCCGGCGCGTCCGGCGATCGCCGGCATGCCGCTCAACCCGGCGCTGCCGGCTGCGGTACGACTGCAGGACGCCAGGCGCTCCGAGATGATCATCGAGGGCGGCGCGAAGATCACGGCGGAGAACAAGCTCGACCTCGCCGGGCTCGATCTCGCCAAGCCCTGGACCGTCAATGGCGGCCAGGGCGATCCGAAGGGCAAGCCGCTGTTCAGCGTCAAGCGCGGCGCGCCCGTAGTGATCGGCATCACCAACAAGACCGCCTTCCTGCAGCCGCTGCATGTCCACGGCCACAGCTTCCGCCTGCTGCATCCGCTCGACGACGGCTGGGAGCCCTATTTCCTCGATACGGTGCAAATCCCCGAGGGCAAGCGTCTGCACATCGCCTTCATCGCCGACAATCCCGGGCGCTGGCTGATCTCCTCGACCGTCCTGGAGCGCTTCGACCGCGGGCTGTGGAGCTGGTTCGAGGTGACGTGAGCCGATGAGCGCGGGCGCAAGCACGATCGCTTGCGACACGGGAAGACCGTCAGCCCGCATATGTCCATGGATTGATTACAGCCACGCCGATATCGGCGAAGTCCGAGACATTGCGGGTCGCGATGGCGGCTCCACGCGAGGCGGCAATCGCCCCGATCTGCGCGTCGAATTGGCTGATCGGCCGACCGGCAAGCCGGCGCGCGACGGCAAGCCTAGCGTAGGCGTCCGCCGCATCCTCGTCGAAGGGCAGCACGCGCCCGGCGAAATCCTCGGCGAAGATGGGTTCGATCGCCTCAAGCAACTCCTGCTTGCGCTTCCCATCCGGAAGCAGGCGTACGCCATAGATAATCTCGGCCTGCGTGATCGCCGTCGTGAAGATCGAGGCCGACGGCTGATCGGCCAGCCATGCTACCACGGCGCCAGCCGCTTTCGGACGCAGGAGTTCGGAAATGACATTGGTGTCGAGAACGACCATCAGCCGAAGTCGATCGGCTCGCGGATCGACTCACGTGCGGGAATATCGAGTTCGACCCCTCCGACCTTCGCCATCCGGCTGCGTATCCGCTCGGCAAGATTGTGCCGGCCCTGATGAGGCTCGGCCGAAAGAGCCGCCCGTAGAATCTCGCGCGCCTCTTCTTCCATCGAGTGCCCGCGCAAGGCAGCGCGTAGGCGCAGACGCTTTTTCAGCTGATCGTCGAGGTTGCGGATCGTCATACCCGCCATGACTCGCTCCCGATCATCAATGCTTGGATATTAAGCAATGATGTATCGCCATTCAAGTCAGGCGGTTTCACCCGCCTTGGCGGCCCTGACTTGTCAGGGCGACCGGCGGCTTCTACACCCTCGGCCTCCGAAGCCGGATGCGAAAACGGCGAGAGCCGGGTTTTCGCGAGTTCCCGCCTGAAATCTCGGATTGAGAGCCCGTCATGACCACCAACGCCATCGTCACCGTGGGTGCCGATCTCGCCAGGCCCGTCCGCTTCGGCAACGGGCTGCCGCTCGCCTTGATCGCCGGCCCCTGCCAGATGGAGAGCCGCGAGCACGCGCTCGAGATCGCGCTGCAGTTGAAGGAGACGGCTGAAAAGCTCGGCATCGGCCTCGTCTTCAAGACCTCCTTCGACAAGGCCAACCGCACCAGCGTCAAGGGCCAGCGCGGCATGGGCCTGGAAGCCGCCCTGCCCGTCTTCGCCGAGATCCGCGAGCGCACCGGCCTGCCGGTGCTGACCGACGTGCACGATGCCAGCCAGTGCGCTCCGGTGGCCGAGGTGGTCGACGTGCTGCAGATCCCGGCCTTCCTCTGCCGGCAGACCGACCTGCTCGTCGCCGCCGCCAGAACCGGCCGCGTCGTCAATGTCAAGAAAGGCCAGTTCCTGGCGCCCTGGGACATGGTCAACGTCGCCGCCAAGGTGACCGAGAGTGGCAACCCCAATGTGATGCTGACCGAGCGCGGCGCCTCCTTCGGCTACAATACGTTGGTCACCGACATGCGTGCCCTGCCGATCATGGCGGAGATCGGCGCGCCCGTGATCTTCGACGCAACCCATTCGGTGCAGCAGCCGGGCGGCAAGGGCGCCTCCAGCGGCGGCCAGCGCGAATTCGTGCCGGTGCTGGCGCGCGCTGCGGTCGCGGTCGGCGTCGCCGGCGTCTTCATCGAGACCCATCCCGACCCTGACAACGCCCCGTCGGACGGGCCGAACATGGTGCCACTGCGTGACTTCCATGCGCTGATCGCAGAGCTGCAAGAGTTCGACCGGCTTGCCAAGCGCTCGGCGCATTCTACGCTGGCGTATGTCTGAGACGTCCGCCAACGCAGTTCCTCCCGCGGCGCCCCCGCCCCGTTCGCTGAACTCGCTGATTCTCGTGCTCGGGGCGTGCGGCTTCGCCTCGACCTTCACCATGCGCCTGCTTGACCCGCTGGTGCCGACCTTGGCCGCCGAATTCGGGCGCAGCATAGCCCAGGTCGCCGCGATCGCGACGGCCTTCTCCTTCGCCTATGCGGTCGGTCAGCCTTTCCTTGGGCCGATCGCGGATTCGCTCGGCAAGCTCAAGACGATCGCGACCTGCCTCGGCGTACTCGCGCTGCTGTCGCTCGCCGCGGCCTTCGCAAGCTCTTTCGAGGTCCTGACCGGCGTGCGCATGATCGCAGGCGTCGCCGCCGGCGGCGTCATTCCGGTCGCGATGGCCGCGATCGGCGACCGCGCGCCGATGGCGGAGCGGCAGATCATGCTCGGCCGCTTCCTGGTGCTGATGATCATCGGGCAGATGGCCGGCGCCGCCTGTTCCGGGCTGATCGCCGAGCATATCGGCTGGCGCAGCGTCTTCGTCATGGCCGGGGCCATCGCGGCGATCGCAGGGGTCCTTGTTCTGGTGGTGCTGAAGCCACGGCCGAATGCGCTGCGCGCACCGCTGAGCTTTTCTGGCGCACTGGCCAACTACGCCGCCGTTTTCGCCAATCCACGCTCGAAGCTGCTCTACGGCCTCGTCGTCGTCGAGGGCAGCCTGATCTTCGGCATGCCGCCCTATATTGCGGCGATCCTGCACGAACGGGCCGGCGTCGGCCCATCGCAGGCGGGCCTCGTCATCGCCGGCACCGGCCTCGGCGGCATCGTCTACGGCGTCCTGACCCGCGTCCTCGTCGAGAGGCTCGGCCCGGCGCGGATGACGCTGGCTGGCGGCATCCTGATGGGGGCGGCTTTCGCGCTGTTTGCGCTTCCCTTCTTGCCCTGGTGGAGCGCGATCGCGATCTTCACCCTGAACGGCTTCGGCTTCTTCCTGATGCACGGCACCTTCCAGGCGCAAGCGACCGAGCTCGCGCCGACCGCCCGTGGCTCGGCAGTGGCGCTGTTCGCCTGCGCCCTGTTCTGCGGCCATGCGCTTGGGCCGGTGCTGATGGGCGCAGCCTTGCACCTGTTCGGCACCGGCGGTGCCATCCTGGTCTTCGCCGCCGGGATCACGCTGCTCGGCGTCGCAGTGCCGCGCATCCTGCCGCTGGCGGGGAGCAGGACTTAGCGGTTCAGCGCCCGCGGTACGGCGCCACACCCTGATCGGGCAGCCATAGCCCCTTGGGCGGCTCGCCAGTCTGGAAGAAGACGTCGATCGGGATGCCGCCGCGCGGATACCAGTAGCCGCCGATCCGGAACCATTTTGGCGCGAGCAGCTCGACCAGCGTCTTGCCGATGCCGACGGTGCAGTCCTCGTGGAAGGCGCCGTGGTTGCGGAAGGCGCCGAGATAGAGCTTCAGCGACTTCGACTCGACCAGCCAGTCACCCGGCAGATAGTCGATCACCAGGATGCCGAAATCGGGCTGGCCGGTGACCGGGCAGATAGAGGTGAATTCCGGGCAGGTGAAGCGCGCGAGATAGTCTGTGCCCGCATGCGGGTTCGGCACGCGGTCGAGGCGGGCTTCCTCCGGCGAGCGCGGCAATTCGCTCGCCTTGCCGAGCTGAAGGGTCGAGGCGTCGATGGTCATGGCAGCATCCTGAACAGGTGGCGCTCATCGATGATGGGCGCTGGAGTTGCTGCGGCTTTTAATGCCGGCCCCGGATAAACGCCACCGCCCCTTCCCGTCGCCGTTCGTCTTGTCTAGAAGCGCGGCATCCCTTGCCCACCTCAGCTCCGGAGCCTGACATGACCGCGATCATCGACATCATCGGCCGCCAGATTCTCGATTCCCGCGGCAACCCGACGGTCGAGGTCGATGTCGTGCTCGAAGACGGCTCGATGGGCCGCGCCGCCGTGCCGTCGGGCGCCTCGACCGGCGCGCACGAGGCCGTCGAGCTGCGCGACGGCGACAAGAGCCGCTATCTCGGCAAGAGCGTTCTCAAGGCGGTCGAGGCCGTCAACGTCGCGATCGCCGAGGCGCTGGTCGCGATGGACGCCGAGGATCAGACCGCGATCGACCAGGCGATGATCGAGCTCGACGGCACGCCGAACAAGAGCAAGCTCGGCGCGAACGCCATTCTGGGCGTCTCGCTCGCGGTCGCCAAGGCGGCGGCCGAATGCTCCGGCCTGCCGCTCTATCGCTATGTCGGCGGCACCTCGGCCCGCGTGCTGCCGGTGCCGATGATGAACATCGTCAATGGCGGCGCCCATGCCGACAACCCGATCGACTTCCAGGAATTCATGATCATGCCGGTCGGCGCACCCTCCTTCGCCGAGGGGCTGCGCATGGGCGCCGAGGTCTTCCACACACTGAAGAAGGCGCTGCACGACGCCGGCCACAACACCAATGTCGGCGACGAGGGCGGCTTCGCGCCGAACCTGAAATCCGCGGAAGCGGCGCTAGACTTCGTCATGGCGGCGATCGAGAAGGCCGGCTACCGGCCGGGCGAGGACATCGCTCTGGCGCTCGACTGCGCCGCGACCGAGTTCTTCAAGGACGGCGCCTATGTCTATGAGGGCGAACGCAAAACCCGTGACCCCAAGGCGCAGGCCAAGTATCTCGCCAAGCTGGTCGCCGGCTATCCGATCGTCTCGATCGAGGATGGCATGGCCGAGGATGACTGGGACGGCTGGAAGGCCCTGACCGACGCCGTCGGCAGCAAGTGCCAACTGGTCGGCGACGATCTCTTCGTCACCAACGTCACCCGCCTGTCGCAGGGCATCAAGGCGAGGACGGCGAACTCGATCCTGGTCAAGGTCAACCAGATCGGCACGCTGACCGAGACGCTCGCTGCCGTCGAGATGGCCCAGCGCGCCGGCTACACCGCCGTGATGTCGCATCGCTCCGGCGAGACTGAGGACGCGACCATCGCCGACCTCGCGGTCGCGACCAATTGCGGTCAGATCAAGACCGGCTCGCTCGCCCGTTCGGACCGGACCGCGAAGTACAACCAGCTCCTGCGCATCGAGGAGGAGCTCGGCGCGCAGGCGATCTATGCCGGCCGCTCGGCGTTGAAGGCGCTGGCCTGAGCCTTACCAGCTCGGAAAAAGCCGGTTGATGGCCGACACCGCCCAGCGAGTTGCCGTCGTCGCATTGTCGACGGCAGCTTTGCCGACGTTAACCGCCCCGTCGAGCGGCATGGACACGATCGAGACGGTGCTGTCCCAAAGGTCGGGCTGCTCCGGACGCTTCTGCGACAGCGGAGCGATGTCGAGCGGCGGCGCGGAAGGCAAGGCTGCGACCCGCGCGAGGGGCTGAGGCGTCGAACGCTGAGCCGGTGCCGAGGCTGCCCGGGACCGCGCTGACGGCGGCTGGGCTGCCGCCTGCGACATCCGGTCCGGCGAGGGCGCCTCATGGCCCCAGTCCAGCGCCAGCGGCATGGTCAGGCTCGCCGGCCGCAGCAAGCCGGGTCGCGCGATGGTCTCGTCAGGCTCACCGGCGTAGCGATCCAGCATCTTCCCGCTTTCCGGCGCAAGGTGCACGAAAGCGGGCGCGACCTCCGCGATGGTTTCCCGGTTCGGTACGGTTCGCGCCGAACCGAGCCAGACGAGCCCGGACAACAGACAGGCAATGGCGGCAGCGCCAACGCCGAACTGGTCTGCTGTTGAAAGCCGCTGACCCAAACGCCTGCTCGGCGTCGCGGCAAGTTCCATACCCATGACAAGCCTTCCTCGACCTAGAACGAGCGGCAGCAAGCAGTGCAACTGCGGCGCCCCGGCGACGCCGCTCGGGAGAATTCAGGGCTGAAGCATGAAATTGCCGAGGCCGCGGCAGGCGCAGGCGAGCCATGTCGTTACCCATCTTTGGGCGGCGCAGCAGTCGCGCTATCCGGTTCAGCGAATGGATCAGCAAATCGTCTCCCACGAAACCGCCCGGCGGCAGGCCAGCCTCCGGCGTCTCGCCTTTGCCGGCATGACGTTCGCTATGCTGATCTTCGGGGCTAATTTTGTCGTCAGCCGTCACGCCGTGCTGAACGGACTGTCATCGCACGACATGCTGGCGCTGCGCTTCGTCACGGCCGGCCTCCTGCTTCTGCCGAGCTTCATGATGGCCGGCGGCCTGCGCGATTGCGCCGGTCTCGGCTGGAAACGTGGCCTTGTCCTGGCGGCGATGAGCGGTTTTCCGATGAGCTTCCTGCTCATGACCGGGCTGACCTTCGCCCCAGCAGCCCATGGCGCCGTGATCGGGCCAGGCACCGTCACGGTGATCGGCATCGTCGGCAGCGTCGTCCTGTTCGGCGCGCTGCTGACCCGGCAGCTTGTCCTCGGCGTGATCGCGGTGCTCGTCGGCCTGGCCTGTCTCGGCATTGCCGGCACGACGCATTCCAATCCAAGCATCGTTTTCGGCGATCTCTGTTTCCTCGGCGTCGGACTGGTCTGGGGCGGCTATCCGCTGCTGATCCAGCTCTGGCGGGTCAATGCACTCAAGGCCACGGCCGTGGTTTCCGTGCTGTCGATGGCCTATCTGCCGATCTACTTCGCCTTCTACTTCCGCGGCTTCGATGTCGCGCCCTGGTGGGTCCTGCTGCTGCACGCGATCAATCAGGGCGTGCTCAACGTCATCGTCGGCCTGTGGATCTGGAGCTGGTCGACGCCGGTGCTGGGCCCGTCTGTCGCCGGGCGCTTTCCGCCGATGATCCCGGTGGCCGGCACGCTGCTGGCGATCCCCGTGCTCGGCGAGATCCCGAGCGGGCTGCAGGTCGGCGGTATCGCGCTGATCATCGCCGGTCTTTTCATCGCCTCATGGCGGCGCGCGGCGGCGCGCTAGCGCCATCAGCCCCAGGTTCCAGACGATACAGACCAGCAGGCCGAGCCCGAGCGCCGGCCAGGAGCCGAGCGGCACGGCCGTCAGATGCACGAGCGCCAGCCCGAGACCGAATCCCAGCAGCCCCAGTGCGCCATTCGCGATCACGGCGGCGGTCGCCGGACCGCCTATACGCGGCTGCAGGATCGCGATCAGGCTGGAGAGCACGATCGGGAACGCGGCGAGCACTCCGGACCAGCCTGCGCCGACATGGCTGCTGATCGTGCTGACGACGCCGGCCAGCGTCGCAACCGCACCGGCGCGCAGCGGAATCACGAACCAGGGCCGGCCCGGCGGCGCCTTGGGCCGCGCCCCGAGATAAGGCCGGAACAGACGATGCAGGCCGAGATAGATCACCACCGTCAGGGCGATCGCAACGCCAACGGACGGCTCCAGCACCCGCAGCACGAGAATGACCGCGAACCAGGTCGCAAGCCCGGTTCCGAGGCTGACGAACGTGCCGAAGCGCTGTGCCAGCAGCACATAGACCAGCGACAGCCCGGCATTGGCGAGGTTCGAGCCCATGCTGCCGAGCGCGCCGCCCGCGATAAAGGCCGCATCGTGGTCGAGCGCCAGGAAGACATAGACCGGCCCGGCCGAGATGGGCAGCGTCGCGATCATCGCCGCGACCAACGGCCCCGAGCGTTCGGCGAGCAGCGAACAGCTGACGACGATGGCGGCCGCGACCGCCATCTTCATGAGCAGCAGGCCGAGCCATGGTTCGATCACGCCGGCTCGCCCTTGGCCCAGCCTTCCTTGGTCTCTGCGATGAAATCCTCGAGGCGGCCGGCGGCGATGGCGGCGCGCACGCCCGCCGTCAGCTCCTGGTAATAGGCGAGGTTGACCCAGGTCAGCAGCATCTTACCGAGCATCTCCTCGGCCTTGACCAGATGGTGCAGATAGGCGCGCGAATAGCTGTTCGCCGCCGGGCAGGAGGATTGCGGATCGATCGGCCTGGCATCCTCGGCGTGCTTGGCGTTCTTCAGGTTCATCCGGCCGAAGCGGGTGAAGATCTGGCCATGGCGACCAGCCCGCGTCGGCATCACGCAGTCGAACATGTCGACGCCGCGCCTGACCGCCTCGACGATGTCGTCAGGCGTGCCGACGCCCATCAGATAGCGCGGCTTCTCCTGCGGCAGATGCGGCTCGACCGTCTCGATCATCGCTAGCATCACATCCTGCGGCTCGCCGACCGCGAGCCCGCCGATGGCGTAGCCCTTCAAGTCCATGGCGGCGAGCTCACGCGCACTCTCGACGCGCAAGGCCGGCACCGCCCCACCCTGGACAATCCCGAACAGCGCCCTGCCCGCCGGATCGCCAAAAGCCTTCCTGCAGCGCTCGGCCCAGCGCAAGGACAGGTGCATCGCCTTTTCGGCGACCTTGTCCTCGCAGGGCAGCGAGACGCATTCGTCGAGCTGCATGACGATGTCGGAGCCGAGCAGGTTCTGGATCTCGACCGAGCGCTCCGGCGTCAGCACATGCTTGGAGCCGTCGATGTGAGACTGGAAGGTAACGCCTTCTTCGGTCAGCTTGCGCAGATTGGCGAGCGACATCACCTGGAAGCCGCCGGAATCGGTCAGGATCGGATGCGGCCAGTTCATGAACTTGTGCAGGCCGCCGAGCCTGGCGACGCGCTCGGCGCCGGGCCGCAGCATCAGGTGATAGGTATTGCCGAGCACGACATCGGCGCCGAGCGCCTTGACCTGCTCGGGATACATACCCTTGACCGTCGCGGCGGTGCCGACCGGCATGAAGGCCGGCGTGCGGATCACACCGCGCGGCATGCGGACCTCGCCGGTGCGGGCAGCGCCGTCCCGGCCGAGAAGATGGAAGCTGAAATCCGTCGTCATGGGCGCGGGCCTAGCCCAGCGCGGCACTCTACGGAAGAGCCTTGCGCGCTGTGCGGGCCTGTGTCGGCAGCTCAGCGCTTGGCGAAAGCCGCCTCGTAGACGTCGGGCTTGAAGGCGAGGATACGGCGGTCGCCGAGATCGAGCACCGGGCGCTTGATCATGGTCGGCTGTGCCAGCATCAACGCGATCGCCTTCTGCTCGTCGAGACCCTGCCTGTCGGCCTCGGGCAGCTCGCGGAAGGTCGTGCTTCCCTTGTTGAGCACCTTCTCCCAGCCGAGCTCGCGGCACCAGGCTTCGAGACGGGCCTTGTCGATGCCGGAGACGCGGTAATCGTGGAAGGCGTAGGGGACCTTGTGTGCGTCGAGCCAGCTCCAGGCCTTCTTCATCGTGTCGCAGTTCTTGATGCCGTAGAGCGTGACCATCGTCCGGGCCGTCCCTGATTGCCGTCGGCGCGGGGGTGGCATGGCACAGGCCGCAGATCAAGCCGAACGGTCGGCAGCCTCTCGCGTTCCGTCATGTGATCGGCAACGATGGCGCGTATCGGACGAGCGGGGAATCGAATGGACGCGTCATGATCGATCGACTTGATCCACTCGCGACGGGCGACGACGATTTCGACATTCCGTTCCGCCCCTGGAAAAATCATCCCGCCGCCGGCGTCGATTTTCCCGATATCTCGATCACAACCGTCGACGCGACCCTGACGCGACGCATGGTGGACGAGTTGGCGCAACGAGTTCCGGCGAAGGTCGAGGTTCTCGCCGGCATCGACATTGGCGGGCTCGGCCTCGCCGGCGCGCTCGCCTGTCGCAGCGGCCTCGGCTTCTTCGACATTCGCAAGGTCGATTCGCTGCGCAACGGCGTGATGCGCAGCATTATGGCGAATTACGAGCTCGGCGAGGGCGTCGTGATCTCGAAAGGCGCGCGGCTGGCGGGGCGCCATGTCGCGATCGTCGACGATTGCCTGATCTCGGGCGGCACCGCGCTGGCGGCGGCGCGCCTGATCCGCCGGCTCGGCGGCCATTGCGACACGGCGCTCTTCGTCTTCGACATCGAGGGTATGGGCGGGCGTGAGCGGCTTGCGGGCGGCGGCATCACGGCAGAGGTGTTGCGCACTGTCCCGCGGATAGCACCGGAAGGAGAAGGCGCCTAAGCGGACGCTGCGCGGTCATCAGCTGCCCAGTGACCAGCGTGCGAGATGGTCGTGGCGGCGCGCGCCATGGACGCTGCGGATCAGGACGAACTCGGGAACGGTGAAGCTTAGCCGAGGGATGTCGATCCGGGGAACGGGCCGCCTGTCGTAGAGCAGAGTGATGTGCGGATTGAACCGCTCGTCGATAGGTACGCTCGCCGCCAGCATGGCATCATGAAGGCGTCTTTGGAGTGCGAGCAAGGCGGGCAGCGTGTCACTCGCAGTCAGGACCAGCGACCGCTTTCCATACGAGCTACCAAACGCTTCCGCCTGGTCAAAAAAGATATCGAAGCGCGGCTCGTGAATTGGCGCACCAATCTGCTTCAGACGATCGACAATTCCAGACGGTGCTTCGCCGAATGCGCCGATACCGCACAGGCTGACATGGTAGCGATCAGGCCCGACCAGATTGCCCCGCAGCTTCATTGATCGCCGAAGCTGACGCCCGAGCGCGTCGACCGACCGAGCGATGTCGGATGGCAGCACGACAGCAAAAAAGTAGCTGTTCCAAGCCGCGTCAGATTGGCCCGCGGCCTGTAGCGAGGGCTTCGCGGGTCCAGTGTTTCCACCTCCGCCGAATAGGTCGAACTGGTCGGGAGATAATCTCCTGATCTTCGGATGATAGAACAAAATAAGAACATCACCAACCGCTGAGCGGGGTCCCTGAACGCCTTCACCCCGCCGCTCGATACTCCGAGGGCGACATGCCCGCCCGCGCCGCGAAGAAGCGGGAGAAATAGGCCGGGTCGGAGAAGCCGAGCCGGAAAGCGATCTGCGAGACCGGCGAGCGGGTGTAGACGAGGTCCCGCCGCGCCTCGATCATCAGCCGCCCCTGGATCACCCGCATGGCGGAATGGCCGAGCAGCTCGCGGCAGACGCGGGTGAGGTGCGGGCCAGTGACGCCGAGGTCGCGCGCGTAGGCATCCAGCGGTTCATGCGTGTGGAAATGGCTCTCGACGCGCTCGATGAAGCGCCTGACCAGCACGGCACGGGCATCGTTGGCGCCGCTGGCCGCCACCGCATGCGAGCGCGCGGCGCGAACGAACCAGATCGCGATCAGGCGCGCATGTGCGGCGAGCGCCAGCTCGCGGCTGCCGCGGTTGCGGGCAAACTCGGCGAGCGCCGCCTCCATCGTCATGGCAAGCTCCACGATGCTGTCGTCCTCCGGCCCTCGCCTGTCGACGAAAGCCTCGCCGAGAATGCCGCGGAGCGCCGGCTCCGCCTCGAAAAGCGGTATCAGCGTCGAGGTCGCGACACTGGCGACGAAGCCCTCGGTATCCGGATCGAAGTTGAAATCGTGGATCGTCAGCGGCGGCAGCAGAATGGCGGTACCGGCGACAAGCCGGTGCTCGACGCCGTCGATCCGCACCAGCCCGCCCCCCGAGGCGATCAGGAAGAACTGGGCCATGTCCTGGTGGCGATGCGGCTCGATCCGCCAGTCGCGCGGGGCGCTGCGGGCGCTGATCCGCTCGATGTGCAGCGCGTCCGGGAACCGCTGCTCACGCGGCTCGTCATAGAGCCAGTAGGCCGGCACCGAGGCGAGCGTCATCTAATCAGTCCGATGTTCGTTTTGTCCAAGAGGTTGGATGAAAGCTCCATTCCGATCAAGCGATAACGATGGCATTCTCGCGTGAAAGTACCGGGCGCCGCGCCCGTTGGTTTATGGGAGGACGCCATGCGCACCCAGGTCGTGATCGTCGGCGCAGGTCCCTCCGGCCTTCTGCTCGGCCAGCTCTTGACCCGCCAGGGCATCGACAACGTCATCATCGAGCGCAAGAGCGCTGATTATGTGCTCTCGCGCATCCGGGCCGGCGTGCTCGAGCAGGGCACGGTCGACCTGCTGCACGAGGCCGGCGTCGGCGCGCGCCTGGCGGCGGAGGGTCTGCCGCATGACGGCTTCTCGCTCGCCTTCGAGGGGCGCCTGCAGCGCATCGATCTGAAGGGGCTGACCGGCCGGCAGGTAACGGTCTACGGCCAGACCGAGGTGACGCAGGACCTGATGGAGGCACGGCAGGGCGCCGGCACGACGAGCTTCTACGAAGCAGAGAATGTGCAGCTTCATGATTTCGACGGCGCCTCGCCGCGCGTCAGCTTCACCGTCGAGGGCGAGCGGCGCGAGATCGCCTGTGACTTCATCGCCGGCTGCGACGGCTTCCACGGCATCTGCCGCGCCTCGGTGCCGGCAGGGGCGATCGAGACCTTCGAGCGCGTCTATCCCTTCGGCTGGCTCGGCCTGCTGGTCGACCAGCCGCCGGCGGCGCATGAGCTGGTCTATGCCAGCTCGCCCTTCGGCTTCGCGCTCTGCTCAATGCGCTCGCAAACCCGCAGCCGCTATTATGTCCAGGTGGCACTCGACGAGACGGTCGAGGCCTGGTCCGACGAGCGCTTCTTCAATGAATTGCGCCGGCGCGTGCCGAACGAGGTCGCGGCGGCCGTGACGGCGGGGCCGTCGCTGGAAAAGAGCATCGCGCCGCTGCGCAGCTTCGTCGCCGAGCCGCTGCGCTTCGGCCGGCTCTTCCTCGCCGGCGATGCTGGACACATCGTGCCGCCGACCGGCGCCAAGGGGCTGAACCTCGCCGCCAGCGACGTGCACTACCTGTTCGAGGCGCTGCGCGAGCACTATGCCGAGCGTTCCGATGCCGGGCTTGACGCCTATTCGGCGAAGGCGCTGGCGCGGGTCTGGAAGGCGGTGCGCTTCTCCTGGTCGATGACCAACCTGCTGCATCTGTTTCCGGAGGCGAGCACCTTCGACCAGCGCATCAGGCGGGCCGAGTTCGACTACCTCGCGCAATCGCAGGCCGCTCTCACCAGCGTCGCGGAGAACTATGTCGGCCTGCCCTATTGAGAGCGGGCAGGCCCAGACAACAGAGTGTCATCGCGGCGGCAGCTTCTCGAACTTCGTGGCCTCTGGAGACACGTGGTCGCAAGGCTGGGCGACGGAATGCCAGAACACCCTCTCCGGCTTGTAGCGGGCGGGCTCGTCGAGGCTGCCGGCGCGAACGATGAACAGGTCGGGAATGTCCGGGAAGGTCAGGTAGACCGGTGAGCCGCAGGTTGGGCAGAAGGCGCAGCGCTTGACCGTGCCGCCCTCGCCGACGACGTCCCAGGTGCTCGCCTTGCCCTCGAGCGTGACCGGCGCACCGACGAAGCTGAGATAGGAGCTGTGGCCGGTGCCGCTCTGGCGCTGGCACTGGCGGCACTGGCAGTCATTGCTCGCGATCGGTTCGGCAGTGATCTCATAGCGGATCGCGCGGCAGGCGCAGCCGCCCGTATAGGCATGGCTCATCGTCATTCTCCAGGAAGGGATGGGAAACAGCCGAGACTGTGGAAGGCGTCGGCGGTGGTCAGTCGTCCTCGCCAGCGACATCGCCGAGGCGGGGCAGGATGCTCTTCCAGCCGCGGCCCATATTGGTGAGGGCGATCTCGTTGCGCGGCAGCTCGAAGCCGGAATGGACGAGGCGCACGCGCGTGTCGTCCCCTTGCCTGTACAGCGTCCAGGTGACGACCGTGTCGAGCCGGGAGCCGTAGCCGACATTGCCGTCGTCACCGCCCTTCCAGGAATAGGACAGTCGCTCGTTCGGGATCACCTCGAGCACCTGGCAATGGATCGTGCCGTCCCAGGCGCCGGCCGGCGTCGTCTTGAAGGTGAAGCGCGTGCCCACGACAGGCGCGAAGCCCGTGGGTTCCATGATCCAGCGGGCGATCAGCCTGCTCGAGGTCAGCGCCTTCCAGATCGTTTCGGGCGCGTGCGGCAGGATCTCGTCGACGATGATCGCCTGTGTGGCGGGCTTCAGCTCGATCACGGGTCGATCTCCTTGAGAAGGCTGCGAAGGTTGGCGAAGCGCTCGCGCCAGAACACGCCGTAATGGCCGATCCAGTCGACGAGCGGCGCCAGCCCTTCCGGCTCGGCGCGATAGAAGACGTTGCGACCCTCCGGCCGCTCGGCGACGAGGCCGGCCTGCTTCAGTGATTTGAGATGCTGCGAGATGGCGCCCTGCGTGACGCCGCTGCCGCGGGTCAGCTCCGCGACGGTGATCTCGTCACAAGCGGAAATGCGCTCGAACACGGCACGCCGCGTCGGATCGGCGAGCGCACGCATGACGGTGGAGACGGAAGCACTTTCAGGCATGAGAGATCAATTAGCAAGCACTAATTGATTAGTCAACGCTAATTCTTCGGACTCAGCCTTGCATGGCTGAGCCGCGGCTTCGGCCCTGCCCGCTCAGCAGCGCTGGTAGATGTCCTCGATGCGGATGATGTCGTCTTCGCCGAGATAGGAGCCGACCTGCACCTCGATGATCTCGAGCGGGATCTTGCCGGGATTGGCCATACGGTGGACGCAGCCGATCGGCAGGTAGATCGCCTCGTTCTCGTGCACGATGATGGTCTCGTCGTCGCGCGTCACCTGCGCGGTGCCGCGGACCACGACCCAGTGCTCGGCGCGGTGATGGTGCTTCTGCAGGGACAGCACGCCGTTCGGCTTCACCGTGATGCGCTTGACCTGATGGCGCTCGTCGAGATCGACGGAGAGATATTTGCCCCAGGGCCGATGGATCTCGCGGTGGCTGATGGCTTCCGGCTCGTGTTTCGCGGCGATCAGCGCGACGGCGTCCCTGACCTTGTCGGATTTCGCCTTCGGCGTCACCAGGATGGCGTCGCGGGTGGCGATGACTGCGACGTCGTCCAGCCCGACGAGCGCGACGACCGCATCCTCGGAGCGGACGAGGTTGTTCGTGCCGTCCACCACATAGCCGCGGCCCTGGACGACATTGCCGCCCGTCCCCTTCTCGGAGAGCTGCCAGACCGCGCTCCAGTCGCCGACATCGGACCAGCCGAAATGACCGGCGATCACCGCTGCGGTATCGGCCTGCTGCTGGGCGGACGGTTCTCCCGCAAGCGCCGGAAGGCCGGTGAGACCATCGGCTTCGAGCATGCGGATTCCGAGATTGCCTCCCGTCGCCGCAGCGTTGCCGATCGCCCCTAGGGCAGCCGCCTGGAGCCTCGCCTGCATCGTCGTCGCGTCGAAGACGACATTGCCAGAATTCCAGAGATAGCCGTCGGCGAGATAGCGCGCCGCCAGGGCAGCGTCGGGCTTGGCCGCGACATCCTCGACATCGCGCACGCCCTCTACGATCTCCGTCCCAGGGCGGATATAGCCATAGGCGGTCGCCGGATAGCATGGCGGTATGCCGATCGCGACGATGCGTCCCTGCGCGGCGACCGCCGCAGCCCTGGCGCAGGTTTCGACGAAGAGCTTGCCGTCCTGCACGACATGGTCGGCCGGGAAGATGCCGACGAGCGCAGCCTCGCGGCGCGCAAGGCCGAGCTCGGCGGCGATCGCGGCGGCGGAATGCGCGCCCCGCTTGGCCGGCTCCAGCACGATTTCGGCATGCAGGCCGATGGCCTGCAACTGGTCGACGACGGTGAAGCGCTGTTCCGCATTCGTCAACACGATCGGCGCGTCAAAGACGTCGGGATCGGACAGGAGCCGAAGCGTACGCTGGAACGTGGAGTCCTTGCCGAAGAGCGGAATGAACTGCTTGGGCATCGTCTCGCGCGCGATCGGCCACAGGCCGGCGCCATGGCCAGTGCACAGCACGACCGGGATGATCTTGGGCATGGGTTCTGCTCCCCGAAAGCGGCTGCTGATCGCGCCGCAATACTGGAAGAGAAACCGGCGGGCTCAAGCGGCCATCTTGGCTGATCCCGCAGGCGAAGATGCCGCGCCTTCGGGCGACCGGCTCCTCCGATCGCCCTACCTCGTCTGCGCTCACTCCTCCCGAAAGCTGGAGCGCATCGAATCGGTCAGTGGCTGCATCAGATAGGCGATGGCCGTGCGCTCGCCGGTGGAGACATACACCTCCGCCGGCATGCCCGGCCTGAGCTTGGCCCTGACCTTGGGGGGGAACCCCGACGCGGCGACGCTGACCCGCAACTCATAGACCATCTGCTGCGAGACGTCGTCGCGCAGCGCATCGGCCGCGACCGACTTCACCTCGCCGACGGTGAAGGGCGTCGACCGTCCCTTGAAGGATGGCAGGCGCACCTCGGCGGCCATGCCCGGATGAAGGTTGTTCACGTCCATCGGAGAGATCTTGGCGGTGACGATGAGATCGTCATCCTGCGGCACGATCTCCATCAGGGTCTCGCCCGGCTTCACCACGGCGCCCACCGTATGGATCTTCGAGGCCACGACCCGCCCGGAGCGCGGCGCGCGGACTTCGGCGCGCGCCAGGACATCCTCGGCGATGCGCAGCTTCTCGCGCGCATCGGCCAGCTTGACCCTGCATTCGGCGAGCTTGGTCGAGGCCTCCTCGGTGGCGCGCAGTCCGATCTGGCTCATCTGCAGCCTGATCTCGTCATTGGCGACCGAAAGCCGTGCCAGATCAGCTTCCAGCGAGCCCATACGGCCCTGAAGGTCGGTCAGCGAGCGCTTCAGCGGATTGATCCGCGTCGCCGCGACATAGCCCTTGTCGGCGAGCGGCCGCAGGTTGGCGAGTTCGTCGTTGATGCTGGCGGCCTGACTGATCGCCGCCTCGCGCTGCGCCTCGCTCGACTGATACTGTTTCTCGGACTGCGTCAGCCTCTCCTTCAGGATCGAGACTTCGAGCTTCTGGGCAGATTGGCGTTCCTTGAACAGGCGCTCCTGGTCGAGCATGATCCGGCGCGCCTCCTTGCTCTCGGCGGCGTCCATCAGCTCGCTCGGGAAGGTGATGCGCTCGAGCCGGTCGATCTCGGCAGTGAAGCGCGCCTCCTCGCCCAACGCCTGTAACACGCCGAGCCGCGCCACGCTGCGCTGCGCCGCCGCATGCGTCGTATCGAGACGCAGCAGGGTCTCGCCGGCCTTGACGTCGGCGCCGTCCCGCACGGCGATCTGCTCGACGAGGCCGCCTTCGAGATGCTGGACCGCCTTGCGATCGCTCTCGACGACGACGCTGCCATGCGCCACGACGGCGCTGTCGAGCCTTGCGGTCAATGACCAGAGCCCGCCGGCGCCGAGCGCCAGGCCGACGACGACATAGCCCTTGCGGACCGGAGCGCGCCAGTCGCCGCTGCCCTCGACCGGTGCGCCGGCCCGCCGGATCCAGTGCCTAGCGACAACGAGCATGGGAGCGAGGTGCCGGCGCAGTTTCGGCCTGCTGAGGGCGAGCTTGATTGTGTTCAGCACGGGTTGCATCTTGCTGGCGAAGGCGTTCATCGGCGGGCCCACCTTGCCGCTGAAAGCGGCTCGACCTGCCCTGTCTGGCCACGTTGCGGCGGCTGGATGCGGGCGGCGGCGCCGCCCGGCTGCAGCAGCACCGGCAGGATTTCGTCGCGCCCGCCCACTCTGACCGCTTGGCCCTTCTGCATCAGGATGATCTTGTCGACCTGCGACAGCAGTTGCGGGCGATGGGTGACCACCACGACGATCGCACCGGCATCGCGCAGGCCCGCCAGAGCGCGCGCCAGCGCGGCATCGCCATCCATGTCGAGATTGGCGTTCGGCTCATCGAGGACGACCAGTGCCGGCTGCCCGTAAAGCGCGCGCGCCAGCCCGATGCGCTGGCGCTGCCCGCCGGAGAGGGTTGCTCCGCCCTCGCCGATCTGCGTCGCATAGCCGTCCGGGAAGCTCTGGATCAGCTCATGCGCCGAGGCGGCGGAGGCGGCGGCGACCGCTGCCTCGTCGGTCGCGTCTGGGTCAAAGCGGGTGACGTTGTCTCTCACGTTGCCTGCGAACAATTCGACATCTTGCGGCAGGTAGCCGAGGACGCGGCCGCGCTGCTCGTCGGGAAAATGCCTGATGTCGTTGCCGTCGAGCCGCACGACGCCCTGGACGGGTTGCCAGACGCCGACGAGCGCCCGCGCCAGCGAGGACTTGCCGGAGCCGGTCAAGCCGACGACCGCGGCGATCTCGCCGGGTTCCACCTCGAACGAGACGTTGTGTAGCAGCCGGGCGTTTCCGTTCGGGCTGCGCACGCTCAGGCCCTCGACCCGCAGCGAGCCGGCCGGATGCGGCAAGGACATCGGTTCGCCGTCCTCCGACGGCGCCTTCAGGGCCGCGCCGAGCCTCTGGAAGGCGCTGCGGGCCGAAACGAAGCTCTTCCATTGCCCGACGGCGCCCTCGATCGGCGCGAGCGCCCGGCCCATGATCAGGGAGGCCGCGAAGATCACTCCCGCGGCGATGTTCTGATGGATCGCGAGATAGGCGCCGACGCCGAGGACCGCGCATTGCAGCGCCAGCCGCAGCAGCTTCGTCGCGGCCAGCAGCGTTCCGCCCCAGTCGGCTGCGACGGTGTGATAGGCGAGCGCCCGATCATGCCGGCGCTGCCACTCGCCGCGGACCGCCTTGCCCATCCCCAGCGCCTTGATGACCTCGGCATTGCGGAGCGAGGCCGTCAGGCGCTCGCTCGCGCCATGGCCGATCTCCGAGGCGCGGATCAGCGCGCCCTTGGTGATGCGCTCGTTCAGCAGGGCAACGCCGAGGATCGCAGCGGCGCCGAGCGTGGCGACCGCGCCGATCGCCGGGTGCAGCACGAAGCAGAGGGCGAGATAGATCGGAATCCAGGGCGCATCCATCAGCGTCGGCACGAGATTGCCGGAAAGCGTCGCCCGCAGGGTTTCGACATCGCGAACCGGCAGGGTCGGCGAGCCCTTCGCGTCGAGCGCGCCAAGGAAGGCGGCCTCGAAGGCGGGCTCGGACAGCGCCTTGTCGACGCACAGGCCGAGCTGGACGAGCGCGCGGCTGCGGAAATGCTCGAGCGCGGCATAGGCCACGAACAGGGCGAGCACGATCAGCGAAAGCATGACCAGCGTCGTGCTGTTCCGGCTGGTCAGCACCCGGTCGTAGATCTGCATCGTGTAGAGCGGCGACACGAAGACGAAGAGATTGAGCACGAAGGAAAGCCCGAAGAGCGAGGCAAATGCGGGCGTCAGCTTGCGGACCGTTTGCGAGAGCATTCGTCGAGTTCCCCAGCGCAGTCGCGATAGAAAAGAGTGAAGCCGGCCTGACTCCGCTTCTCGACGAGAAGGGATCGCTGCAGGCCGGCATCGTCTGGTGAGATGGCTACCCGGCTCCGCCATGGAGCCGGGTGCCTGAGGGAGAGAGCCTTACCAGTGCCAGTGTGACTGCTGGTGATGCTGGTCGTTGTCGTCGTCGTGCCGCGACCGGATCTCCTGAAGCCAGTTGCGGCAGCCGCCACGATCGTCGCCGTCATCGTCGCGCTGCGACCGGATCTCCTGGAACCAGTTGCGGCCACCGCCACGATCGTCGCCGTCATCGTCGCGCTGCGACCGGATCTCCTGGAACCAGTTGCGGCCACCGCCACGACCACCCCAGCCATGGTTGCCGCCCCAGCCCGACCAGCCGCCCGGATTCGACGGAGTGTCCGGCTCGGTCTCCGGCAGCGTGACCTCGGGGATCGTGATCACGTCCGGCGGGTTCCCCGGATTCGTCACCGGGATTTCGGTCGGGGGCGTCCCCGGCTCCGCCGTGACCGGCGGGATGACCGTGGTGGGCTGCTCCGGCTCGGCTGTGACCGGAGGTGTCACAGGCGTCTCCGGCTCGGCCGTGACCGGTGGCGTCACGGGAGTTTCCGGCTCGACCGTGACCGGCGGCTGCGGCGTGACCGGAGGCGTCACAGGGGTGCCGACCTCAGGCAATGCGCCAGCGAGCGACGATCCGATCGACCCGAACGGCGCCGACGCGATGCCATGCAGTTGCGCGACCGACCCGGCGAGGAAGCTGTAGTCGCCCGCTCCGGCATTGGCGAACCCGGCCTGATCAGTCACGACGCTACCGGCATCACCACCGCGCTGCTGGAACGCTGCCAGCGCGAGATCCGCGATCGTCAGCTCGCCGCCATCGGGGTTGTAGTAGACGTTGTCATGGATCAGGCCGGGATCGGTCTGGTCGGTGTCGATCGTGTTGTTTCCGTTAGCCGACACCTGAATGAAGTTCCGATAGACCTCGTTGCCATCCATCGCAAAGTCATCGGCAACCACGGTCGAGATGCCAAATGTGCCGTTGTCCAGCAGCGTGTTGTCGTAAATCTGGTTGCCCGAGCCGCCATGAATATAGACGCCGGCAAACGTCGTGCCCTGCACGAAATTGCCGTAGATCTGCGCGTTGCTGGCCATGTTGTCGAGATAGATGCCGGAACTCCAGTTCTCGGCGAAGCCTCCGGCCTGGGTGTTGAGACCGCCGGCATCGACGATGTTGTTGTAGCGGATCGTATCGCCCGCCGCCCCGGAATCGTCGCCCGAGTACAAGTAGATGGCGCCGACATCGGGTGTCTGCTGGCCGGAATGACGGACGTCATTGTACTCGATGATGTTCCCGCCCGAAGGGTTGCCAGGATCGTAGTTGATCTCGGCGATGCCGAAGCGCGGCACATTGGTGATCGTGTTGTGGTCGATCTGGTTCTGCGCCGACTCCTGCATGTCGATGGCGCCGAACTGGACGAAGACCTCGCCCGAACGATCGATGACGTTGTTCGTCACCTGGTTGCCGCTGGTCCCGGCGGTCATCGCGATGGCGCTCGACCAGATGTGCTCGAAGCTGTTGCCCGACAGCAGATTGCCGCTGCTGCCCCCGTGCAGGGCGACGCCGACGCCGACATTGAGGAAGTGGTTGCCTTCGACGACCATGCCGGTCGCATCATGCGCCTCGATCGCCGCCGTTTCCGGATCGCCCGAGCTCGCAGCCGTATCGGCGAAGGTCAGGCCCTTGAAGGTGACTTTCTGGGCGCCGTCGACGACGAACAGGCTATGAGCGTCGGAGGCCACCGCCCCTTCACCCGTGAAGCCTTCCGGGGCCTTGTAGCGGACGGTCTGCGTCGCGCTGTCGAAGGACCATTCGCCGACCGCGTCCGGCACCGGCTCCGAGATGAAGAAGCGGCTCGCCGGACCCAGGTCGTAATTCGCCTCGGACGAGAAGGTCATGACGTTGCCGCTGACCGACTCGATCGTCAGCTTGTCATTGGCGTAGCCGTTCTCGGCGAACACCGTCACCGTCTGGCCGACCTTCGGCTCATGCCCGGGCGGGAAATCGGAGGGATTGAAGGCCAATGAGTTGGTCGCGTCCCGGCCCGCTGGCACGTCCTGTCCCCAGAGCCAACCGCCCGTGATCGGGTCGTTCGGATCGACATCGGGGAAGCGACTCTCGACCTGCTTCACGCCGTTGACGGTGAGCTGCTGAACATCGGCGGCGGACACCTGCGCCGACCAGATGCCGTCCGCTCCCTGGGTCCAGCCGGAGACGGGCGTGCCGCCGCTGATCGTGACCTTCTCCCCGGACATCGCCAGGAAGGAGGATCCGGAATCGGCGGCCGTCAGGTTGAGAGGGGTGTTGGCATAGTAGGTGCCGCCAGCGAGGTAGACGGTATCGCCACCGCCACTCTGGCGCATGGCTTCAACGGCTCGCTCTAACGTTTGGAAAGATGACGATGCATCAAGCCCCGTATTGTTGTCGCTTCCAGTTGGGGAGATGTAAAATGTGGCCATAAAGGGGCTCCTTTTTTGGCTGGAACACTCTAAGTGATCGAGCCCTAGATACCCTTCAGCCTTGATTCGATTCTACCCGGCACGAAGAACGTGTACTCGGAAGGATTAGTCCGAACGGACTAGTCGTCTTTTTTTGACACAGTATATCAATGGATTGTTTCTCTCGGGCGGCACTGTCAACGCTGTTGATGGAACGGCCTCGTCAACCGATCTCATCCGTTCGCACCGCGAATCGAGCCTCCGAATCGCCTCAATCCTTAAACCTGAGGTGGGTTCGCGGTCAGCTCGACACGACCTGGTCGGATTCGGCTCCGGCATCCGCGTGACAGACCGTCAGGTGATGGTCGCAGAACTGAGCGCCTGCAGCCAGGCGATCGACATAGGCCCGGAAGGCGGCCAGGGTCGCGACCGGGCGCTGGCAGCCATCGCAGATGACCAGCGCCTCACCCGACAGATCGCTCGGCAGATGGACGGCGGGCGATCCGCAGGCCTCGCAGCCGAACCCCCCACCGCGCGACGGGGACGGCGCGCCGAGATCCGCGGGAGCCAGCAGCGCGGCGTAGCGATGCAGACGCCGACTCATGCGGAGGCCTGATAGAAGGATTTGTAGTTCCGATAGACCTTGCCGCGGTCGGAGACGTCGTAGCGCCCCTGCTCTTCGAGATCGACGCCGTTGAGCACGACGCCTGCGACGTCCAGACCGAGCTTGCCGAGGTGGTCGAGTGTCGCGGAGACGGTGCTCTTCAACGTGTCGTTCCACCTGACGACGTGCAGCACGGTATCGGCATGCTCGCGCAGCAAGGCGCTGTCGGCCGAGAGCAGCACGGGCGCCACCTCGAACAGGATGACGTCATAGCGCGCCCGCGCCTCGCGCAGCATCGCCTCGAAAGCCGGGTTCGAATAGACGTTCTGGCTATCGCGCAGGCCCGAGGCGCGCCGAACCGTGGCGACGGGGCTGGTGCCGGGACAGCCGACCTGCGGCAGGCACTGGTCGAGCAGCGCCTCATGCGGGAAGTTCTGGCCCAGCAGCAGGCGGCGAGGCGAGCCGTCGATCACAAGGACCCGCTGGCCCATCATCGCCAGCACGCGCGCCATGGCGGAGGCGACGAAGGATTTGCCCTCTCCGGGCGCGGAGGAGGTGATCAGCACGAATTTGGGCGGATTGCTCGGCGGGAACAGCTCGGCGACCATCGAGCGCACCGCCTCGGCGAAGACCAGGCTCTCGAGCCCACCCGGATAATGATCGAGATTGGGGAGAAGGCCGACGCAATTGGTCCGGGTTTCGGCCGCGAATTCGTTCTCGCTGCGATAGCCGCGGTCCCGCTTTTCCAGGAGATAGGAGAGCCCTGCCCCAGCCATCAGCCCGCCGACCATGGCAAGCCCCAACACCAGCGAGGGCTTGGCCGAACTCGGCAACGAGGGCACATCGGCGGGCGAAACGATCTGAGCGATGATCGGGCGCAATTCGCTGACGGCGCTCGCCTGCTGATGCGCGTCGGACAATTGCTTGAGGCGATCGCGCGCGGCCGTCGCCTCGGCCTGCAAGGTCCGCAGCTGGCCTTCGAGGCCCCTCGCCTCGATCGACTTGGTCTGCAAGGCGGCGACGCGCTCGCGCAGCGCGGCCTCGGCGGCGCGCGCGGCCTGGACGTCGGTCTCGATATTGGCGACCGATTGCGCCAATTGCTTCTGCAGCCGCTCCTGCACGGCGCTCAGTGACAGGCGCAGTCGCTGGACGGCGGGATGGCGCTCGCCCGAAACCGCCACCATCTCGTCGAGGGCCCGGCGGGCCTTGCCCTCCTCGTCCAGGAGTTGCTGGACGACCGGCGAGCTGCCGAGGTCGCTGGTCTGAGGGATATTGCCGGCGGCGAGCGAAACCTGCGCGCGCTGGAGGCGGGTCTCCTCGGCGAGCCGCGTGGCGGAGACCGTGTTGAGCTGGGTCAGCATGTCGCGAAGCTGCTGCTGCTGGATGTCTGCGCCGTCCTGCCCGAGCTCGACGAAGCCGGTCCTGACCCGGAAGGCTTCGATCTCCTTCTCGATCCTCGCCAGATTGGCGCGTGCCTCCTGCGCCTGTTGTCCGTACCATTGGCTCGAGCGCTGCGAGGCGCTGGTGGTCGCCTCCATCTTGCGGCGCAGATACTCGTTCCCGAAGGCATTGACGATCAGCGCGGCGCGGTCGGGGTCGGGGTCGCGATAGCTCAACGTCACCAGATAGGCCTTGGTATCGTTGCTCACGGCGAGCGATGCGAGCAGCCTCTGGGCCGCGATGTCGCGCTGGGTCGGCTCGGCTGATCCGCCGCCGACGCCGATGAGGTTGTGCAACGTGTTGCGGACCGCTGACGGGAAGATCAGCTCCGCCGCCCCGGCAAACAGGCTGGAGAACGATGAAGGCGGTGTCGGTGTGTTCTTATCGAGGCCGAGCCGCGATGCGACGGCGCGTGCCGTGGCGAGCGAGCGGATGATCCGCGCCTCGCTCTCAACCAGCGTCGAGGCATCGAGCGCGACGCTGCTCGTCTTGCCGCCTCCACCATTGTCTTCTCGCGTGAAGTCGAACTGCAGGACGAGGTCGGCCGTATACCGGGGCGGCGTCACCATCAGATAGAGGGCGGTCAGGAGCATGGTTGCGCAAGTGACCAGGAAAATAAGCAACCGGCGCCGCCAGAGCATCGACAGGAAATCGAACGTCACCGCGTCGTAGTGCTTCGCGAGCGTCGCCGGCTGACGGTGGCTGCGCATGTCGCTGAAGAGATCCATGGTCCCCTGCCTCGCCTGCTGATTGGGCCAAGATGCGATCGAGACTGGCCGATGCCTCGCATGCGGCCAGATCGAGCGGACGCCGCCTGCGCGCTATTTCGCCCCTCGTCCGTGGAGAACGGCGGGAAGGGTCTGCAGCAACACGTAGAAGTCCAGCCAGAACGACCAGTTGTGGATGTAGAAGCTGTCCTGGCGCTTCTGGACGGCAAGATCACCGTCGCTGCGGTCCGTGACCTGCCAGAGGCCGGTCAGGCCGGGCGGCACGCTGGTCCGCAGCGCCTGGAACGCGGTGTCGAAGCACTGGTTGTGATAGGCCGGAAACGGCCGCGGCCCGACGATGCTCATATCGCCGCGCAGGACGTTCCAGAGCTGCGGTAGCTCGTCGAGGCTGGAGCGGCGGATGAACTGCCCGATCCCGGGCAGGATCCGCGGGTCGTTCGACAGCTTGAAGAAGCGCTCCCATTCCTGCCGCGCGGCAGTGTCGGCCGCCAGATGCGCGGCAAGCCGCGCCTCGGCGTCGGCATACATGCTGCGGAGCTTATAGACGTTGAAGATGTGGCCGTTTCGGCCGACGCGCGGCTGGGCATAGAAGGCCGGCCCGTTGTCGACCATCTTCACTGCAAGAGCGAGCACCGCGACCACAGGCAGGGCCAGCACGGCTATTGGGATCGCGACGACGAGGTCGAGCACACGCTTCAGCCGCAGATTGCGCGGCATGTGGATCGCGCTGCGCAATTCGAGCCCGAGCAATCCGCCCATTGCTCGCAATTGCGGATTGAGGACCTGGAGCGTCGAGGCATCGTGGACGACGAAGATCTGGCGCAAAGGCAGGCGCGCCAGCCAATCCGCCTGCTCGACATGCAAATCGCCCGATGCGCACAGGGCGACTTCGATGCGCGGCGACATGATGTTGGCCTGGACGGGCGTTATCACCGGAAACTCCGCGGCGTCCGCGGCGTCCGCGGCGTCGGGCGGTACAACGCCTTCTTCGTCCGCAAGGATCGCGATCGGCCTCAGGCCGAGCTCCGGGCGCGACACCAGATCACGCGCCAGGGCCAGGCAGGCCGGCATCGTTCCATAGAGGACGGTCGGCGCGGTCCAGAGCTGGCGCCGCAGCAGCGCACCCCGGATCAGCGCCTCGATGTAATAGCCGAGGACGACGATCAGCCCCGCACCGGCGACGACGAAACCCCAGAGATGGCTCGTCGGCTGCTCGACTGCGAGCCAGGCGAACACCACAGCAGCCGCGACGAGGTTACCGAGCGTGCGACGGCGGAGGCGATCGACGGGTTCGGCCCGCTCCGAGCCGTACAGGCTGAAACCAGCTAGGGCACCGCACAACGCCAGAGCCCAGACCAGGATCAGGCTCGCCATGTTGGTGTCGGTATCGGACGCGGCGACCGCCGCACCAAGCTGCAGGATGCCGGCGACGATCGTCAGTGTGACGAGATCTCCGATCAGCAGCGCAGCGGCGACGAGTCGCCGCCGCTGCGCCGGCGTGACGCTGGCACCGAGCTGCCGGCCCGGCTTTGCCATGCCGATCGAGGCGGGCACGAGGGTCGTGACGATGTCCGGCATGACAAGCTCCCGAGACGTTGCTCAGCTGGAGGAAGGCGGACGCGCTACTGAGCCGCGATCGTGGGGATATGGGCGATGCCGGCCTCGCGTTCGGCCCTCGCCTTCACCTCGCCCGAGATCCAGGCATAGGTCGGGACCAATCCCTGCCTGAGGTGGATCGAGGGCTCCCAGCCGAGCACTTCGCGCAGGCGGTTGTTGTCGCTGTTGCGGCCGCGGACGCCCTGTGGGCGGCTGGTGTCGTGGCGCTTGTGGATCGTCTTTCCGGAGACCTCGGCGACGATGTCGACCAGCCCGTTGACGTCGACCAGCTCGTCCGTCCCGAGATTGAGCGGCCCGGAATAGTCCGAGCGCATGATGCGGTAGATGCCCTCGACGCAATCGTCGATGTACATGAAGGAGCGCGTCTGCTTGCCGTCGCCCCAGACCTCGATCGCATCGCCCGATTTCGCCAAGGCGACCTTGCGGCAAATGGCGGCCGGCGCCTTCTCCTTCCCGCCGTCCCAGGTGCCGAGCGGCCCGTAGACGTTGTGGAAGCGGACCAGGCGGGTCTGGAACCCGTAATCCTCGCAGAAGTATTCGCACAGCTTCTCGGTGTAGAGCTTCTCCAGCCCGTAGCCCGGCTCGGGGTCGGCGGGAAACGCGTCGTCCTCCTTCAGCGGCACGACCGAGGGCACGTCCTGGAGATGCTGCGGGTAGACGCAGGCCGAGGAGGAGAACAGGAAGCGCTGGACCTTGGCGTCGAACGCCGCCTTCAGCATCTGCGCGCTGATCATCGTGTTGTTGAAGGTGATCGAGGCGTGCGCGCCGGAAATATAGCCGATGCCGCCCATATCCGCGGCGAGATTATAGACCTCGTCCATGCCGTGGACGGCCTCGCGGCAATCATCCATCTCGCGCAGGTCGAGAAGGCGGAATTCATCCGCTGAGCTGGCTTGATACTCCGGGTCCTTGATATCGACGCCCCGGACCCAATAGCCTCGGTCCTTGAGATAATTGACAAGATGGAAGCCGATAAAGCCGCCCGCTCCTGTAACCAACACAGATTTCTTTGACATTACTTCGCTCCACTGAGAAATGGCATCCAGTGATAGCGTTTTTATCTTTTTAAATCAGGTGGTTAAACCGAACTATACCTCTTTTGGAACAACGTGTCTTTTGGAACTAGATCTACCTCTTCGGGGTAGTCGCAAGTTCATTTTTCTGGCTGAGCAACTGAAGGCTGGCGCCGACCATGAACTGCGGCACGATCTTGCCGTAGCGCCGCCAGAGCCGCCGAGGCTCGGACAGCAGCCGGAACAGCCATTCGAGACCGCGCTTCTGCATCCAGGCCGGGGCCTGGCGTTTGGTGCCGGCGAGGAAATCGAAGGCGGCGCCCACGCCGATCATCACCGGCGCCTCGATCCGGCCGAGATGCTCAGCCATCCAGTATTCCTGCTTCGGCGTGCTGAGGCCGACCCAGACGATGTCCGGCTTGGCATCGTTGATCATGCGGACGACGTCTTCGTCCTCCTCGATCGTGGCCGGCCGAAACGGCGGCGAGAACGTGCCCGCGACTGCGAGCCCCGGAAAGCGCGCGATGAGACGTTCACGAAGACGCTCGGCGAGACCGGGCGCCCCCCCGAAATAGTACTGGCGATAGCCCTTCTCGACCGAAAGTTCCGTGAGCCGCAACATCAGATCCGGACCATAAACCCGCTCGGTCTGGCCGTGGCCGAGCTTGCGGGCCATCCAGACCAGCGGCATGCCGTCGGGCGTGGCCATTCCCGCGCGCTCATGGATCGCCATCAGTCTGGGATCAGACTGGCTCTCGATCACGCCATGGACGCCGGTGATGCAGACATAGTTGCACGCTCTGCGGCCGATCCAGTCCTCGACCGTCCGCAGGGCGTCTGCCATGGTGATGGCGCTGACGTTGACGCCCATGATGCGCGCGCGGGGAAGCGGGTCCGCGGCCGGCATCAGCTCGCCCTCGCAACCTCGACATGCCGCACGGGATCGTGCATCGCCGACAGCACGCCGTCGAAATAGGCGATCGTCCGCTGGAGTCCCTCCTGCAACGGCACTTTCGGCGCCCAGTGCAGCAGCTCCTGCGCCTTGCTGATGTCCGGGCAGCGCTGGCGCGGATCGTCCTGCGGCAGCGGTCTGTAGACGATCTGCGAGCGCGAGCCCGTCAGCTCGACGATCAGCTGCGCGATCTCGGCCATGGACGTCTCGACCGGGTTGCCGAGATTGACCGCGCCATCGAGCTTCTGGGTCACGTTCATCAGGCGCATCAGCCCTTCGACCAGATCGTCGACAAAGCAGAAGGCGCGGGTCTGGCGGCCGTCGCCATAGAGCGTGATCGGCTCGTTGCGCAGCGCCTGGACGATGAAGTTGGAGACGACGCGACCATCCTCCAGATTCATCCGCGGCCCGTAGGTGTTGAAGATGCGGGCGATGCGGATCTCGACGCCGTGGCGCCGCTTGTAGTCGTAGAAGAGCGTCTCGGCGCAGCGCTTGCCCTCGTCATAGCAGGCCCGCGGCCCGCTGATGCTGACGAGCCCGCGATAGTCCTCGACCTGGGGGTGAACGTCGGGATCGCCATATATCTCGCTGGTCGAGGCCTGCAGGATCGGGATGCCGAGACGCTTGGCCATGCCGAGCATGTGGATCGCGCCGAGCACGCTGGTCTTCGTGGTCTGCACGGGATCGCGCTGGTAGTGCACCGGCGAGGCCGGACAGGCGAGATTGTAGATCTCGTCGACCTCGAGATAGAGCGGGAAGGTCACGTCGTGCCGCAGCGCCTCGAAATTGGGCTGGCTAAGCAGCGCGCTCAGATTCTCGCGCCGGCCGGTATAGTAGTTGTCGACCGCGATGACCTGATGCCCCTGGGCGACCAGGCGCTCGCAGAGATGGCAGCCGAGGAAGCCGGCGCCGCCTGTGACGAGGATACGCTTCTGCATGTCTGAGCTCCGCCGGATCGTCCACGGGAAGGAGCCGGAAGCTTTGCCGCAAGCGCCGCGTTCTCAAAGGACGCTTTGGGAGGTACGCGCCCCTGCCGCAACGAGGAAGGGCTACTTCCCACGCGACGCGAAACGGCGCCTCGGCACGGCAACGGCCGCCACGCTCGACTATGGGATTAATCCTGCGGCGACGCGTCTTGGCCCGAATGCCGAAGCGGAAAACGCAGCCGGTCCTGACATCCTGCCCGCATCGCAGCGCCACGCTTTGGGCAGGACGGTCGGAGCTAGCCTTGGACGCGTCAATTCACACCCGGAACTTTCGCCGCATATCTGGCCCCATGGCGCTTGCCGTGCGAGCAGAACGAAAGCAGCTCTGGCCGCTCGTCGTCGCCCTGCTCGTCGCGCTGATCCTCCTCATCGCGACCGCCTCTGCTGCAGAGCGCGACGCCGCCGATACGCTCTCGATCGGCGACAAGGTCACGATTTCGGTCTTCGGCCAGACGGACCTTTCTGGCGATTTCGTCCTGGACGGGTCGGGAGCCGTCAACATGCCCCTGGCCGGGCGGATCAGGATCGCCGGGCTCTCGGCGCCGGAAGCGGAGGCGCGCATCCGCAGCGCGCTGATGGACGGCTATCTCCGCGATGCCGTTGTCAGCCTGCGGGTCGCCGAGCTGAAGCCCATCTACATCATGGGCGAGGTGCGCTCGCCGGGAACCTATCCCTTCCGGCACGGCCTCAATGTGCTGGGCGCTATCGCGCTCGCCGGCGGCTACCGCGTCGGCGACGAGTCTGTCGCCGTGCTCAAATCCGAGCTCCTGCTCGCCGATGAGCGCGAGCAGTTGCTCAGCGCCTCGCTCCAGACGCTTATGGCGCGACGCCTGCGGCTGGAGGCCGAGCGCGACGGCAGCAAGCAGCTCGTGCCGGATGCGCGCATCTCGGGCATCGCCCAGCTCCTCGCCGGCGAGCAGGAGATTCTCGAGTTCCAGCGCCGGGCGCGCGAGGGCGAGCGCGAATTGCTGAGCCAGCAGGTCGCGCGGCTGCAATCCGAAAAGGCCGCCCTGACCGATCAAGCCCGACTGGTCGAGCGGCAGGTCGAGCTGACGCGCGAGCAATCGAGCGAATACAACAAGCTGGCGACGACGGGCCATGGCTTACGCACCGTCCAGGTCGAGCGCGAGCGCGACTACGCCCGCACGCAGGGCGAAGCCGCGCGCCTGCGGGCCGAACTGGCTAAGAGCGAGACGGCGCTCGGCGAGCTGACGCTGCGACTGCGCGAACTCGACACCACCTATATGCGTCGCGTCGTGCTGGAATTGCAGGATACGCGCCAGAAGATCCTCGAAGTCGAGCGCAGCCTCCCGGCCGCGCGCGAGATCGCCGAAAGCCGGCGCCGCAGGCTGGTCGCGAGCCAGGGCTCCGATGCGGCGGCGGATTGGGACATCCGGATCACGCGGCAGGCGGGCCTCACCCCGGTGACGCTCCAGGGGAAGTTCGAAACCACCCTCCAGCCGGGCGACATCGTCCAGCTCGCTCCCAAGGCGCGAACGATCGAAGGCGGGCTCCCCGGCGAAGCGGCAAAGACACCGATGCGCTCGCTGACGGGTCTTGCCAGCCAACAATGATCTCGGCGCAGCCCTGCGGAAAGGCTCCCCATATGCCTGCGAAGATACGTCCGATCATCATGTGCGGTGGCGCCGGGACGCGGCTGTGGCCGACCTCGCGCAACTCGCTTCCCAAGCAGTTCGCCATGCTGCTCGGCGAGCGCTCGACCTTCCAGGACACGGTGCTGCGGCTGCGACACAAGCTGTTCGAGCCGCCGCTCGTCCTGACCAACCGCAATCATCGCGTTCTGGCGGAGCGGCAGCTGGCGGAGATCGGCGCCGAAGCGGAGATCGTGCTCGAGCCTGACCGGCGCGACTCCGGCCCCGCCATCCTGGCCGGCTGCCTGGTCGCCGAAGCGCGGCAGGCGGACAGCCTCGTCCTCGTCGTCGCCTCCGACCATGTCGTCGGCAATCGCGCGGCGTTCCGGCACGCCGTCGCGGGCGGCGTGCCCGCCGCCCAGGCTGGACGGCTGGTCACGTTCGGCGTGACGGCGCGACATGCCTGCACGGACTATGGCTGGATCGAGCCTGGCATGGTGCTGGAAGGCGAGGCGCGCCGCGTCGATCGCTTCACCGAGAAACCTGACGCTCGCCGCGCCGCGGACTATCTGCGCCGGGGCTGGCTATGGAACTCGGGCATTTTTCTGTTCGGCGCTCGAAACCTGATCGAGGAGTACCGCGCCCTGGAGCCGGCGACGGTGGGCGCTGTCGAAGCAGCGGTTGCGAGCGGACGCGAGGAAAGCGGCGCCTTCGCCCTGGCGCTGGACGGATTCGCCAGGGCGCAGCAGCGTTCCATCGATTTCGCCGTCATGGAACGCACGGATCGAGGCGCCGTCGTTGCGATGTCGTGCGGCTGGTCCGACATCGGCAGCTGGGATGCGCTCTGGGCCCTGAGCGCCCATGACGGCAGCGGCAACGCCCGCCACGGCAATGTCGAGCTGGTCGACGCCCATAACTGCCTGGTCGCGACCGACGGGCCGATGACCTCCGTCCTCGGCGTCGAGGACCTGATCGTGGTCGCGAACCGCGACGCGGTGCTCGTCGCCGATCGCAACCGAGCCGCCGAGGTCAAGCAGGTCGTCGAGCTCCTGCGCAGCAAGGGCTGCAGCCAGGCCGAGACCCATGCGAGCGTTCACTGCTCCTGGGGCTCCTATCAGATCGTCGATGCCGGCGACGGCTTCCAGGTCAAGCGCATGATCGTCGCGCCAAAGGGGCGCCTGCTGCTGCAGAAGCACCGTTTCCGCTCGGAGCACTGGGTCGTCGTGCGCGGGACCGCCACCGTGACGGTCGACGAGAGCATCGGCCATTTCAGCCGGAACGAGCACATCTTCATCCCACCTGGCGCAGTGCACCAGCTGGAGAACGCCGGCACCGAGCCACTCGAACTCATCGAGATCCAGAACGGCAGTTATCTCGGCGAAGACGCCGTCATCCGCATCGACGAGGTTCGGCAACAGCTCTGAAAGCGATGCCCGGAGCCGGCCGAACGAGGAGAGAAGGGTCTCCACTGGCCAGAACGGAGGGGTCCTTGACCAGCTCGGAGAAGCACAGCCGGGAAGATGGCGGCAGGGAGCGCCAGTCTCCGTCGGTTCCGGCGATCCGGCATTCCGCCTTCGCGAAACACTGGCTCGCCGTCGACGACGGCGGTGCGGAGCTGACGAAGGCGGTTTTCGGTGCGCCCGCCCGACGGACGCCGCCGCGGCCTGGCCTGAGCAGCACGCAGATGTCACCCCCATCGGCGTCCCGCTCGCACGGTGAAGGTGTCCCGACCCGCTTTCACGCGACGGTGCTCCTGCTGCTGCTCGCCCTGGCCATCCTTTTCGCCGTGCCGGCGACCAGTCTCATCGGGCGCCTGTAGAGAGGAAGTGGAGGCGCCGGTGGCGAGCATTTGGTCCATGCCCGTTCTGAGACAGGCCCGGCGATCGGGCCTTCTGAACGATCTGTTTCGCATCGGATACGGCCGGCATTGGGGGTGCTTCGAGACGAAGGCAGCCGCCATCGCTTTTCTGGCTGGACGCCCGCGCGCGGACTACGACGACGACGAGATCGTTCAGGTCAATCTCGAAAAATTCAAGGAAGTCCAGGCTTTCGACTGGCCCGTGATGTTCTTCATCGACCGGTTGATCAGAGCGGGCGAGCTCTCGGCGGTGACGGATTTCGGCGGGCATGTAGGTGTCAAATACTACGCCTACGGTACTTATCTCACCTATCCCGAAGGCCTCCGCTGGCAAGTCGTCGATGTCCCGGCGGTGTGTCGCGAAGGCATCGCTCAGCGGCCCGGCTGGGCTTCGGCTCTCAGCTTTCACGAAACGCTCGGCGAAACGACGCCATGTGAGGTGCTGTTCTGCTCGGGCTCCCTGCAATATGCCGACCTGTCTCTCGAGCAGATCGTCTCGCAGCTCCCGCAGCCACCACGTACCATCATTCTCAACAAGGTCGCGCTCGCGCCGTCCAGTGGCTTCTTCACTCTGGAATCATTCGGCCGAGGACGAATGCCCTATCGCGTTTTCGGCGAAGGCGAGCTCGTCGAATTCCGAAACGCGCTCGGCTACGCCTTGCTGGCGCGCTGGGATATCCCGGATCGGAACTTCGTTGTTCCAGGTCGCAGCGGCGCCAGGGCGGTCAAGGTCGTCGGCGAGGCCTGGTTGCGTCGATAGAGCCTCCGGCCGAAGACAGGCTGAGCCGGTTCCTCGCAATTGGCTGCGTTTCGAAAACTCATCCGGACCGGGCCTTTTGCTCTCGACTGCATTCATGTCGTCGATCGCGGCAGCAACATCACGCTCAAAGTGAAGATCAGCGCACCGACCTGACAGTAGAATGAGGTCGGGCGCTAACCATTTGCGCCGCATCCCCGTGTCGCTGGGTAAGATGGCGTTACTCCAACTGCTCCAATGTTGTCGCGCGGGCTTGGCGCATAGCCTTTCCTGCATGACACAGACCGTCGACAGCACAACCGCCCGGCAGGCTTCGCGTCGCAGCCGGCCCCGGTCCCCCACTGCTCCCGCCCTCGCCGGAGCCCGCCGTCAAGACGCCGCCCGGCAGGGGTCAGCGCGAGCCGCACCGCCGACCCTGGTCGATCTCTTCGCCGCCCAGGTCGCTGCCCGGCCGCGCGCCGTCGCGCTGTCCCTGGGACCGGCTCACCTCTCCTATGCCGAGCTCGACGAGCGCGCCGAAACGCTGGCTGCGCGGCTGGCTGCGATGGGCGCAGGCCCGGGCGCGATCGTCGGGCTCTGCCTGCCGCGCTCGCTCGACCTGATCGTCGCGCTGGTCGCGATCCTGAAGAGCGGCGCCGCCTATCTGCCGCTCGATCCGGCCTATCCGGGCGAGCGCCTCGCCTTCATGGTCGAGGATGCCGACGCCGCGATCATCGTCGCGTCCGAGCATGCCGACTGGCTGCCGCCCGGCCGGCAACGGCTCGATCCGCATCAGGCCGAAGGCTCCAAGGCGACCCCTTCGCCGACGCGGCGCGCGGCCGCGGCCAACGATCTCGCCTATGTGATTTACACCTCCGGCTCGACCGGCAAGCCGAAGGGCGTCGCCATCGAGCACACCGCGGTGACACGGCTTTTCAGCGCGACGCAGGGCTGGTTCGGCTTTCGCTCCAGCGATGTCTGGACCTTGTTCCACTCCGTCTCGTTCGACTTTTCGGTCTGGGAAATCTGGGGTGCACTGCTCCACGGCGGACGTCTCGTGATCGTGCCGGAGAGCACGACACGGGACCCCGCCGCTTTTTTGCGTCTCCTCGCCGAGGAAGGCGTGACGGTGCTCAACCAGACGCCCTCCGCCTTCGCAGCCCTCGACCGCGCCGATCAGGATCGCGGGGGGCGTGACCGGCTCTCCTTACGGCTCGTGATCTTCGGCGGCGAAGCGCTGGATCCGCGCCGCCTCGCCGGCTGGTACCAGCGCCGCGGCGAGCATGCGCATCTGATCAACATGTACGGGATCACGGAGACGACGGTGCATGTCACCTATCGCCCTCTCTCTCCCATAGACACGCAACAGCGGTCGAGCCTGATCGGGCGGCCGATACCCGACCTCGCGCTTTTGCTGCTGGACGGCGAGACCATGCGCCCGGTGGCGCGGGGCGAGATCGGCGAGATCTTCGTCGCGGGAGCTGGGCTCGCCCGCGGCTATCTCAACCGGCCCGAGCTCAACGCCGCGCGCTTCGTGCCGCATCCGGACGAGCCCGGCGCCCGGCTCTACCGCTCGGGCGACCTTGCCCGCCAGGTCGACGAAGACGACTACGAATATCTGGGGCGGGCCGACCAGCAGGTGAAGATCCGTGGCTTCCGCGTCGAGCTCGGCGAGATCGAGACGGCGCTGATGGCCCATCCCGCGATCAGGCAGGCGGCGGTGCTGCTGCGCTCGGATGACGGGAACGAACGGCTCGTCGCCTATTTGCTGTCTGATGGCGCGGAGCGTCCGTCGCCGGCGGCGCTGAAGGCCCATCTCGGCGAGACCTTGCCGGCGCATATGGTACCCGCGGCCTTCGTCTTCCTGCCCGACCTCCCGCTGACCGTGAACGGCAAGCTCGATCGCGCCGCGCTGCCGGCGCCCGGCCGCACGCGCCCGGAGACTGCCGCGCCCTATGCCGCCCCCCGCAACGCGTTGGAGCGGCGGTTCGCCGAGGCCGTCGCCGAAATCTTCCAGATCGACATCGTCGGCATCGACGACAATTTCTTCGATCTCGGCGGCAACTCCCTGCTCGTCGCCGAGCTGCACCGGCGCCTCGTCCGGGATCTGCCCTGGTTCGGGCTGGTCGATCTCTACCGCTTTCCGAATGTACGGGCGCTGGCCGGCCATCTGACGCCACAGAAACCCGGCGTGCTCGGCAGCCTGGCCGCGGCGCGCGAGCGCGGCCTGCGCTCCCGCGGCCTTCCTGCTCCCTGCCCCGAAAGCGCGTCGCTAGGCGGCTCTCATGACTGACCCACTTCCCGAGCGCGCCGTCGCGATCATCGGCCTGGCCGGCCGCTTCCCCGGCGCACCTGATGTCGGCACGCTCTGGCAGAACCTGCTGGACGGCGTGGAGTCGATCACCAGCTTTGATCCCGCCGAGCTCGAGGACGGCTTCGACGCTGCAACGCGCGCGCTGCCGAACTTCGTTGCGGCAAAGCCTGTGCTCGACGGCGTCGATCAGTTCGATGCGCCCTTCTTCGGCATGATGCCGCGCGAGGCCGCGCTCACCGATCCGCAGCAGCGCCTGCTGCTGGAATGCGCCTGGGAAGCGCTCGAGGATGCTGGCTACGACCCTGCCGCGCCCGGCCAATGCATCGGCGTCTTTGCCGGCGCGACGTCAAGCACCTATCTGCTGCAGAACCTGCTGCACGACCGCAAGACCATCGCCGACTACACCTCGGGCTTCCAGATCGGCAACCTGCCGCTGCTGGTCGGCTCCGCCGCGGATTTCACCGCGACGCGGATCGGCTACAAGCTCGGCCTCACCGGCCCCTGCGTCGCCGTCCAGTCCGCCTGCTCGACCTCGCTGCTGGCGGTCGCGCAGGCCGTGCAGAATCTTCTCTGCAATGGCTGCGACATGGCCCTGGCAGGCGGCGTCTCGATCACCTTCCCGCAGCGACGCGGCTATCTCGCCCAGGAGGGCGGCATCGTCTCGACGGACGGCCATTGCCGCGCCTTCGACGCCAGCGCCAGCGGCACGATCTTCGGCAGCGGCGCCGGCCTCGTGGTCCTGAAGCGGCTGGAGGACGCGATTGCGGACCGCGACCAGATCTACGCCGTGATCCGCGGCGTCGGCGTCAACAATGACGGCACCGGCAAGGTCGGCTTCACCGCGCCGAGCGTCGAGGGGCAAGCTGCGGCGATCGCCATGGCCCACGCCGCCGCCGATATCGACGCGCGCTCGATCGGCTATGTCGAATGCCACGGCACCGGCACGCCGATGGGCGACCCGATCGAGGTCGCCGGTCTCACCGCCGCCTTCCGGCTGACGACAGAGGATCGCAGGTTCTGCGCGCTCGGCTCGATCAAGTCCAATATCGGCCATCTCGACGCCGCCGCCGGTGTGACGGGGCTGATCAAGGCCTCGCTCGCGGTGAAGAACGGGGTGCTGCCGGCGAGCCTGCACGTCACGCAGCCGAATCCGGCGCTGGAGCTGCCCGACAGCCCGTTCTTCATCGCCGACCACAGGCAGGAATGGCCCGGGCAAAGCGGACCGCGCCGCGCCGGCGTCAGCGCCTTCGGCTTCGGCGGAACCAATGTCCATCTCGTGCTGGAGCAGGCTCCCGCGAGCGAGGCCGCGGCGCCGGCTCGTCGCAACCAGCTGCTGACGCTCTCGGCCCGCAGCGCTGCAGCGCTCGGCGCGGCACGGGACAGGCTCGCGGAGCATGTCGAAACGCACCCCGAGCAAGATCTCGCCGACGTCGCCTTCACCTTGCAGGCGGGGCGACGGCCCTTCCCGTACCGCCTCGCCGTGACCGCCAGCGACCCTGCCGAGGCCGTCGCCGCCCTGCGCAAGCAGAACACGGATCGCGCCACCGCCGTGACGGGTGCCGGCGATCTCGTCTTCATGTTCCCCGGCCAGGGCTCGCAATATCCGCAGATGGCGCGGGAGCTCTATGCCGGCGAGCCGGTCTTTCGCAAGACCGTCGATTTGTGCTGCGACTTGCTGAAGCCTGAACTCGGACTCGACCTGCGCAGCCTGCTCTATCCGAGCAATGGCGGCGATCCGGAAAAACTCTCGGCGACGCTGCTGGCCCAGCCGGCGATCTTCACGGTCGAATACGCGCTGGCGCAGCTCCTGATGAGCTGGGGCCTGCAGCCGTCCGCCATGATCGGCCACAGCGTCGGGGAGTTCGCCGCCGCCTGCATCGCCGGCGTGTTTTCGCTGGAGGACGCGCTCGCGCTCGTCGCAAAGCGCGGCCGGATGATGCAGGAGCTGCCGGGCGGCGCCATGCTGGCCGTGCGCCTGCCCGATGTGGAGATCGCGGCGCTGGCGCGCGACGGCGTCTGCGTGGCGGCTGTGAATGCGCCAGGCATGGGTGTACTCGCCGGGCCGTTCGACGCGATCGAGGCACTGGAAGCCGAGTTGGCGCAGCGCGGGGTGACGCATCGCCGCCTGCAGACCTCGCATGCCTTCCACTCGGCCATGATCGCCCCGCTGATCGCGCCGTTCACCGAGGCGGTCGCGGCCGTCCGCCTCAATGCGCCGGAGCTGCCTTACATCTCCGGCGTGACCGGCGATTGGGTCGGCGCCGACCAGACCACCGATCCGTCCTATTGGGCGCGGCATGCCCGCGAGCCCGTGCGCTTTGCCGACGGCATCGCGACGCTGGTACGCAACCTCTCGCCCATACTGCTCGAAGTGGGACCCGGCGCCGCGCTGGCCAGTTTCGCGTTGCAAGGCGCTGGCGCGGGCCGGGCCGCCATTTCCTGTCTGCCCGATGCGCAAGGCGATGCCGAGAACATGCTAGCGGCCGCGCTCGGTCGCCTCTGGACCGCCGGGATAGCGCCGGACTGGTCAGCCTATCAGGCTCTAGGCAGTCCGCGCCGCGTCTCGCTCCCGACCTATGCGTTCGAACGCAGCCGGCACTGGGTCGAGGCGCCAGCCACCTCGCCTTCCATAGCGGCGGCCGTGCCCGCGGCGGCGGCCGCTCAACCTCATCCCGTTCAACCCGAGCAGGAACCGGCCATGGCTCCCCACGCTGACACCGACATCCCCGCGGGCCGTTCGGAACTCGGCAGCCGGGTCGCAGCGATCTTCGAGAACCTGTCAGGGCGCGCTTTCGGCGCGGACGAGACCGGCGCGAGCTTCCTCGAGCTCGGCTTCGACTCGCTGCTGCTGACCCAGGCCGCACAGGGGCTGCAAACGGCCTTCGGCGTCCAGATCCGCTTCCGCCAATTGCTCGACGATCTGCCGAGCGTCGACGACGTCACGCGCCACATCGCCGAGCTGTGTCCGCAGGAAGTCGCGAAGCCGGCTGCGCCTGTGCAAGCCGCTGCGCCAACCGCACCAGCTCTCGCCGCTCCAGCTCCTGTTGCCGTCGCGCCTGCTGCCACCATCCTGGCCGAACGGCCCTCCGGCTCGGGCCTGGATGCGCTGATGCGCGAGCAGCTCGACGTGATGTCACGCCTGATGGAGCGCCAGCTCCAGACCCTGAGCGGGCAACTCGCAGCGCCGGCCATCGCAGCCGTAACGCCGGCCTTGCAGCCCTCGCCCGCCCCGCAGCCGCCGGCGGCCGCGCCGTCTAAGCCAGCCCCGGCTTCCCCGGCCGCAAGCGCCGCATCCGGCTCGACGGCGCGGTTCAAGCCGTTAATCCGCACCGGCAACGAAGCGCTCACCGAAGCCCAGCACGCCCACATCGCCCTGCTGACCAAGCTTTATGTCGGCAAGACCGCGACCTCGAAGCGCCTCGCCGACCAGCACCGGCCGGTCCTGGCCGATCCGCGCACCGTCTCCGGCTTCGCGGCCGACTGGAAGGAAATGGTCTATCCGATCGTCTCCGCCCGGGCGAAAGGGGCCCGGATCTGGGACGTCGACGGCAACGTCTATATCGACCTCGTCAACGGCTACGGCCAGACCGCCTTCGGCCATGCGCCGGATTTCGTCGTCGAGGCGGTCCAGGCGCAGCTGACGGACGGCTTCGCGATTGGGCCGCAATCGCCGCTGGCGCACGAGGCCTCGCAGCTGTTCTGCGAATTGACCGGCCATGCCCGCGTCGCCTTCTGCAATACCGGTTCCGAAGCGGTGATGGCGGCGATGCGCGTCGCCCGCACCGTCACCGGTCGGGACAGAATCGTCGCGTTCTCAGGCGCTTATCACGGCCAGTACGACGAAGTCCTGGTCCGCGGCGTCGGCGAGCAGCACCGCTCGGTGCCGGCCGCCCCCGGCATTCCGGCGGAGGCTGTCGGCCGCATGACAATCCTCGACTACGGCACCGACGAGAGCCTCGCCTGGCTGCGCGAGCATACGCATGAGCTCGCCGCCGTGCTGGTCGAGCCGGTGCAGAGCCGCCGGCCCGGCTACCTGCCCGCCGCCTTCCTCAAGGAGCTGCGCGCCATCACCGAGAAGGCCGGCACGGCGCTGGTCTTCGACGAGGTCGTCACCGGCTTCCGGGTCCATCCAGCCGGGGTGCAGGCCCTGCTCGGCATCAAGCCGGACCTCGCCACCTACGGCAAGGTCGTCGGCGGTGGCCTGCCGGTCGGCCTGCTGGCAGGCACGGCGCGTTTCATGGACGCGCTCGACGGCGGCGCCTGGCGTTTCGGCGACGACAGCATGCCCGAGGTCGGCGTCACCTTCTTCGCCGGCACCTTCGTCCGGCATCCGCTAGCGCTGGCGGCGACCGTCGCCGTGCTCAGGCACGTCAAGGAGAAGGGGCCGGCGCTGACCGAGGCCCTGACGCAGCGCATGCAGGGCCTCGTCGAGGCGCTGCGGCGCGCCTTCGCCAAGGTCGGCTGGGACGTGCCGATCGAGAGCTATGGCAGTGTCGCCTATTTCGAGCCCGGCCGCGATCACCGGCTCGGCAGCCTGCTGCACTACCATCTGCGCGCCCGCGGCATCTTCATTCAGGAGCACTATCCCTGCTTCCTGACGACCCAGCACGGCGACGCCGAGATCGCGGCGATCACCGCTGCGTTCGAAGACAGCCTCGCCTTGATGCGCCGGGACGGAATGCTGCCTGGAGCCACAGCCGAGAGCCTGCCGCCGGACGTGCCAGCTGCGCCTTCGGAGATCGAGCTTCCGCTGACCGAGGCCCAGACCGAGATCTGGCTGTCGGACCAGACCGGCCCCGAGGCCAGCGCCGCCTTCAACGAATCCGTCAGCCTGACGCTCGACGGCGATGTCGACGCACTTCGACTCGCCGAGACGGTCAGGCAGGTCGCCGGCCGGCACGCGATCCTCAATGCGCGCTTCTCGCCCGATGGCGAGACGATGCAGTTGCCGCCCTCGGGCACTTTCCCGGTCGCGATCAGCGACCTGCGCGGCGAGCCCGATCCGCAGGCGGCCTTGCAGGCGAGGATCGAAGCCTATGCGAGCCGCCCCTACGACCTCGTGCAGGGGCCGGTGGCGGAAGCCGAGATCATCCGGCTCGCAGACCGCAAGCATGTGCTGATCCTGTCGGCGCATCACATCGTCTGCGACGGCTGGTCGACCAATATCCTGCTCGACGAGATCGCCACGGCCTACCGATCCGGCGTCGAAGCGCTGCCGGCGGCAATGCCCTTCGCGGACTACGCAGCCGGAACCCGGCAGGACCCGCGCACGGAAGAGGCCGCGGCCTACTGGACCAAGATGTTCGCGGAGCTGCCGGCCCCGCTCGAACTGCCGACCGACCGGCCGCGGCAGGCGCCGCGCAGCTTCAATGGCGGCACGCGCACCAGCTTCATCGAGGCCGAGCTTTATCGCCAGGTGAAGGCGGCGGGCGCCAAGCAGCGGCGGACCTTGTTCGCCACGCTCTTCGCCGCCTTCCAGGTGCTGCTGCTGCGGCTCTCGGGCCAGCGCGACCTCGTCATCGGCGTCCCGGCCGCCGGGCAATCGCTTGTCGAAGGCCCCTCGCCGGTCGGCCATTGCGTCAACTTCCTGCCGATCCGCAGCGGGATCGATCCGGCCGAGCCGTTCTGCGCCCATCTCAACAAGGTTGGGCGCCTTATCCTCGACGCCTACGACCATCAGAGCTTCACCCTCGGTGCCCTGCTGAAGCGGCTGCGCGTCCCGCCCGTGTCCGGGCGGCTGCCGCTCGTCGAGGTGCAGTTCAATCTCGAACGGCTGGCCGGCAATCTCGACTTCGGCCCCGGCGTCCAGGCGAGTGTCGAACCCAACCCCAAGGCGTTCTCGACCTTCGATCTCTATGTCAACATCGGCGAATCCGACGATGGCCTGCGGATCGACTGCTGCTACGGCGCCGATCTCTTCGACGCGGCCACCATCGACCGCTGGCTCGGCCACTATCGCACGCTGCTCGCCGCCTTCGTCGCCAATCCCGAGGTGGTCATCGTGGCGATGCCGCTGATCGAGGGCGACGAGCGCCAGCGGCTCGTCTCCGAGATCAACGACACCCAGGTCGCGCTGCACGGCGACGACGGCACGATCCAGGCCTTCGAACGCCAGGTCCAGCAGCGGCCCGAGGCGATCGCCGTCTCCTGCGGCGAGCAGCAGCTCTCCTATGCGGCGCTCAATGCCTGGGCCGACCGGATCGCCGCCGAGTTGACGGCGCGGGTCGACGCTCCCGAAAGCCGCGTCGGCCTCCTGATCGAGCGCTCGCCGGCCCTCGTCGCCGGCATGCTCGGCGCGCTCAAGGCCGGCTTCCCCTATGTGCCGCTCGATCCGGTGATGCCGAAGGCGCGCATCCAGCGCATCCTGCGCGATTCCGAAGCTGTCGCCCTGCTGGCCGCCGGTCCGCTCGACCCGGCCATCGTCGAGCCGGATGAGAGCGTCATGCTGATCGATGTCGACCGGACGACGGCGAACCTTGCCGGGATCCGGACGGCGGCGATCGGACCCGACCAGCTTGCCTATGTGATCTACACCTCCGGCTCGACCGGCGCGCCGAAGGGCGTCGAGGTCACCCATGGCGGGCTGTCGAACCTGCTGTTCGCGATGGCGCGAGAGCCCGGCTTCGCCAGCTCGGACACGATGCTCGCCATCACCACGGTGACCTTCGACATCGCCGCGCTCGAACTGCTGCTGCCGCTGATCCAGGGCGGGCGGGTGGCGATCGCGACCGCGGACGAAGCCAAGGACGGCTCCGAATTGCTGGCGCGGTTGCAGCAGAGCGGCGCCAACGTGCTGCAGGCGACGCCGATGACCTGGCGCCTCCTGCTCGAAGCCGGCTTCCGCTCGCGCCCGGGGTTGCGCATGCTTTGCGGCGGCGAAGCGCTGCCGCTCGACCTCGCGCGCAAGCTGCTCGAAGGCGGCGGCGAGCTTTGGAACATGTATGGGCCGACCGAGACGACGATCTGGTCCTCGGTCGCCCGCATCCAGCCCGATGACGAGGTCGTCACCATCGGCCTGCCGATCGCCAACACACAATTCTATGTCGTCGACGACAATAACCAGCCCGTCGGCGTCGGCATCCCCGGCGAACTGCTGATCGCCGGCAAGGGCCTGGCGCGCGGCTACGCCAACAACCCCAAGCTCTCCGCCGCGAGCTTCATCGCCAACCCGGTCGACCCCGGCACGAGCCCGAAGGCGTACCGCACCGGCGACCGTGCCAAATATCTCCCCGATGGTCGCATCGTGCATCTCGGGCGGCTCGACCATCAGGTGAAGCTGCGCGGCTTCCGCATCGAGCCCGGCGAGATCGAGGCCGTCCTCGCCCGCAAGGCCGGCATCGTCTCGGCGGTGATCCTGCGCGAGGACGTCTCAGGCGAGCCGCGGCTGGTCTGCTACTACGTCACCGGCGCGGACAGCCCGCCCCCGGCCGAATTGCGCGCCGCGCTGGCGCAGGAGCTGCCGGACTACATGGTTCCGACCGCCTGGGTCGGCCTGCCGGCCCTGCCGCTCAACCAGAGCGGCAAGCTCGACCGCGCAGCGCTGCCGGCGCCGGATGGCCAGAGCCCGGCACCGAAGGTCGACAAGGCAGCCGACCCGGCAACGCCGCGGACACCGGTCGAAGACGCGCTGATCCGCATCTGGAGCGAGGTACTGCGGCGCGACGGCATCGACGTCCACGACGACCTGTTCGATCTCGGTGCCGACTCCCTCAGCATCTTCCAGATCACCAGCCGCGCCCGCCGCGAGGGCCTCAAGGTCGCAGCCAGGGATTTCTTCCGGAACCGCACGATCGCCGCCGTCGCGGCAGCCTTGCCCGATGAGGTCGCGACGGAGAACACGGCCTCTGCCGCAGCCTTCTGGAAGCGGCCCTGGCGCCAGCTGCGCGACGGCGCGCAGCAGCCGAGCCGGCCGAGCGCCGTCTCGCAGCGCCAGAGAAGTTGAGCGTCATGGCCAATCAGTTCACGCGCGAGCCCGAGCCGCAGTTGCGCCAAGCCGAGCGCATCATGATGACGGCCAGGTGCTCGTCTGCCCAGCAGCGTTACTGGGAAATCGACAGCCGGGACCCCGGCACGCCGGCGCTCAACATCGCCGTCAAATGGCGGATCCGTGGGCACCTTGACGCTTCTCTGGCGCAGGAGGCGTTCCAGGCGATTCTGAACCGTCATGAATCCCTCAGGACGGCGATCCGGCTCGAGGACGGCCGGCCCGTCCAGGCGATCGCCGAACACGTCCCTTTCAAGCTGCCGGAGATCGATCTCTCCGGCCTGCCGGAGGCCGACCGTAGCAGAGAAGCCGACCGCATCGCGCAGAGCGAAGCCCGCACGCACTTCGACCTCGCCGAAGCGCCGCTCTTGCGGGCGACGCTGTTGCGCAAGAGCCGCGCCGAGGCGGTGATCCTCGTCGTCGCCCATCATATTGTCAGCGACGGCTGGTCGATGGGCCTCATCGCCAAGGATTTCGTCGCGGCCTATCAGGCGCTCGGCCGTGGCCGCGAGCCCGTGCTGCCCGAGCTTCCGCTGCAATACTCCGACGTCGCCGAGGGCAGCGAGGACAGCATGATCGGCAACGTGCTGGCGCGCGAGGAAGCCTATTGGAGGGACAGGCTGGCGGATCTGCCGATCGTCGAGATTCCCGGCGACCGTCCGCGACCGGCGACGCGGAGCACGAACGGCGCCTCATTGTCGCGGCTGCTTCCCCGCCCCTTGACTGCCAGGCTCGCCGATCTGGCGCGCAAGGAAGGCACGACTTTCTTTTCAGTCGCTTATGCGGTTCTCCTGACCTTGCTTCGGCAACGCAGCGGCGCCAGCGACATCGTGCTCAGCACGCAGATGGCGAACCGCGACGATGTCGATCTGGAAGGGATCGTCGGCCCCTTCGTCAACACGCTGGTGCTGCGCACGGCGATCTCGGACGAACAGAGCTTCCTCGATCTCTGCCGGGCCGCGCGCGACACCTTCGAGGAAGCCGTCGATCACCACCAATGGCCGTTCGACAGGCTGTTGCCGCTGCTGCCGAGCAAGGACGACGCCAGCCGGCCGCCGGTCTCGATCAACTTCATCGTGCAGCGCGCCTTCATCGGCGAGCTCGCCAATGACAGCTTCCAGCTGTCGGGGATTCCCTCGCCTTTGCCCGGCGCGCTCTACGACCTCAACTTCATCCTGGTCGAGCGCGAGGAAGGCTGGCGGCTGACCTGCGAGTACCATCGCGACCTCTATGACGAAGCGACCGCGCACGATCTGACGGCGCAGTTCGAGCGCCTGGCCGAGACGCTCGTCTCCGAGCCGGCCGCCCGCCTGCCGCGCCCGGCGCCAACCTCTTTGCCGGTCGCCTCCCCGCTCTGGCTGCCGGCCGCTCCGGCGCTGCCGCCGGTGATCGACGCGACGGCGCTGCGCCGGACCTGGCTGGAGAAATCCGGCACGCAGCCGACGCTCTTCGCGCTCAACCACACGGCCCACAACCTCAGTCTTTATCGGCCGCTGTCGCGGGAGCTCGGCGCCGACCAGCCTTTCGTCGCACTGCAGCTACTCGATCCGTTGGTGAACGGGGCTGCACCGGCCTCGATCGAGCAGCTCGCAGCAGCCTATTGCGCGGCAATCGTCGCGACCGCGCCGAATGGCCGCTATCGGCTTGCGGGATTCTGCCGCTCCGGCGTGATTGCCGTGGAAGTCGCGAAGCAATTGGAAGCGAGCGGCAGGCAAGTCGATCTGGTGACGCTGATCGATTGCTGGGCCCCGGGCTATTTCCTGCGGCAACCTTATGGCGCGCGCCTGTGGTTCAGGCTGAAGCGCGCGGGCCGCTTCGCCCGGCGGTTCTGGCAGGCCGGCCCGCGCACCTTCGTGACCCGCATGTCGTTCTGGCTGCAATCGACCGCCGCCATCCGGAAGGCGAAGCGCCTGTTCTTCTGGCGCCCGGCCGAGGAGGCGGCAGACGAGGCTGACTTCTGGCGGACGACCGACGAGCTCGAAGCTCTCGTGCAACGCTACACGCTGCCGAATTATGACGGGCGCGTCCTGGTCTTCCGGAGCGGCGCGATCCCGCCCGGCTGGCCGCCGGACGCCACGCTGGGCTGGGGGAAGCATCTGGCGCCGGACACACCCTGCTTCTGGGTGGACGGTGAAGGTCACGAGGGCGCGTTCTCGGACGCTGGCTCGCGGACAATAGCTCGGCGGATTCTCGAGGTCACACGCCAGGGCCGAGATTGACCGGGAAGCGATCCGCCCCGGTCTACTACGGCCGGGCCATCCAGACCGGGGACCACCCGCGCTGGCGCGCGGCCAGGGTGCCGCAATAGCCTGGAGCCGGCTCCAGATCGGCGAGCTGCCAGAGATCGGCTTCGGCCTGGTCGGATTCGACCGCCAGCAGCCGCGCCCTGAACGGGTCGAGTGAGACTTCGAAGCTCGCCGGGCTGCCGTTGAGGCCGACACCGATCGCCTTCAGACAGGCCTCCTTGCGCGTCCAGCAGCGGATGAAGGATTCCTGGCGCAGTTCCGGAGTCAGAGCCGCGAGCATGGCGATTTCGCGCGGCGCAAGGCAACCAGCCAGAAGATCGGCCGAGACCGGCCTGATGCGCTCGATATCGACGCCGACGGACATGCCTTCCGCGACCGCGACGATCGCGAGCTCGCCTGAATGGCTGAGATTGAAGGCGATTGGCCGCCCGCGATATTCGTTCGCCAGAAACGGCTTGCCGAACGCCGTCTCGCCGAAGCGCAGCTGCGGCGGCGCGACCGGAATATAGAGCGCCAGGACGCGCCGCAGCCAATTCCGCGCCGCGATGAAGGCGATCCGCGCCTTCGCGTCATGAAAGCGATCGGCGCGGGAGCGCTCCTCATCAGACAGGATTCCGCGCCGCTCGGCAGCCTCGGCCGCCCGGAGATCGACCCGGCAGCACCAGAGGTGCACTTCGGAGGGCGGCAGCGGCATCATGGCGACGGCACCGGCACCACGCGACTGCCGGTCGGCCCGGCCGGCCGGCTCGCCAGCAGGCCAGGAATCCGGATCGCGAGCACTACCAGCACGGTGAGCGCCGCCAGCTCCGACAGAAGGGTCACCGCGATCAGCCCGGCGACGCCGAAGGTCAGTGCCGCCGGATAGACCGCCAGCAGGTTAAAGCAGCCTCCGACGAGCGTCGCCATGAAGACGGGGCGGGTGCGCTCGAGCGCCCGGAACGCGCAGCCGAGAACCAGGCTCATCAGCGCCATCGGGAGAGCGAAGGAGTACCAGAAGAGCACCCAGTCGAATTCGAGGATCTCGCCGCCATAGAGCTGGTGCAGCAGCCACGGACCGAATAATCCGAGGCCGGCGACGGCGACGGCGCCGGTCAGGCCCGCAAAGAGCATGGTGTGACCGAGAATCCGATGGAGGCCCGGCATGCCGCCTTCCGCGAGGGCCTTTCCGGCCAAGGGCGGGACGATGTTCTCCAGCGCCTCACGCACCACGTTGAGGACGGCGAGCAGGCTCTGCGCCGCCCGCAAGGCACCGAGCACCTTCGGCCCGAACAGGCCGGCAGTCACCAGGAGCCCGCTATACCCGAGCGCCCATTGCACCGAACCGGTGAGGACGAGCCAGCGTGCCGAGCGCCATTGCCGCCCGGTGACGCTGGTCAGGGTCCCCCGCCGCCACAGCAGCGGCCCCGACATGCGCAGGCCGCAGAGCGTCGAGATCGCGGCCGCGCCGGCCACGACCCAGAGCGCATTCGCGACGCTGATCATCCCGGCCTGCCAGAGGATGATGAGCGCACCCAGCTTGAGAGTCTGGTTGATCGTGTCGATCAGCAGGATGCCTGCGGGCCGGCTGCGGGCGAAAAGGTAACGCCGCAGGAAATCCTGCGTGAGATAGGAAGCGGCGGCCATCGCCCCCGGTAGCGCGGCCTCCGCGAGCGACGAAGCTGTGCCCGCAGCGAGCATCAGGACGGCAAAGATCGCGATGGTCGCAACGACCACGAAGCCTGCCTGATGCAGGAAGACGACGGTGTAATAGGCTTCCGCCTCCGCCCCGTCCTCCTTGGTGCCGATGCTCATCATCGGGCTGACGATTAGGCCGAGCTGCAGGCTCATCGCGAAAAAGAGCGCGAGCCAGACCATGGTGTAGAGGCCGAAGGCTTCGAGACCCAGTGCCCGCGCCAGCAGGATGGTCGTCAGGAAATTGCAGGCGCTGGACAAGAGCTGATCGCTAAAGGACAGCGCCGGATCGCGTAGCGCTAGAAGCCGCGCCGCCATGCTGGCCCGTGCCTGGTCGCCGGACCTGCCCGGTCCCGGAAGACCGCGCCCCTGGCCGCTCTCGCGCGCGCGCTGCATTCTATAGTGCCCCAGTCGCTGGTCGCCCGGCCGCATGGTCAGCCGAAGTCTAGCGTCGTCCTGCTCTCGGCAGCGCTGGGCATAGGGGCTGCCCAAAAGGAAGGGGGACGGACGGCCTCGCCGGCATGGCTACCTCGGATGCCCAACCTGCTTCGGCTTGGCGGAGGATTACCTTCGTCACGCGACGGCGGTCGCCGCGTCGATCGAGGGTTGACAGTGAGAGAACGACTACGAGTACCGACCGACGCCGCGTCCGAGCGGCGGGCGACCGATCGCTATCTGCCGATCCTGGCGCTGGGGTTTGCCGGCTATGTCGTGTTCGGAAAGAGCTTCGCCTATCTCGGCCTGCCGCCGCTCTTCGTCGGCGAGATCCTGTTCGCGCTCGGGCTCCTCGCCTTCCTGGTCTCCGGCAGCGCGACGGCGCTGCTCAGCACCGTGCCGGCGATCAGCGCGGCCCTGCTCATGGCCTGGGTGTTGTTGCGGACGCTGCAGGGCCTCGGTAGCTACGGGGTCGACGCGCTTCGCGACGGCGCGGTGGCCCTCTATGCCGGTTTCGGCTTCATCGTCGCCGCTTTGTTGATCGAGCGCCCGATCCGCATCGCCGAGATCGTCGGCTATTTCAGGGTGCACGCGCGCGTGCTCATCCCGATCGCGATCGTGCTCTATCTCATCGCGCGCTTCTTCGGCGCCCATATCCCGAAGGTGCCCGGGCAGAACATCGATATCATCTCGGTGCGCTCGGGAGAGCTCGCCGCGCATCTGTGCGGTGCGCTCGTGCTGGTCGTGGTCGGTCTCTGCAAGGTCAGCCGAACCTGGGTCGTCGCCTCTCTCGGCGCGGCTTTGCTCATCGCGAGCCAGAGCCGCGGCGGCATGCTGGCCCTGCTGATCCCACTGCTTGGGGCCATGATCCTGACCGGCCAGGTCGGTCGCCTCGCCGCCATCGCCGCCGTCCTCACACTCGTGATGATCGTCGGCTATGCCGTCGATTTCGAGATCGACCTTCCCCGCGGCGAGCGGCCGATCAGTGCCGTCGCCGTGGTCGAGAATCTCACCAGCGTCGCCTCCGCGAGCGCCGCCAACAATCTCGACGGCACCAAGCTCTGGCGGCTGAGCTGGTGGCAGGCGATCCGCGACTACACGCTCCACGGCCCCTATTTCTGGACCGGCAAAGGCTTCGGCATGAGCCTGGCGGAGGCCGACGGCTTCGTCGTCGGGCTCGAACGTGGCGGGCCGGTCGTGCGCAGCCCCCACAGCGTGCACATGACCTACCTCGCCAGGGCCGGCGTGCCCGGGCTCGCGCTGTGGCTTCTGACCATCGGCAGCTGGACGATCGCGCTGCTGCGGGCCGCTCATCTCGCCTGGCGGCGCGGCGACCTCGACTGGGGGCGCTACTTCGTCTTCCTGGCCTGCTATCTCGCCTCGATCGTCATCGATGCCTCCTTCGACGTCGCGCTCGAAGGGCCGATGCTCGGCATCCCCTTCTGGATCGTGTTCGGCATCGGCGTCGGCTCGCTGATGGTCTACCGCGCCTGGCATGTCGTCGACGCGCCAGCTGGCTTCAGGAGCACGGCCCGCAACGGCGCACGCATCGCAGCCTTGGCCTTCCTTGTGGTCGCGACGCCGTTGGGCAGCTCCCGCCCCGAAGCTGCCGAGACCGCGGCTTGCCCGCCCGGTGCGATCCTTGTTCCGGTCGGCGCATCCATCCAGGCGCTCGTCGAGAAGGCTCCTCCGGGAGCGGTCTTCTGCATCGCCGCCGGCGTCCACCGCGCCCAATCGATCACACCGAAGGACAGACAGGTCTTCATCGGCCAGCCCGGCGCCGTGCTGAACGGCGCCGAGCGGGTCAGCGACATCCGCCGGAAGGGAGCGTTCTGGATCATCGCCTCGGGCCAACTCGAGGTCAGACCGTTCGGCAGTTGCCTTCGGCATCGGGCCCGCTGCAACGATCCGCGACGCTTTTTCCTCGACGACCAGCCATTGGAGCCGGTCGTCGACCTTGCCGATCTCCAGCCCGGTCGCATCTACTCCGATGCCGCGACCGGGCTGAGCTATCTCGCCGACGATCCGAGCGGCCGTGTCCTGGAACGGACGCGACAGCTCTATGCGTTCGACAACGGCGGCGCGAGCGGCGTGACCGTCAAAGGCCTGATCGTCGAGAAATATGCGACGCCCGCCCAGCAGGGCGCGATCTTCGGCGACGAGAATCACCGCGCCGCGGATTGGCTGATCGAGGACAACGAGGCTCGCTTCAACAGCGGATCCGGCATCGCAACGGGCGCCAGGAGCGTCGTGCGCCGCAACAAGGTGCACCACAATGGGCAGCTCGGGATCTCGCCGAACGGGGCCGACGTCCTGATCGAAGGCAACGAGATCTACGAGAACAACATCTACGGCTTCGATGCCGGCTGGGAGGCCGGCGGGGTCAAGGCGGGCAAGGTCGAGCGCCTGACCCTGCGCGGCAACCATGTGCACGGCAATTACGGCTCGGGCCTCTGGTGCGATGTCGACTGCCGCAACGTCCTGTTCGAGAACAACCTCGTCGAGCGCAACGCGGATGCCGGCATCTTCTACGAAATCAGTTTCGAGGCGATCATCCGCAACAATATCGTTCGCCTCAATGGAACCGGCCGCGGCGGCCAGCAGGGCAGCGTCTGGGTCTGGGGCGCCGGCATCCAGATCGCCGCATCGGAAGGCGTGCAGGTCTACGGCAACACCGTCACTGTGGCGGACGGCAGCACCGGGATCGTCATCGTCGATCAGGGACGCGAACTGACTGACCAGCCCAAGCGCCGACACGGCGCGGGCAAGCTGCTCTACCGGACGATGCGCAACGCAGTGCATGACAACGAGATCGTCTATGAGGGCAGCTCTGGCCTGTCCGGCGGGGCGAGCGACGTCCCCGCGTCAAACCCCAACTTCGGGATCATCGAGACGGGCGCAAACCAGTTCGATCGCAACACCTATGTGCTGCGTCGATCGAGCGATGCCCGGTTTTTCATCTGGGGACACGGACCGGTCGCCTTTGAAACGTTCCGCAGCCTCGGCCAGGAGGCGAACGGCCGGATCGTCAGACCAGACTAGTTCGATCAGCCCTGTCCTGCGGGTCAACGCCGCGCCCGCCCTCGAAAGCCGCCGGCGTCGACGCAGGAGGAAGCAATGCACCCGGACTTCGTCTTTCTGGCTCTGGCCAAGGACTGCGCCGGCACGATCCCGCGCTTCCTGGAACTGCTCGCGACCCTGCGTCGCAACGGCATCAGCGTCACGGCCTTCGTCGGCGAGAACGGCTCCAGCGACGGAACGCAGGCCTTGCTTCAGCGTGCGCAGATGCTGGGAGGGGTCACCCTCGTTCCGACCCCTTTCATGGCGGACGAGCCACAACGGCTCCGGCGGATGGCTCTGGGACGCGAGCGGCTGAAGCACGAACTGGACGCATCGGGCATCCAGGCCCGCTTCGTCTGCGTCGTCGACATCGACAACGTCATCGTCCAGCCGCCTTCGCCCGCCGCCTTGCTCGCAGCCGCAGCGAAACTCGATCGTCCGGGCGTTTTCGGGGTGTCGGCGAGCTCGCGGCCGCACTATTACGACCTCCTCGCCTTCGAGGATGAACATCGGTCCTTCACGACGCTTCTCGATGATCTCGCGCGCAGCCGATCCGACATCTTCCAGTATCATCGCTTCTTCCGTTCCCGGATCTATCCGCACCAGCGAGCGCTCACGAGCGATCGGGAGATCACCTGCGTTTCGACCTTCAACGGCCTGTGTCTCTACCGCGCCGAGATCTATCGACTGGGAACCTATGTCGATGCCGCTCCCGGCCTCTGCGAGCACCTCGTCTTCAATCGCCACCTCGCTGCTCTGACCGGTGGGACTATGCTGATCGACCCAAGCCTGGTGCTGCGCACACCCGCCGATCACGCCGCGCAAAGCTTGCTGCCTTTCGCCTGGCGGCGGCTCCGGAAGCTCGTCGCGCTATCGACGCAACGGCACCGTGGCCGATCGGGCCTGCTCGCCAGATGATCGATGCAACGGAGGCTGCAATCGACAGTGTGCGAATGTGAACCGTCGTCAACAACGATCTTGGTCAAGGCCTAAGGATTCGGCATTCCAGACGAGTTTCTTTGGAAGGTTCGCAGGGTCGAAGCTACGATCACGAATTTCTTACCACGAGGGCTTTGCGCCACCCACTGCTTGGCGGTTAGAGAGTAGAATACACTTAATCAATAACAAAAATCTGCTAATAAACAAGCCATCGAACTACCGCGTATAGTTCATTTATCTTGGAAACTATGGACATCAATTAATAACTTGAATCTTATTCTAAAATTTGAATTTAAAAATTCTATGCGACCCTATTGGCGTAATCATATTAAATTTGACTCATAACTTAATTTACATGGACTTTGCCGGCCTTCAAAAAATTCAAGATACAACTTATGTTAGAAATTGAGCCTCTCAAAAGCCATTTGAGATCGCCCTACTCAATTTCTGACAGACAAATCGCGATAGTATGTTATGATCAGTAGGAACATACGAATTCAGAGTTGGGAGATCGCGTGGGACTTGCGCCGACAATGAATTGGCTTCTTGTCACGTTTGGTATCTTTCATTGAAGGTTTTTATAAGAAAGAGAATTCGTGCGAAAAAGACAGTGAACGCATATCAGACATAGAGGCAGTTTTTCGCTTTAAATTTCACTAGATGAGTACCAGACTAAAAACTATTCATTTCCAACAGTCGCTGTCGTGACAGGCGCCATAGTAGTATGAATGATAAATTACACGAATAATATAAATAATTACATCTTCATACGAAATTTTGAGAAATAGATAATAAATGTATAAATTTCAAACATGAGGAGATTGAATATTTTACTTTAGAAAATTGAATATAATCCGGAGCACCAAAATACAAAATGCCTCTCGCTTAGGTAATTATCAATCCAGGAGGCCTGCCAGCGTGACTGCCCCCGTTCCCAACGTAGCTCTGCCGCATATCGGCTCGCTCGACATCGGCATCGATCATCACGATCTTTTCAACACCTTGGTCTCCGATATGGCCGAGTTGCTGGAGAGCATCGCGGGCATTGATGACGCATGCGCTTATGTCAGTGGCATCGCAGCACGCTTGGGGGCGGACATCGAGCAGCGTTACAAGACCGCGCTCGACATTCAACACTTCAATCGCGATCAGTTGATCGAGGTACTGATCGATCTGAAGAATCGCACCGGCGGAAAATTCTCCGTCCTCGAGCAAAGCGACGAGCGGGTCGTCTTTGGCAATTGCGCCTGTCCGCTCGGGGATGCCGCTGCGAACCACCCTTCTCTTTGCATGCTGACCTCGAACATCTTCGGCCGCCTGACCGCGAACGCGGTCGGGTATGCCGCTGTCGAACTGGAGGAGACGATCGCGAAAGGCGCAGCCGGATGCCGCGTGGTACTCCATCTGAAGCGAACGGAACTGAGCCCGGATACGAGGGAATATTTCCGCGATGATGCATCTGCAGCTTCGCCATGAATTAGATCTCGAAACCTATCTCGAGCCGTCGATCCTTGCCTTCAGCGACGGAAGCGTTCGCGCGCTAAACCGTGCCGCGAGCCAGACCCTCAATTCCGCAAGCGCAACCCCGTCGTTGCTCGATCTGTGCACGAAACGGGTAGATGCCCTGCGGAGCTATCTCCTCGCCTGCTCGGGCTCCCGGCAGCCGCTGATCGACAAGGTCAGCCTCGACAGCGCCGACGGCTCGGTCGACTATCGCTGCTTCGGCAACCTCTTGGTCCCGCGGACCCGAAACCGCCCTGCCACACTCTTGTTGCGGCTGTTCCCGGTACTCGACGCGCGCTTCTCTGCGGCTGCCGAACGGATGAGGCGCTTGACGGCGGAGCAGCAACGCCGCCTTGCCCAGCAGCAGTTCGACGAGCTCCGCAGCGACCGTCTGAGGCTGGTCGAGCAATATTGCTTCGTCGCCGAAGCGCTGCGGGTGGTGGAGGCGCGGACACGCGAGCTTCAGACCGAGCTGAGCCTGATCCGCGCCGATGAGCGGGAGCGCATCGCGCAGGACCTGCACGACCATGCCGGGCAGGAAATGACCCGGGTCCTGGCCGAGCTGAGAGCATTGCAGGAGAGCGTGAAGGGGCCGGCGAAGCAGCGCCTCGACGAGATCGTCGCGCATGTCACCGGGGTCGGACGCAAGATCCATCATGCCGTGGTTGGCGGGCGGCTGCGCATCATCGAGGAACTCGGCTTTACCCGAGCCATCGAAACGATGGCGGCCTCGTTCGCGGCCGATGGCAAGCTTGATCTCTGCTTCAGGAAGAAGGGAGCCGTTCCCGAGGCTCTGCCGATCGCCGTCGAAAGCGCACTGTATCGGGTAGCTCAGGAGGCGCTGACGAACGTGCTCAAGCACGCGCATGGCGCCCGGAAGGTCGAGCTCCTGTTGGAATTCGCCAGCCACTCGCTGTCGTTGAAGATCGCCGACGACGGCGCGGGTTGCCCGGCGAAGGTCGCACAAGGCGTAGGGAGCGAGAATGCCGGCATCGGACTTCGCGGAATGCGTCAGCGCATGCACGGCATTGGCGGCACCTTCGACATTGGTCCACGCCCTGGCGCCGGCACGGTCGTCACGGCGACTGTGGCGTTGGCCTGCAAGTTGCACAGTGACGCGACGTCATGACGGCGCGTCTCATCCTCGTCGACGACCATCCGGTCATCCTGGCCGGCTTGCGGGCTCTCGTGCTCGATTTGCCGGAGCTCGAACTGGTCGGGCAAGCGAGCTGCGCATCCGAAGCGTTCGCGCTTGTCCGCAGCCAACGCCCCGATGTCGCGATCCTCGACATGGGCCTGCCGGGCATGAGCGGCTTGACGCTGGCTGAGCGCGTCCTTGAGGAGGCGCCCGACATGCGCATCGTCATGCTGACGCATTACGAAGAGCCGAGCTATGTCCAGAAAGCGCTGCGGATCGGAATTCGCGGCTATGTCCTCAAGGCCTCGGCCGACGAAAAGGTCGCGCAGGCGATCAGAACGGTCCTGAGCGGCGGGGTCTATATCGATTCGGATCTGGAGGATTTCCGCGCCGAATGGATCCTCAAGCTCTGCCCGCCTGCCGGCGCGGTTCCTGCCGCAGCCGCCGATACGCTGACCTATCGCGAAATGCAGGTCTTGCGCCTTGCCGCCGTCGGCCACTCCAACAAGGAGATCGCCCGACGGATCGGTCTCGGCATCAAATCAGTCGAAACCTACCGCTACAGGGCCTGCAAGAAGCTGATGCTGCACTCGCGCCTCGATATCATCAGATATGGCGCCAGCCATGGCTGGATTCTTGACATCTGACGGGCATGACTAAGTCGTAGGCGCTCAGAATCTCTGCATTTCAGCTGTGCGGAGTACTCAACTTGGCCTCGTCGAAACGATAATGGCCACGCGCTAAGCAACGACCTCTCCGGAAGAGCGTCGCGACTTGGAGGACTGTTCCCGGTACGACAAGTCCCTGGGGATAGAGGCTTGCATTGGGTTGTCGCGCACATGCGTGCGGCGCTGACCAAGGCGCTGTGTCTCCCAACAGCGAGGCGACCAGACCGGCGGCACGACCATGGCAAGGATTCTCGTTGCCGACGAACATGCGCTCTACCGCACCGGTCTACGCACGATCCTGCATGCCGCGCTGCCCGAAGCCGATATTCTCGAGGCCGAGGATTTCAGCGGCCTGATGCATAGTCTGATGGAGGAACAGCCAGTTCATCTCGTGCTGGTCAGCATGGGCCTGACAGGTTCGACCGATCCGCAAGTGATCTGGGATTTCAAGCGGGCCTCGCCGACGACGCGCTATGTCGTCATCTCGAGCAATGGCTCTTTCGATCAAGTCCTCCATTACATCGCAGAAGGGTTCCACGGCTTCATCTCGAAGCTGCAGCGGGATGACGAGATCGTCGAGGCGATCCGGGAGGTTCTGGCCGGGCGCCTTGCGGTCCCACGTGGCCTCACGCCGTTCGGGTCCGCCTCAGAGGGGCATCGCTTTCGCGAGGCGCCGCAGCGACGCGCCGGCTCGCAGCAGGACCCGTTCGGCCTGACCCGCCGGCAGAAGGAGGTCCTGGCCTTGCTGGCCGACGGGCTTTCGAACCGGGAGATCGCCCAGGCCCTGCACATCGCCGAACCGACGGCGAAAATTCATGTCTCGGCGTTGATGCGGACGCTCAACGTACGCAACCGGACCGAGGCCGCAGTCCTGGCCAAGGACCTCATCCGCATCCTCAAGGTCGACCCTACAAGCTGAAGTAATACGTCTGGCCTAACCCGGCTTTTTTGCAATCATCGCATTTTCTTGCCTGTAAGGTTTCTCCTGACACGATCGTAATTTTCCTGACAAGACGAATACATCCGAATGAACTAATTATTAACCATCGAGCCTAGGGTGCGGCATCACTCATTGTCACCTGATGCCCACAAATGAGTAGCCAGCGCATATTTTGCGTCAAGGCTTACGAAAAACCAAAAAATTCACCCACAGCGCGAGCCTTTGCCTTCAGTTGCATCCGCGACATCAGTCTTGTTTTGAGTAAAGGGGAGTAACAATGGCTGACATCATCGAGACGGCCGTGCTGAGCGACAACGCCTTGCTCCGGGAGGGGATAACCCAGTTGCTGAATGGCGCTCGCTTCCGGGTGAGCCAGAGAAGCACGAGCCTCGACTTTCAAAGGCAGGGGGACAGCCAGGCGGCGCCCGATCTTTTCATTGTCGTGATCGACGATATGTCCTGCTCGATCGTCGGCGACATCCGGCGGCAGTTCAAGGGCGCCAAGATCGTAGCGCTCGCCTTGCGCGACAGCCGTGAGCTGATGCACCGCGCCATGCAGCTCGGGGCGGTGGGCTACCTCGTCGAGTCCGTTTCGGCGCAAGACCTCATCACCTCGCTGGAGGTCGTGATCGCCAACGGCGCCGTCTTCCCTCCCGATCTGCTCTCGCAGTTCTCCGAAGTCGCGGTCGAGCCGCAGCGGCTCCTCCAGGACGTGCAGCGCAGAGCGGACGGCTCGCCGTTCCAGGGTCTTTCCGCCCGGGAAGTGAGCATTCTGGAAGGTCTCATGCTGGGCGAATCCAACAAGGTGATCGCTCGCAAGCTCGATATCGCCGAAGCCACCGTGAAGGTTCACGTCAAGGCGATCCTGCGCAAGGTCCGCGTCAGGAACCGCACCCAGGCCGCCATGTGGGCGATGCAGAACTCGGTGACCCGCATCCCGGTGGTCGAAGAGGCGGACACGGTGGATGACACACCGCTGCCGATCATCGCCACGCGACCGGACATGATGAGCTCGCCTCGTCTCGTGTGATCGGATCCCCTCGGCGCCGGAGCCAGCCCATGATCGTGACAATCGTGACCCCGACGCTGAACGCCGTCGATTATCTGAAGGAATGCATCGAGTCGGCGCGCCGCAATGCGACGCGCGATGTCGAGATCGAGCATGTGATCGTCGACGGCGGCAGTACCGACGGTACCGTCGAGCTCGCCCACAGTTATGGGCTGCGGGTGATGCAAGGCAAGGACAGCGGCATCTTCGATGCCATCAACAAGGGCTCGTTCAACTCCTCCGGCGAATTGCTGGGCTTTCTCGGTGCCGACGACGTCATGCTGCCAGGCGCGGCTGCGGCCGTCGTCGACGCTTATAGCGAGAGCCATCGACGCTGGGTGGTCGGCGCCATCCGGTGGATCGATTCGCATGGGCACAGTCTCGGCGGCCTCGCAGCGCCTCCGAACTGGATGACGCCCGCCATGCTGGTCTGCCTGGGCTGGAACCCGATCATGCACATGGCGACCTATTTCTCCCGGACCTTCTTCGAAGAGCTCGGCGGCTTCGACATCGCCTACAAGGACGCCGGGGACTACGACATGTTCTGCCGGGCCCTGGCGAAGGAGCCCTATGGCCGGATCGACCGGCCGATCGCCTGCTTCCGCCGGACCGGCGTCAACAACAGCGCGATTCATGGGAGCCGTACGGCCGCCGAATGCGCGAAGGTCTACGCGCAGCACGGCCCCTCGTCGCAGGCTGAGCGTCAGTTCTGGCGTCTCCTGCTGAAGGCCTATTTCAATCTCGGCAACCCCGACTGGCTGCTGTCGAAAATGGCGGATTCGACGCGCACGACGCTGAGGCTACAGCCAAAGGCGCATTTCTGATCCTAGCTCGCCAAAAGCGGCCGTGACCACACCGCCCGTTCGTGACTTGGCAATCATCGGGGCGCCCCGTCCAGAACCACTCCACGCCGGTCTTGGAGCCGACGATCACGGCGGCGATCGAGGCGTGGATCGACGCGACCCGCCAGCTTCACGGCGGTCCGGTCCCCTGAGCTTTCGCCCCCGGACGTCCACCGGCGCTGATTCACTTGCAGTTCCCGCAAAATAGATCGATCTAGTATACTTCTCTGCGAGGGCGGGCAGTGCTGACCAACAAGGGCAAGTACGGCATCAAGGCGATGATCCACCTCGCCGGCCTCGATGCCGACGAGACCGCCCAGATCGCCGAAATCGCCCAGCGCAACAACATCTCCAAGAAGTTTCTCGACGCCATCCTGCTCGATCTGCGCAATGCCGGCATGCTGCGTAGCAAGAAAGGACCGGGCGGCGGCTACGCACTGGCAAAGCCGGCTCGCGCCATCACGGTCGGGGCAGTGATCCGGGCCCTGGACGGACCGATCGCGCCGATCGAGTGCGCCAGCCAGTCCGCCTTTCGGCCGTGCCAGGACTGCGACGATATCGAAGCCTGCGTCGTCCGCTCGCTCATGCGCGAGGCGCGCGACGCGATCGCAGCGGTGGTCGACAACACCACCATCGCCGATCTCGTGAGTCGCGCGGCGGCGTACAAGCCAGAGATTGACTTCGCCATATAAGCCGACTTCGGCACAAATGCTCGTCGGGGAGCGAAAACCGCATCCCCATGAGGGCTGAAGCCGTACTGTCCAATCTGGGCGCGGCGGATGATCGAGCAATGACCGCCTCCACCCGCCATGCCGTCCCCATTACCGCAATCGTGCGACCGAGCCGACGATCGGCTGCGACGGATTGGCGACCACCGATCTCAAACCGAGCTCAACGCGGCAGGAGCTACCGCCGGGTAGATGTCAGCCGAAGTGCCCGCTCCAACGCATCGACCAACTGGTCAGTATTCTCCTCGAAAAGATCATCGGCGGCCGGACCTTGAGCAGATTGCGACCGGCGCCAGTGATGCCGACGAGGACGCCCTGCTTCAGAAGCCCGTCGATGAGCGCGCGCGATGTCAGGCGCCCGCGCCTGGCTCGCGCGATCCCTGACGTCTCGACGCGGCCCACTGGTACGCCTGCACGTCGGATCGAGGTACAGCGAGCAGCAGGTCCCTCGTTGACATGCCCGGTATCCGGCAACTAGCATCTGCGTAATTACACGTTTCAGACGCGGCAATGACGCTGCGGAAACATAGCAGGCGATGCTGCCTCCATCGATCGGAACCGGTCCGGTCGTGGGGGCATTTTTGTTTTGCAGAGGAACGGCCGGAGGGGGCTGTATCGGGGGATTACTCAGGGCGAGCAAAAAGACACAGATGCCGTCCGACGCGTTGAGGGACGCGGGAGGAGAAAAGAATCGATGGGAAAAGCAATTCGTTGCGCAGAGCGGACCTCCGCTCCGTGGCGTGTGGGCGTGTTGTTTTCGCGGACCGGATTCATGTCGGTCATAGAAGAAACGCAGCTGCGCGGAACCTTGATCGCGATCGACGAGATCAACGATCGCGGTGGTATTCACGGCCGGCCCATCGAGCCGGTGATCTACGACCCGGGCTCGGATGCCCGCTCTTATGGGCAATATGCCAAGCGGCTGATGGTCGAGGACGGAGTCAGCACGATCTTCGGCTGCTACACCTCTTCAAGTCGCAAGGCCGTCCTGCCCGTGGTCGAGCGGCTCGACGGCTTGCTCTGGTATCCGACGCTCTACGAGGGCTTCGAGTTTTCGCCCAACGTCATCTATACGGGCGCGACGCCGAACCAGAATTCGGTGCAGCTCTGCCGCGCGCTGATGCAGCAATTCGGCACCCGCTTCTTCTTCATTGGCTCCGACTATATCTACCCGCGCGAATCCAATCGGGTGATGCGCGATCTCGTCCGCAACAATGGCGGCACGGTCGTCGGCGAGCAGTATCTGCGGCTGGAGGCGGACCGCAGCGAGTTCGTGCCCCTGCTGCGTGAGATCAAGCGCGCCCAGCCGGACGTCATCTTCTCGACCGTCGTCGGCGAGTCCACCACCTTCCTCTATCAGGCCTATCACGACCTCGGCCTGAACCCGAAGACAGTCCCGATCGCCAGCCTGACCACGACTGAGGCCGAGATCCGGGCGATGGGCCACGATGTCGGCGAGGGCCACTACACTGCGGCGGCCTATTTCCAATGCGTCGACAACGAGCGCAATTCGGATTTCGTCGCCCAGTATCACAAGCGCTATGGTGACGACGAGCCGACGAACATGTGCCTCGAAGCGTCCTATTTCCAGGTCAACGTCTTCGCGAAATCGCTGGAGGCGACGAACTCGCTGGATACGCGCTGCCTGCGCTCATGGGTGATGGGGGCCGAATTCGACGCGCCGCAAGGCTGTGTCTCGATCAATCCGGTCTGGGGGCATGCCGATGTCTGGACGCGGATCGGACGCGCCAACCGCAACGGGCAGTTCGATATCGTCTTCCAGTCCGCCACAAGTGTGAAGTCGGACCCCTATCTAATGGGGCAAGGCCGCGCGCTCGAGCTGTGCTGACCAGACGAGAATGGCCAAAGGCCGCGACGGGGAAGAGGCGACCAGCTTTATGGCGATGTCAGGATACGTATACGAACGCGCTGGCGGGCCCCATTCCGCCGAGCCCCGCACCGCCGTTTCCGAACGGCCGGCGCGGCAAGGTTCTGTCGAACCGGAGCTCAACATCGCCGTGATGGTGGAACGCGACGACCATGGCGAATTCCTCATCCGCGAACTGCAACGCCAGCGCGTCACGGTGCGGCATATCTGGCCGCTGCCGTCGCAGATTCCGTTGCAATACGACGCCATCTTCTGCGCGCTCTCTGCAGACCTGCCGCAGCGCATCCCCTGGGTTCCGGGCGAGCCCTCCTCGGCGCTGATCCTGGTCGATGACGGCAAGGCGCCGCTGAACCTCAAGCTCATTCACAACTGCGCCGCGCACGGCCTGCTGCATTATCCGGCCTCGTCGCGGGCGATCCAGTCGGTGCTGATGCTGGCGCGCGAGCATTTCCAGTACGAGCGGCGCCTGCGCGGCCGGATCGAGAAGCTCGACGAGAATCTGCGCACGATGCGGGTAGTCGAGCGCGCCAAGGTGCTGCTGATCCGGCTCAAGAACCTGACCGAGGACGAGGCCTATAACTTCCTGCGCAAGCAGGCGATGGAGAAGCGCGTCACGATCGCGGCCGTCGCCACGGCCGTGATTGACTCGCATGATCTGCTCAGCTAGCGTCACTAAAGTTTCACGACGGCAAGGACGCCGTCGGCACATAACGGGTGATGATGCCCCCACGCAGTCGCGGAAGCGAAGCGTGGGGTTTTTTGTTTTCTAGGCCCAGTTCGATACGCGTTTGCGCGGCGAAGCTGCCGCATTCCATATTCCGAGGCGAAGAAGCCCCGAACGACTCCGTCCCTCCGGACGGCGCCGCTCGGGGCTTTTTCTTTTGCAAGAAAAAAGGGGAAGAGTGTGAAAAACGACAGGCGCACATTCATCAAGCACGCTGCCGCGGCGGGCGCTTTCGGCGCAGCAGGATTTCCGCACATCTGGTCGAAGAACGCTTCGCTGGCCTACGCCCAGAGCGGGCAGATCAAGGTCGGCGTCCTCTTCTCGCTCACCGGCACCACCGCCATCATCGAGGAATCGCTGAACAAGGCGACGATCATGGCGATCGAGGAGATCAACGCCGCCGGCGGCGTCAACGGCATGAAGATCGTGCCGGTCGTCGAGGATCCGGCGTCCGATCCCGCCACCTTCGCCGAGAAGGCCCGCAAGCTCGTGCTCAGCGACAAATGCGTCTCGGTGTTCGGGTCCTACACCTCCGCCAGTCGCAAGGCGGTCCTGCCGGTCTTCGAGAGGCAGGCCAACCTCTATTTCTACCCGACGCTCTATGAGGGCCGCGAGTGCTCGAAGAACGTCATCTATACCGGCGCCGTCCCCAATCAGCAGCAGGACGACTTCGTGCCCTGGCTGGTCGAGAAGTTCGGCAAGCGCTGGTACATGATCGGCTCGAACTACATCTACCCGAAGGAAGAGAACAACTACTGCAAGAAATTGCTGAAGAGCCTCGGCGCCGAGGTGATCGCCGAGGAATACGTTCCGCTCGGACATTCCGAATTCTCGTCGGTGATCAACAAGTTCCGCTCCGAGAAGCCGAACGTGATCTTCTCCACCGTGGTGGGGGATTCGGTCGTGGCGCTGCATCGGCAATATCGCGCCGCCGGCCTCGACCCGGCGACGATGCCGATGGCGAGCCTGACCACCTCCGAAAACGAGGTCGCGGCGATGGGCGGTGACGCAGCCGCCGGCCACTTCACCTCGGCGCCCTATTTCATGGTGCACGAATCTCCCGAGAACAAGCGCTTCGTCGAGGCCTACCGGAAGCGCTGGGGCGCCGACAAGGTCACGCATTTCGTGTCGGAATCGTCCTATTTCCAAGTCTATCTGTTCAAGCAAGCCGTCGCGAAGCTGAAGGCGGGCGACATCAACCCGCTCACCATCCGCGAGGCCCTGAAGGGCGAGCAGTTCCAGGCGCCCCAGGGGCTGGTCAAGGTCGAGCCCGAGAACCTGCATTGCTGGCTGCATCCCAAGATCGGCCAGTGCCAGTCGGACGGGCAGTTCAAGATCCTGAAGCAGTCCGCGAACTGGCTGGAGCCGAACCCCTACAGCGCCTACCCGAACCAGAAGTGTACGGCCGAAGGGCTGAAGGAAATCTGATCCTTCGATTTCGCCGGCGGCCGCGCCAAGCGGCCGCCATGCACGCCTTTCGGACAGGTTCGTCATGGATTTCGTCGTTTCTCAGCTGCTGACCGGGCTCAGCCTGTCGTCCATCCTGCTGCTCGTCGCGCTCGGTCTCGCTATCATCTACGGCGTCACCGGCGTCATCAATCTCGCCCATGGCGAGTTCGTGATGCTCGGAGCCTATTGCGCCTGGCTCCTGCAGACCCAGCTCGGCTGGGGGCTGCTGCCGAGCCTGATCCCGATCTTCGTCGCGGTTGCACTGCTGGGCCTCGCCATCGAGTACCTGGTCATCCGCCATCTCTATGACCGGCCGCTCGACACCATCCTGGCCACCTGGGGGCTCGGCGTCATGGCCCAGCAGATCGTGCGCCTGCTGGCGGGCGGCGAACTGCGCTATGTCCAGATGCCGACGGCGCTCTCCGGCAGCGTCAACATTCTCGGCGCCACCGATTCCGCCTATCGCCTGTTCGTGCTGGCGTTCGCCCTCGGGCTGTTCGCCCTGACCTGGTACGTGTACCGCCACACCTCGATCGGCCTGCAGTTGCGGGCGATCACCCAGAACCGCCAGATCGCCTCGAGCTTCGGCATCAATGCCGGCCGCGCCTACCGGCTGACTTTCGCCTATGGCGCCGGCATCGCCGGGCTGGCGGGCGCGCTGATCTCGCCGCTCAAGAGCGTCTCGCCGGAAATGGGTACGGGCTACGTCGTCGACGCCTTCATGGTCGTCGTAGTCGGCGGCGTCCAGAGCCTGTTCGGCACGGTCGTCAGCTCGGGCCTGCTCGGAGAGCTCACCGGCGCCCTCGCCTATCTCAGCAACGACACCATCGCCAAGGCGCTCGTGCTCGCCGCGGTCGTCGTCATCATCCGCTTCCGGCCGCAGGGGCTCTTCACGCCCCGCATCCGCGCCTGACACCTCCATGAAACGAAGCTTGCCGATGTCAAACAAACCGATCCTGCAGCTGTCGATCTATGGGGCCGTCTGCCTGGCGCTCCTGCTGGTCCCGGCCTTCATCGACGACGCCTTCCTGCTCAACAAATTCGCGCGCTACCTGATCTTCGGCATGCTCGCCGTCGCGCTGAGCCTGTCCTGGGGCTATGCCGGCATCCTCAATCTCGGCCAGGCGACGACCTTCGGCCTTGGCTCCTATTGCATGGCGATGGCGCTGAAGCTGAAGACCGTGCCGATCCATACCGGCGCCGAGGGTCTGCCGGACTTCATGGTCTGGAACAACGTCACCGAACTCCCCTGGCTCTGGTGGCCGTTCCAGTCGCTGCCCTTCGCCGTCGCGGCCGGCATCCTCGTTCCCGCTGCCTTCGCCGCGCTGCTCGGCTGGTTCATGTTCGGAGGCCGTGTCGCCGGCGTCTATTCGGCAATCATCACGCTGGCCGCGATGGTCGTGGTCAACCTGATCATCGTCGATCAGCAGAGCTACACCGGCGGCTTCAACGGCATCACCGATCTCGCGCGCTTCGAGGTGCTGGGCATCACCTTCGACGCCTATGCGCGCTCCACCTATTTCCTGGTCGCCGGCAGCCTGACGCTGGCGCTCTTTGCCGCGCTCGCGCTGACGCGCTCGAAGACCGGGCTGATCCTGCAGGCAATCCGCGATCAGGAGGAGCGCGTCCGCTTCTTCGGCTACGATGTTGCCCGCTACAAGACCTTCGTCTTCGCAGCCTCGGCCGCCATCGCTGGCGTCGCCGGCATGCTCTACACGATCGTGATGGAGTTCGCCTCGCCGACCTTTCTCGGCGTGCCGCTCAGCCTGTCCATCGTCATCTGGGTTGCGGTCGGTGGCCGCCAGAGCCTGCTCGGCGCCATGCTCGGCGCGATGCTGGTGACGGGCGTGCAGGGCAGCCTGTCGGAATCGGAGACCTTCCTCAGCACCTGGACGCTGGTGATGGGCGGCTTGTTCGTCCTGATCGTGCTGTTCATGCCGCGCGGCCTGGCCGGCATCGTCTCCGGCCTGCGCCGCCGCGACACGGCCCGGAAGGCCGCGGCGCAGCGGTCCCGCCCCGTCGATGCAGCCGGTGCTCCCGCAGGGAGGACGGCATGACCGGCGCGGCAGAGGCGCAGCTCGCTCTGCGCGACGTCACCGTATCCTTCGGCGGCTTCGTCGCCGTGGACGGCCTCGACCTCACGGTCAACCGGGGCGAGCTGCGCTGCCTGATCGGCCCCAACGGCGCCGGCAAGACCACGACGCTCGACCTGATCTGCGGCCGCTCGCGGATTTCTTCCGGCGCGATCGTCTTCGACGGCAGGGAGATCCACCAGCTCAGCGAATTCGAGATCGCCCGGACCGGCATCGGCCGCAAGTTCCAGGTGCCGAGCGTCTTCCGCGAGCTCAGCGTGCGGGACAATCTCGAGATCGGCAGCTCGCGCCAGTACGGCGTCCTGCGCAATCTCGGCAAATTCGGCGGCGCCGCCGATCGCGAACGCCTCGAGCGCCTGGCCGAGCTCGTCGGCCTCTCCGACGATCTCGACAAGCTGGCGGCGCAGCTCTCGCACGGCCAGACGCAATGGCTCGAGATCGCGCTGATCCTGGCACAGGACCCGCAGCTCATCCTGATGGACGAGCCGACCGCGGGCATGACCGCCCACGAGACCGAGAAGACGGCCCAGCTCTTCAACACGCTGCGCGGCAAGCACACGCTGATCGTAGTCGAGCACGACATGGGCTTCGTGCGCGACATCGCCGAGACGATCTCGGTGATGCACCAGGGCAGGCTGCTGGCGCAGGGCACCGCCGACGAGGTCTCGGACGATCCGCTGGTTCGCGAGGCTTATCTGGGCTCGGGAGGCATCGGCCATGCTTGAGCTCAGCAATGTCGACGGCTTCTACGGCCGCAGCCGCGCCCTGCAATCGGTCTCGCTGAGCGTGGGCAAGGGCGAGTTCGTCAGCGTGCTGGGGCGCAACGGCGTCGGCAAGACGACGCTGCTGCGCACGATCCTCGGCCTGATGTCGAAAACCTCGGGCTCGATCCGGCTCGACGGCAGCGAGATCGGCGAATTGCCGACGCATCGCCGGGCCAAGGCCGGGCTGGGATATGTGCCGCAAGGCCGGGGCATCCTGCCCGACTTCACCGTGCGCGAGAACCTGCTGCTGGGCACCTACGCCGCCGAGACCTCGGAACGGCGGATCCAGGATTACGTCTTCGAGCTCTTCCCGATCCTGCGGGAGTTCCTGGGTCGGCGCGGTGGCAATCTGTCCGGCGGCCAGCAGCAGCAGCTCGCCATCGCCCGCGCGCTATTGTCCCAACCCAAGATCCTGCTGCTCGACGAGCCGACGGAGGGCATCCAGCCCAACATCGTCGAGCAGATCGAGGACATCCTGATCGACCTCAACCGCAAGCGCGGGCTGTCGATCATCCTCGTCGAGCAGAACATCACCTTCGCGCGTCGCGCATCGCATCGTTTCGCGATGCTCAACCGGGGCAGCGTCGCGGTCAGCGACCGCATCGAGGCGCTCTCCGACGATCTCATCCATCGCTACCTCGTCGTCTGAGACGAGCAATCCAGGGAGACCAGAGCATGTATCACGGCGATATTACGAGCAGTAAGGACACCGTCGGCGTCGCCGTCGTGAACTACAAGATGCCGCGCCTGCACACCAAGCAGGAGGTGCTCGCCAACGCGCGCAACATCGCCGCGATGGTCGAGGGCATGAAGGTCGGCTTGCCGGGCATGGACCTGGTGATCTTCCCGGAATATTCGACGCACGGAATCATGTACGATTCCAAGGAGATGTATGAGACCGCCTCGCAGATTCCGGGCGAGGAGACGGAGATTTTCGCCGCCGCCTGCAGGACAGCGAATGTCTGGGGCGTGTTCTCGCTAACCGGCGAGCGCCATGAGGAGCATCCCAACAAGGCGCCCTACAACACGCTCATCCTGATGAACAACAAGGGCGAGATCGTCCAGAAATACCGCAAGATCATGCCCTGGGTCCCGATCGAGGGCTGGTATCCCGGCGACTGCACCTATGTCTCGGACGGGCCGAAGGGCCTGAAGATCAGCCTGATCATCTGCGACGACGGCAACTATCCGGAGATCTGGCGTGACTGCGCCATGCGCGGCGCCGAGCTGATCATCCGCTGCCAGGGCTACATGTACCCGGCTAAGGAGCAGCAGGTGCAGATCTCGAAATCGATGGCCTGGGCGAACAACGTCTATGTCGCGGTTGCGAACGCCGCGGGCTTCGACGGCGTCTATTCCTATTTCGGCCATTCGGCGATCGTCGGCTTCGATGGCCGCACGCTCGGCGAGTGTGGCACCGAGGAGAATGGCATCCAGTACGCCCAGCTCTCGGTCTCGGCGATCCGCGATGCCCGTAAGAACGGCCAGTCGCAGAACCATCTCTTCAAGCTGCTGCACCGCGGCTACACCGGCATGATCAACTCCGGCGACGGCGATAAGGGCACGGCGGCCTGCCCCTACAATTTCTACGCCAAATGGATCAACGATCCCGAGGGCACGCGCGAGATGGTCGAGGCGATGACGCGCACGACCGTCGGCACCGACGAGTGCCCGATCGACGGCATTCCGAACAAGTCAGCCCATCGCTGAGCCGGACGAAACGCGCCCGGCGCGCCTGCGCCGGGCGGAGCCACCGAGCATCCGACAACAACAAGGGGGTATCGCGGTGTCCAAACATTCCGCAGGGTCGGGCGCGGCTGCGCCGGCCGATGCCGATCACGTGCTCGGCGAGGAATACGAGCACGAGCCGGTGCCGATGGCGGCGCGGCGCAGTCTATTCTCGATGGTGATGGTCTGGGCCGGGTTCCCGATGATCATCACCGGCGCCATGACCGGTTCCCTGCTGGTTCTGGGTATGGGCTTCTCCCGTGCGCTCGTCGCCATGATCGTCGGCAACCTGATCATGCTCGCCTATGTCGGCGCACTCGGCCTGTCGGCGACCCGCAGCGGCATGAACTTCGCGCTGATCGCGTCGCGTGTCTTCGGCACGAAGGGCTATGCGCTCGCCTCCGGCCTGCTTTCGACGCTGCTGCTCGGCTGGTTCGCGGTCCAGACCGGCATCACCGGCGCACTCGTCGCCAGCACTTACGGGCTGAACTATGTCGCGATGACCATCGTCGCGGGGCTGCTCTATATCGGGATCACCTTCGTCGGCGTGCGCGGCCTGCATTTGATCGGCCTGGTCTCCGTGCCGCTGTTCTTCGTGCTCGGCCTCGTCGTCGTCGTGCATTCGGCCGGCACGACCAGCTTCGAGGCGATCTGGACCTATGCCGGCAACAACGGCGTCGCGACGATGTCGATGGGCGTCGGCCTGACCGTCGTGATCGCGCTCTTCATCGACGCCGGCACCGTGACCGCCGACTTCAACAGATGGTCGAAGACCGGCACCCATTCGCTGATCGCGACCTTCTCGGCCTTCCCGGTCTCGAACCTCGTCGCAATGCTCGTCGGCGGCATCATGACGGCCGCGCTCGCCGTGCCGAACGCCAATCCGTTCGGCGCCGACAACATGTTCGGCTACATGAACAAGCTGCAGATCGGCTGGCTCGGCGTCCTCGCCTTCCTGTTCCTCTACATCAATCTCGGCTCGGTCTGCTCGCACTGCCTCTATAATGCGGCGACCGGCTGGTCGCGCATCCTGCGCTCGAAGATGCGCCTGATGGCCGTCATCCTCGGCCTCGTTGGCATCGCCATCGCCGCCGGCAATGTCTGGGCCTTCTTCATCCAATGGCTGTCGCTGCTCGGGATCATCGTGCCACCGATCGGCATGATCCTGCTCGTCGAGGCCTATGTGCTGAAGCACGGCTCAACCACGCAGAAGGAATGGCGCACGCTGCCGTTCGTCTCCTGGGCGATCGGCGCCGCGGTGGGCTTCATCGTCGAATTCCAGGCGCCGCAGCTCTCGACGGCGATCAGCGCCGGCGTCGTCGCCGCCATCGCCCATCTGGTTCTGACCTATGCGACGGCTGGACGTGCCGCGGACCGCGCTCCGGCCTGACTATCCGGACTCCATCGACATCCCCCGCTTGAGAGACCATCGCGATGACGACCGACTACGAGATCTTCGAACTGGGTGATTTCGCCCTTCAGCGCGGCGCGACGCTGCGCAATGCCAGCCTGGCCTACAAGACCTTCGGCACGCTCAACGCGGCCAAGGACAACGCCATCGTCTACCCGACCTGGTATTCCGGCCAACACTACGACAATGAATGGCTGGTCGGGCGCGGCATGGCGCTCGATCCCGACAAATACTTCATCATCATACCCAACATGTTCGGCAACGGGCTGTCCTCGTCGCCGAGCAACACGCCCGAGCCCTACAACGCCGCCCGTTTTCCGAAGGTGACGGCCTATGACAACGTCCGCGCGCAGCACCGGCTGGTGACCGAGCATTTTGGGATCGAGCATCTGCGGCTCGTCACCGGCTGGTCGATGGGCGGGCTGCAGACCTTCCATTGGGGCGCGCTCTATCCCGACATGATGGATCTGCTCGCGCCGTTCTGCGGCTCGGCGAAATGCTCCCGCCACAACTTCGTCTTCCTGGAAGGGGTGAAGGCGGCGCTGACCGCGGACGATGCCTTCCGCGACGGCTGGTATGTCGACAAGCCGCACAAGGGCCTGCGCGCCGCGGCCCGGGTCTATGCCGGCTGGGGCTTTTCGCAGGCCTTCTATCGCGAGGAGCTGGACATCAGGACGCTGGGATACAGCTCGCTCGAGGACTTTCTGGTCGCCTTCTGGGAGGGCTTCTTCCTCGACCGGGATCCCAACAATCTCTTGGCCATGCTGTGGACCTGGCAGAACGGCGATATCTCGGCCAACGAGCTTTACAACGGCGACTACAAGGCCGCGCTCGGCGCGATCAGGGCGAAAACCTACGTCATGCCCGGCCAGACGGACCTGTATTTCCCGCCGGAAGACAGCCGCAACGAGGTCGACAACATGCCGAATGCGCGCTTCGTCCCGATCCCCTCGATCTGGGGGCATTTCGCCGGCGGGCCGGGCACCAACCCGGTCGACATCAAGTTCCTCGACGACCAGCTCAAGGAACTCCTCGCATCCTGACGCAGCGCGCGCGGCGGCGCCTGTGACAGCCGCCGCGCGACCATCAAGGGCCTGACGACGTGACGAACCTGGACGCCTACCGCATCGCCAAGGAACCTTTCTACCGCTCGGTCGGAGGAGAAGTGGGGCTGTTCGAGGCCGCCTATCGCAGCCGGATGCCGGTGATGCTGAAAGGGCCGACCGGCTGCGGCAAGACTCGCTTCGTCGAGCACATGGCCTGGCGCCTGGGCCGGCCGCTGATCACCGTGTCGTGCCATGAGGACATGACCGCCTCGGACCTCGTCGGGCGCTATCTGCTCGATGCCGAGGGTACGGTCTGGCACGACGGGCCGCTGACCTTGGCGGTGCGCCAGGGCGCGATCTGCTATCTCGACGAGATCGTCGAGGCCCGGCAGGACACCACCGTGGTCATCCACTCGCTCACGGACGACCGGCGCATCCTGCCGCTGGAGAAGAAGAACGAGGTGGTGAAGGCCCACCCCGACTTCCAGGTCGTGATTTCCTACAACCCGGGCTACCAGAGCGTTCTCAAGGACCTGAAGGAATCGACCAAGCAGCGCTTCGCAGCCATTCCTTTCGACTATCCCGAAGCGGCGGGCGAGGCCGAGATCGTGATGCGGGAGGCCGGCGCCGACAAACGCACCGCCGAGGCGCTGGTGCGCATCGGCGCGCGTTCGCGCAACCTCAAGGGCCGCGGGCTCGAAGAAGGCGCCTCGACAAGGATGCTCGTCAACGCCGCCTTGCTCGTCGCCGCTGGCGTCCCGATCGCGGAGGCCTGCCAGGTCGCGCTCGTGATACCGATCACCGATGACGACGATCTGCGCGATGCGTTGACGGGTGCCATCGCGGCCTGTGTCTGATGCCATGACGACGACCGAGAGTCGGCAGGAGGCGGTCCTAGAATTTCCGGCCGAATGGCAGGGGCGCTGGCGCGCGGCCCACGCGCGCATCGACCAGGCCGGCTATGGCGACCTCGTGGCCAGTGCCTATCGCAGCGCCGGGCCGATGGTCGCCGCGATATCGGGGCCGGCCGAGGCGATCCGGCTCGGCGAATCCGTCTCGCTTGTCGCAATTCGCGCCGGCCGCCGGGCGGCCTGCCTGCTGAGCGAAGCGGCCGTGCATGCGGCCGAGGCCGCGCATCACCCGTCCGAGCTCATATCGTGGCTCGAGCTGATCGATGACATCGCCAAGCGCGCGCCTAAGGTGTTGAGCGCCTTCCTGCAGGACGGCTCGCCGGCTCTCGATAGACTCGGCTTCGTCGGTCTTGCGGTCTTTGTGCGCATGGGGCTCGATCTCGGCCGCGACGACGCTCGCCAAATGGCGTTTTTTTCGTTGCAGAGCCCGGAAGCGCGCCAACTGCTCGAACGGCAGCATGCCTCCGCTTCGTTGCCAGGCTTGCTGCCCGGGCTGAAGCCCTATCTCCGCGCGCTTTGGGCCATCTCGCCATCGATCGTCGAAACGCCGGGCGATGCGCCCGAAGCGATGCGCCGCCGCGCCGGCTTCGGCGGGGGCGGCGTCCGTCTGCCGCCATCCTATGCCGGTTTCCCGCCCAGCGATCAGAAACAGCTCCATCGCGCGACGCTGGCCCATATCGGCGCGCATCACCGCTTTACCCGCACGAACTTCCCGGCCACGGGCCTGAAGCCGCTGCAGCTCGCGCTGGTTTCTCTGATCGAGGATGCGCGGGTCGAGCGGTTGGCCCTGTGCGAGATGCCGGGATTGTTCGCCCTCTGGCGGGGCTTCCATGTGGCGCGTCCTGAAGGTGCACCGGTTGCGATCTCGCTGATGGCGCGGCTGGCGCGGGCCCTGCTCGATCCATCCTACCAGGACCCGCATGGCTGGGTGAGCAAGGGCCGGGCCCTGTTCGAAGAGGCTGCCGCAGCCGACATCGGCTCCCAGCAGCTCAGCCGCCATATCGGCGGGCTGCTGGGCAACGACATCGGCCAGATGCGGCTGCAGTTCGACGCCAAGAGCTATGTCGTGCAGCCGGCCTATCGCGACGACAACATAGGTATCTGGGATTTTGGCGATGATAATCCCGCGGTTCCCTATGAGATGCAGGCGCCTGCCGAGGGAGCGCGCCTTGAGCAACGCGACGGCGATGACGGCTGTCCCGAGCCCGACACCCTTTCCAGCGATCCGAGCGGCCGCGCAACCATGGTCGAGGCGGGCAAGGATGTCGTCATCGCGCGTTATCCGGAGTTCGACTATGTGACCGGGCGCGAGCGGCCCGACTGGTGCACAGTCCGCGAACCGGCTGTTCCCATGGCATCGCCTGCCGCGCTGCATCGCGCCATCGAGCAACGCGGGGATCTCGTCAATCGCCTGACCGCCATCATCAGGTCTTCCAAGGTCAGCCGCCAGCAGCGGATTCGCCGGCAGGCCGAAGGCGAATTCCTGGACATGGACGCGGCGATCGAGGCGGTGATCGCGCGGCGCTTAGGCCAGGTGCCGGAGGATCGTCTCTATGGGCGCTATGAGCGCCGCCATCGCGATCTCGCCACTCTCGTGCTCATCGATAGCTCCGCATCCACCGGAGAGCGCATCAGCAGTCGCGGCGAAACGGTGCTGGAGACTGAACGCCTTTCCGTGGCCCTGCTGGCGCGGGCGATGACGGAGCTGGGCGATCATTTCGCCCTTGCGGCATTCTCCTCCAACACCCGCGATGATATCGGCTATCAGCGGATCAAGGATTTCGCGGGCCGCTATGATACGGCGGCAGAGGGCCGGCTGGCGGGCTTGCAAAGCCGCCACTCCACGCGGCTCGGAGCGGTTATTCGACATGCCGGCAAGGATCTGAAACGGCAGCCGAACTACCGCCGGCTTCTTCTGATCATCACCGATGGCGAGCCGCACGACATTGACGTTGATGACCGCCGCTATCTTGTCGAGGATGCGCGCGCGGCCGTCCACCAATTACGCAATGACGGGATCGATGTGTTCTCCATCATCCTCGATTCGGACGCCGAATCCTATGCAACCCACATTTTCAGGTGCCAAAATTGCGTTCAGTTGAAGTCGATCGAGACCTTGCCCGAAAAACTGCCGGGCTTGCTGCTCCGGCTGGCGCTACACTGAGATCATGGGCGATAGGTCGCCGAAGCTGTACGTCTGGAGCGAGCGCTCACTTTGGGATCGACGCTGGTGCAGCGAGCGTCGCGGTCGTCGTTTCCAAGCTGTATCGTCAGACAACCATCTGAAGCTGGATTTCGCTGGAAGCTGAAAGCAAAGCGTCGACACGTCGATCATAGTTTAGCCGGGTTGTCCAAGAGTGGATCTTCTTGGAGTCCGTTAGGGGCGCCCTAGGGAAACGCCGCCTGCGCAGAACAGCCGCGATGGCGCAAAGCCGACCCGCCGCTTTGCACACCATGAGCTCCAGCCCTATGCATGGATGAAGGCACTTTATAACGCCCGCACCCCGCGGTTCGGATCGGCCAAACGGTTTGGAAGGAACAAAAAAGGGCAAGCGGCGACTGGCGCGTACTGATCAGCGAAGGGCAAACAGCCCGCAGAACCTACGCTATTGCTGCCGCTTGTATCCGTTATTCCCACTCAATCGTGCCGGGGGGCTTGCTGGTTACGTCGTAGACCACCCTGTTGATGCCCTTGACCTCGTTGATGATGCGGGTCGCGGTGCGGCCGAGGAAGGCCATGTCGTAGGGGTAGAAGTCGGCGGTCATGCCATCGACCGAGGTCACGGCGCGCAAGGCGCAGACATGGTCGTAGGTACGATAGTCGCCCATCACGCCGACGGTGCGCACCGGCAGCAGCACGGCGAAAGCCTGCCAGATAACGTCGTAGAGGCCGGCCTTGCGGATCTCCTCGAGATAGATCGCATCCGCCTTGCGCAGGATGTCGAGCTTCTCCTTGGTGATCTCGCCGGGGCAGCGTATGGCGAGGCCCGGCCCCGGGAACGGATGGCGGCCGACGAAGGCTTCGGGCAGGCCGAGCTCGCGGCCAAGCACGCGGACCTCGTCCTTGAAGAGCTCGCGCAGCGGCTCGACGAGCTTCATCTTCATGCGCTCGGGCAGGCCGCCGACATTGTGGTGGCTCTTGATCGTCACCGAGGGACCGCCGCTGAACGAGACGCTCTCGATCACGTCGGGATAGAGCGTGCCCTGGGCGAGGAAATCGGCGCCGCCCAGTTTGGCCGCCTCGGCATCGAAGACATCGATGAAGAGCCGGCCGATCGTCTTGCGCTTGGCCTCCGGATCGGCACCGCATTTGGCGAGCTCGGCCAGGAAAAGCTCCTCAGCCTCAACATGGACCAGCGGGATGTTATAGTGGTCCCTGAAGAGACGTACGACCTCATCGGCCTCGTTCATCCGCATCAGGCCATGGTCGACGAAGACGCAGGTGAGCTGGTCGCCGATCGCCTCGTGGATCAGCACGGCCGCGACGGCCGAATCGACGCCGCCAGAGAGCCCGCAGATCACCCGGCCCGTGCCGACCTGGTCCCGGATCTTCTTGATCATCTCGGCGCGATAGGCCGACATGCTCCAGTCGGGTTTGCAACCGCAGATGTCGACGACGAAGTTGCGCAGCAGCTTGGCGCCATCGGGCGTATGGACCACCTCGGGGTGGAACATGGTCGAGTAGAAGCGCCTTTGCTCGTCGCTCGCCACCGCATAGGGGGCGTTCTCCGAGGTCGCCTTGACGCTGAAGCCGGCCGGCAGCTGTGTGACCCGGTCGCCATGGCTCATCCAGACCGGATAGCGCCCGCCCTGCTCCCAGACGCCCGCGAACAGGGCCGAGGGGGTGACGATCTCGACATCGGCGCGGCCGAATTCGGCGGCATGGCCACCCTCGACCTTGCCGCCGAGCTGATGGGCCATGGTCTGCTGGCCATAGCAGATGCCGAGCAGCGGCAGCCCCGCGGAGAACACCTCCTGCGGTGCGCGCGGCGAGTTGCCGTCGGGCACCGAGGCCGGGCCGCCGGAGAAGATCACCCCCTTCGGCTTCAGCCGCTGGAACGCCTCGGAGGCCGACTGGAACGGGGCGATCTCGCAATAGACCCCGATCTCGCGGATCCGGCGCGCGATCAGCTGCGTCACCTGACTGCCGAAGTCGATGATCAGGATGGAGTCGTGAAGGGCGGGGTTCTGGGGCTGGGCGCTCATCGCGCCCGGTTACGCCATCGCGGGCAAGCGCGCAACGGCGCTGAGAGCGGATCAGGCCGGCGCCCTAAGACAGCTGAGGTAAAACCCATCCGTCCCGGTCCGGCGCGGCGAGAGCTGCAGGCCGAAGCGGGTGGCGAAACGGGCGAGCAGGCCGAAATCGACCTCCCCGGTATCGAGCAGCGAGCGCGTCGCGACCGGCTCGAAGCCGGCATGCCGCGCCAGGAAGGCCTCGACCGCGCCGTCATTCTCTTCGGGCAGCATCGAGCAGGTGATGTAGGCGATGCGCCCGCCGGGCTTGACCAGGCTGGCAGCACGGCCCAGCACCTGCGCCTGGTCCTTGACGCGCTCTGCCAAGGCGCCCGGCCGCACCCGCCATTTCGCATCCGGGTTGCGCCGCCAGGTGCCGGAACCGGTACAGGGCGCATCGACGAGCACGAGGTCGATGGTGCCGGCGAGATCGGCGAGCGCATCATGGCCGCGACTCTTGGGCACGCGGACCTCGACATTGCTGGCTCCCGAGCGGGTGAGCCGGTCATGCAGCGGCGCCAGCCGGCGGCTGTCGAGGTCGGTGGCGAAGATGCGGCCCTTGCCGCCGAGCACAGCGGCGAGCGCCAGCGTCTTGCCGCCGGCGCCGGCGCAGAGATCGACGACGGACATGGCGGGCTCTGCACCAGCGAGCAGGGTGACGAGCTGCGAGCCCTCGTCCTGGATCTCGAACTCGCCATTGAAGAAGCTCGGCTCGCTCTGCAGCGAAGGGCCGCGGCCGTCCGGTCCGGGCAGGAAGCGCAGCGCGTCGGGCGACCAGGCGCCCGGCTCGGGCTGAAGATGAGCCAGCGCGGCGCGCAGCTTGTCGCGATCGGTCTTCAGCCGATTGGCGCGGATATCGGCCGGCGCCCTGCCCGCCAGAGCCTGCCCTTCCGAGACCGCGTCATCGCCGAAGCCGGCCATGAACGAAGGCCAGAGCCAGTCAGGCACATCCGCCCGCGCCCAACCCGGCGAGGCGTTGAGGTCGAAGGCGGCGAGCCCCGCGACCTCGAACTCGGTCAACGGCGCCGGCGCATGATTTTGCCCGTTAAAGAGCTCCGAGATCTCCTCGACGCCCATCCCGCGCTGGCTGACCAGCATGCCGAGCACGAGCGCCCGCGGTGTCTCCTCGCCGAGCGCATGGGCCGAGGAAGCACGCCGGCGCAACGCGTCATAGACCAGCGAAGCGATGGCGGCGCGATCCTTCGAACCGGCGAAACGGCGCGACAGCCCCCAGTCCTTCAGCGCATCGGCCGCCGGGCGCCGGCGCTCGATCAGGTCCGTCAGGACCTCGATGGCGGCGCTGATCCGGGCGGCTGGCGTCATGTCCTGTGATTCCTGTCACTGCGCTGCAATACTGTCGGTGCGGGCGCGATCTGGAACGACTCCGAAGCGCGAGAGCAGCCTTGACGCCCTCGTCCCACAGGGCGCAAGACGATACAACTCCTTCCGCAACGCCAACCGCTTGGGATCCCTGCAATGACCGCCCTCTCCCGCCTCGCGCTCGCCGGCCTGTTCTGCCTGTCGCTCGCCGCCTGCGCCACCCAGCCGGTCGACACCACGCCGCCGCCGGCCAAGCGGCTCGACGCTAAGACCACCCTGGAAGGCCGCCGCTGAGATTTCCGGAAGGCGCTCGCAGCCATAAGGCATCGGGCGCCTCGCCAATCTCCGATAGTCTCCTTCGTGGCGTTCATAACCGCCCCGTCGCAGCGCCACGCAGGAGCACGACGCCCTTCAACGGCCTGTCATATCCGCCGAGCAGTTTCGCCGCCTTCCGCAGGAAACGAGGATCGGACGAGATGAAGCCCCTGTTGCAGCCGGCGACCATGCTGGCGACCCTTGCCCTCGCACTGGCCGCGCCGGCCCTAGCGCAGAGTCCGGTGCCGACGCTGGACGGGAAGCCCGCGCTGATCGTCGCGCATCGCGGCGCCAGTGGCTACCTGCCCGAGCACACGCTCGAAGCCTACAAGCTCGCGATCGAGCACGGCGTCGACTTCATCGAGCCGGATCTGGTCTCGACCAAGGATGGTCATCTCGTGGTTCGCCACGAGCCGATGCTGTCGGGCACCACCGATGTCTCGACCCGGCCGGAATTCGCCGCGCGCAAGACCACCCGCAAGGTCGACGGCGTGGACACCACCGACTGGTTCGCCTCAGACTTCACCCTCGCCGAGCTCAAGACGCTGCGGGCCAAGCAGGCCTTCGCCGACCGCGACCAGTCGCATAACGGCAAATACGAGATCCCGACGCTGCAGCAGGTCATCGATCTCGCCAAGGCCGAAAGCAGCCGCACCGGCCGTACGATCGGCATCTATCCCGAGATCAAGCACTCGACCTTCCACTCGGCCCTGGGCCTGGCGATCGAGGACAAGCTGCTCGATCAGCTCAAGGCCGCCGGCTGGACCGAAAAGACCTCGCCTGTCTTTATCCAGAGCTTCGAGACCGCGAACCTCAAATATCTGCGCGGCAAGACGCAGCTGCGCCTGATCCAGCTCGTCGACGCCGACGATGTCGACAAGGATGGCGGCATCGTGCTCGCCGCGCCGTTCGACAAGCCCTACGACTTCGTCGTTACCGGCGACAAGCGCAGCTTCAAGGACCTCGTCACCGCCGAGGGGCTGAAGGAGATCAAGACCTATGCCGACGGCGTCGGCCCATGGAAGCCCTATCTGATGCCGGCCAAGCAGGTGCTCGGCGACGATGGCAAGCCACGCGACCTCAATGGCGACGGCGCCATCGACGAGCGCGACCGCGTGCTGCTGCCGCCGACCGACGTCGTGAAGAACGCCCATGCGGTCGGCCTCTTCGTCCACACCTGGACCTTCCGCAGCGAGCCCAAGCGCCTCGCCTCGGACTTCAAGAACGACCCGGTGGCCGAGTACAAGGCGTTTCTGGCGCTCGGCATCGACGGGCTGTTCTCCGACTTCCCCGATCAGGCCGTGAAGGCGCGGAACGCCAAGTAACCGCCAGACGAAACAAGACCGCCGCACCGACTGGGTGCGGCGGTCTCACATGCGCGACTTAACTGAACGCAACTCACGGTCAGTCGCAGACGCGTGTGGTGCGACGCACCTCTCCGCGCGGGGTCTCGCGGACCTGCGTCACGGTGCGGCAATCACGCTCGGCGCGATACGCCCTGCGACGCTCCCAGCGGTCACGCTCGCGCCAGCGCTCCTCGCGCCGGATTTCCCGATCGACAGCGCGCTCACGCGGCGAGCGCGGGTCGACCGAAACGCCGCCGGGACCGATATTGATCGACTGGGCATAGGCCCCGGCACTGCCGAGCAGCAGACCGGCCACAAGAGTCGAAGCAAGCAGTTTCATCGGCTTTTCCTCCATTGTCGGGACAAGCAACGATAAGGGCCGGCAAAGGTTCCCTGCCGATACCGCCGCGAAATTCAGCCCGCCAACGAGAACGGCGCCCGCAAGGGGCGCCGTCGCAGGAGGAACCGAGCTGCCGGATCAGTGCAGGATCTGGCTGAGGAAGAGCTTGGTACGCTCGTGCTGCGGGTTCTTGAAGAACTCGTTGGGCTCGTTCATCTCGACGATCTGGCCGGCGTCCATGAAGATCACCCGGTCGGCGACCTGGCGGGCGAAGCCCATCTCGTGGGTGACGCAGAGCATGGTCATGCCTTCGTCGGCGAGCGAGACCATGGTGTCGAGCACCTCCTTGACCATTTCGGGGTCGAGCGCCGAGGTCGGCTCGTCGAACAGCATGATCTTCGGGCTCATGCACAGCGAGCGGGCAATCGCCACGCGCTGCTGCTGGCCGCCCGAGAGCTGGCCCGGATACTTGCCCGCCTGCTCCGGGATCTTGACGCGCTTGAGATAGTGCATCGCGATCTCCTCGGCGTCCTTCTTGGGCATCTTGCGAACCCAGATCGGCGCCAGCGTCAGGTTCTCGAGGATCGTCAGATGCGGGAACAGGTTGAAGTGCTGGAAGACCATGCCGACGTCGCGGCGGATCTCGTCGATCTTCTTGAGGTCGTTGGTCAGCTCGGTGCCGTCGACGATGATCTGGCCCTTCTGGTGCTCTTCCAGCCGGTTGATGCAGCGGATCATCGTCGACTTGCCGGAGCCCGACGGGCCGCAGATCACGAGCTTTTCGCCGCGCGACACCTTCAGGTTGATGTCGCGCAGCACGTGGAACTCGCCATACCACTTGTTGACGCCGATCATCTCGACCGCCGTCGCGGTGTTGAGCGCGGTCGGCTTCAGCGCGGACGGGCGCGAGCTGGTGGTTTCTGCCATAGCCATGATTTGATCCCCTCAACGCTTCTGGCCGGCGGCGAGCCGCTTCTCGACCGCGATCGAGTAGCGAGACATGCCCCAGCAACACAGGAAATAGAAAACAGCAGCGAATGCATAGCCCGTCGCGCGGGTGGTCGGCGTCGCCCAGGTCGGGTCGACCAGGGTCGCCTCGATGGTGCGCAGGAAGTCGAAGATACCAACGATGGTGACCAGCGTCGTATCCTTGAACAGCCCGATGAAGGTATTGACGATGCCCGGGATCACGATCCGCAGCGCCTGCGGCAGGATGATCAGCCGCATCATGCTCCAATAGCCGAGGCCGAGCGACATCGCGCCCTCGTACTGGCCCTTGGGCATGGCCTGCAGGCCGCCGCGCACCACCTCTGCCATATAGGCGGCGGCAAAGAGCGCGACGCCGACCAGCGGCCGCAGCAGCCGGTCCGGCGAATATTCCTGCGGCACGAACAGCGGCAGCATGGTGTTGGCCATGAACAGCACGGTGATCAGCGGCACGCCGCGGACGAACTCGATGAAGATCACCGAGAGCAGCTGGATGATCGGCAGCTTCGAGCGCCGGCCGAGCGCCAACACGACGCCGAGCGGCAACGAGAAGACGATGCCGACCGCCGCGATCAGGAAGGTCACGGTCATGCCGCCCCAGAGGCCGGTGTCGACCCTGGGCAAGCCGGGACTGCTCGCCAGCACACTCAGGAAGCCCAAGATGACGAGCGCGAACAGCACGAGTTGCTTCGGTCCGAAGAAGCGCTTCCAGATCGGCAGCTGCTCGACCACCGCCAGAGCGGCGTCGCCGATGTAGAAGCGGACGATCTGCGGCACGAAGGACAGGATGACGTAGAGCGCGGCGAGCGCCAGGGTGACAATCATGCAGGTGCGCAGGAAATTTTCCGCGCCGGGACCGCCGAGCAGCAGCACATAGGCCGAGATCGGCATCAGCACGAAGAAGAAGAAGATGCCGAGCTTCTTCTTGGGCGCACTCGTCCAGAGCAGCCAGGCCACGCCGAGCGCGAACATCACGAAGACGATGTTCACGCGCCAGCGCTGGTTGATCGGGTAGGAGCCGTAGATGAAGTACTGGAAGCGGTCGGCGATATAGGCCCAGCAGGCGCCGACCGGCCGGCCGACCTTGTCGGCAAGGCAGGCGTCGCGATTGGTGCCGGACCAGACCGCATCGAGGAAGTAGAAGCGGATCAGCCCCGGAACCGCGTCGATGACGAGATAGAGGCAAAGCAGCGTCAGCGCGATGTTGAGCGGGCTGGAGAGCAGGTGCTGCCTGATCCAGGCGAGCGGGCCGGCGACGGAGAGCGGCGCTGGTTGCTGCTCCAGCGTCTCATTGCGGACGAAGGCGTAGGGAGCCATTTCGGTGGTTGCGTCGGTCATAGGGGCGCCCTCACCGTTCCACCAGCGCCATGCGCTTGTTGTAGATGTTCATGAACAGAGAGGTCACCAGCGAGATGGTCAGATAGACCGCCATGGTGATGGCGACGACCTCGACCGCCTGCCCTGTCTGGTTCAGCACCGTGCCGGTGAAGACCTGGACGAGATCGGGATAGCCGATCGCCACTGCGAGCGAGGAGTTCTTGGTCAGGTTGAGATAGTTCGAGGTCAAAGGCGGTATGATCACGCGCATCGCCTGTGGAATGACCACGAGCTTCAGCGTTGGTCCGGCCCTCAGGCCGAGTGCATTGGCGGCCTCGGTCTGCCCCTTCGAGACGGCGAGGATGCCGGCGCGGACTACTTCGGCGATGAAGCCGGCGGTATAGGTCGTGAGACCGACCAGCAGCGCAACGAACTCGGGGAAGATCTGGATGCCGCCACGCAGGTTGAAGCCGGCGAGCTCGGGATAGACGAAAGTGATCGGCCGGCCGGTGATTAAATAGACCAGCACTGGCAAAACGACGATCAGGCCGAGGCCAACCCAGCCGGTCGGATACTGCTTGCCGGTCGCGGCCTGCTGTTTGCGGGCCCAGGACCGGAAGAGGAAGGTCGCGACCAGGCCGATCAGGAAGGCCCAGATGATCAGGCTGCCGCCCGGCCCGAGTTGCGGATCGGGGATGTAGAGGCCGCGATTGTTGAGCAGCGCGCCGGCCGGCAGCTCGATCGACTGTCGCGGATTAGGCAGCGGCTTCAGCACCGCATTGTACCAGAAAAACAGCTGCAGCAGCAGCGGCAGGTTGCGGATGACCTCGACATAGATCATCGCGAGCTTGGAGACGATCCAGTTGCTCGACAATCTGGCGACGCCGACGAAGAAACCGAGGAAGGTTGAGAGCACGATGCCGATCGAGGCGACGAGCAGCGTGTTGAGCAGGCCGACCCAGAAGGCCTGGCCATAGGTGCTGCCCGATGCGCTGAAGGGGATCAGCTTCTGGTTGACGTCGAAGCCGGCCGCGTTGTTCCAGAAGCCAAAGCCTGAGGCGATCTTCTGGGCCCGGAGATTCTCGATCGCGTTCGAAGCGGCGGACCAGATCAGGAAGCCGACCACGGCGAGCAGGGCGAACTGATAGACATAACCCCTGATCTTGGGGTCGTAGAAAAACGAGGCTTTGCCCGGTTTGATCTCGGCGGAAGTAGTCGACACGTCTGACGCCCTTCTCAAATGTTGGCGACCGAGGGTCCGGCGGCGACCCTGAGCGGATCACTGCCGGCCGGTATTGTTATCCGGTTCGCTGGAACAAGACAGCTTCAATGAGCGATGCGCGGCGAGAGCCGCGCATCGGTGGTTCTCAGCGGATCGGCGGCGCGTATTGCAGCCCGCCTTTGCTCCAGAGCGCGTTCTGGCCCCGCGCGATCTTGAGCAGCGAGCCCGCGCCGACATTGCGCTCGAAGCTCTCGCCGTAATTTCCGACGTGCTTGACGATCCGATAGGCCCAATCATTCGTCAGGCCCATCGGCTCGCCGAACTTGCCTTCGGTCCCGACGAAACGCTTAATCTCCGGGTTGTCGGATTTGAGCATTTCGTCGGCATTCGCCTTGGTGATGCCCAGCTCCTCGGCATTCACCATGGCGAAGAGCGACCATTTGACGATATCGAGCCAGACATCGTCGCCATGGCGCACGACCGGACCGAGCGGCTCCTTCGAGATGATCTCCGGCAACACCATGTGCTCCTCCGGATTCGAGAGCGTCAGACGCTCTGCATAAAGGCCCGAGGCGTCGGTGGTGAAGGCGTCACAGCGGCCGGACTCATAAGCCTTGACCGTCTCCTGGTTGGAGGCGAAGGCGACAACCTCGTACTTGATCTTGTTGCTGCGGAAATAGTCCGCGAGGTTGAGTTCGGTCGTCGTGCCCTGCTGGGTGCAGATCGAGGCACCGGCGAGCTTCAGCACGGAATCGATGCCGAGCTTCTTGCGAACCATGAAGCCCTGGCCGTCATAGTAGTTGACGCCGGCGAAGTTCAGGCCGAGCGCGGTGTCGCGCGAGAGCGTCCAGGTCGTGGTGCGCGACAGCAGATCCACCTCACCCGACTGCAGCGAGGTGAAGCGGTCCTTGGCCGAGAGCGGGATGAACTTGACCTTGGCCGGATCGTTGAAGATGGCAGAGGCGACGGCGCGGCAGACGTCCACGTCCATGCCAGTCCAATTGCCCTGCTGATCGGGGATACCGAAACCGGCGAGACCGGTTCCCGAGCCGCAGTGCAGGATGCCGCGATTCTTGACCTGCGCCAGAGTAGCCGACTGGGCGAGTGCTCCGCTCGCGCATATGGCGGCGGAAACGGCGATGAGCGCCGCGCCAAAGATCTGTTTCATTATTGTTCTGTCCCCTGTTTCACGGAACGGGTTTTCCCGCTCTCGATTAGCTAGCAAGCCCCAGGCCAGCCCATGCCGGCCATCATCTCCTTTTCACTTCGTCCAACCGAACGGCTTGAACCCCGAAACGGACCCCCTCGAACAATCACCGGATCGGCGGCGCGTACTGCAATCCCCCCTTGGTCCAGAGCGCGTTCTGGCCGCGCGACATCCTCAGCACCGAGCGGCTGCCGACGGTGCGCTCGAAGCTCTCGCCGTAATTGCCGACATGCTTGACGATCCGGTAGGCCCAGTCGGCGGTCAGGCCGAGGCCCTCGCCGAACTTGCCGTCGATCCCGAGCAGACGCCTGATCTCGGGATTGGTCGAGCCTCGCATCTGGTCGACATTCGCCTTTGTGACGCCGAGTTCCTCGGCGTTCAGCATGGCGAAATGGACCCAGCGCACGATCTTGAACCATTGCGAGTCGTTGTCCCGGGTCAGCGGGCCGAGCGGCTCCTTGGAGATGATCTCGACGAGAACCATGTGGTCGTCCGGCGTCGTCAGCTTGAGGCGCTCGGAATAGAGCGACGAAGCGTCCGTCGTGAACGCGTCGCAGCGCCCGGCATCATAGGCCTTGAGCGTCTCGGGGCCGGTGTCGAAGGCGACGATGCTGTGCCTGAGATTGTTGATCTTGAAATAGTCGACGACGTTGAGCTCGGTCGTGGTGCCCCGCTGGACGCAGATCGATGCGCCGGCCAGCTGCATCGCCGACATGACGCCGAGCTTGCGGCGCACCATGAGGCCTTGGCCGTCATAATAGTTGACATTGGTGAAGAGCAGGCCGGGCGGCGTGTCGTTCGAGATCGTCCAGGTCGAGTTGCGCACCAGCACGTCGACGTCGCCGGCCAGGAGCGCCTTGAAGCGATCATTGGCGGAGAGCGGAATGAACTTGACCTTGGCTGGATCGTTGAAGATCGTCGCGGCGATGGCCCGGCAATATTCGACGTCGAGCCCGCTCCAGTTGCCCTGCGGATCGGGCGCACCGAAGCCGATCAGGCCGGTATTCGAGCCGCAGTTCAGGACGCCGCGGCTCTTGATCTGAGCCAGAGTCTGCTGCGCCTGCGCACTCGCGGAGCCGAGCAGCGCCGCGACGACGAACAGCGCCGCGCTGATGATCCTGATCATGCCTGTCCCCTGTCCGGCGGAACGGGTTCGTCCCGTTCTCTGTCAGTGCCGCATTCCGGACCGCGCCGGTCCGGCAACCCACTGCTTTCCTGGAGCCTTGGAAAGAATCGGGGCGGGCACCGGAAGTGCCCGCCCCGCATGGATCACTCAGCGAACCGGCGGCGCGTATTGCAGTCCGCCCTTGGTCCAGAGCGCGTTCTGGCCACGGGCGATCTTCAGCAGCGAGCCCTGACCGACGTTCTTCTCGAAGCTCTCGCCGTAATTGCCGACATGCTTGATGATCCGGTAAGCCCAATCGGCGGTCAGGCCGATGCTCTCGCCGAACTTGCCCTCGGTGCCGAGCAGGCGCTTGATCTCGGGGTTGCTCGACTTCAGCATCTCGTCGACGTTCGCCTTGGTCACGCCGAGTTCCTCGGCGTTGATCATGGCGTAGTGGACCCACTTCACCAGGCCGAACCACTGGCTGTCATTGTTGCGGGTGGACGGACCGAGCGGCTCCTTCGAGATGATCTCGGGCAGGACCATGTGATCGTCCGGCGCGGTCAGCTTCAGACGCTCGGCGTAGAGGCCCGAGGCGTCGGTGGTGAAGGCGTCGCAACGGCCAGAATCATAGGCCTTGACCGTCTCGTCGGCGCTCGCGAAGGCGACGACTTCGTATTTCAGGTTATTAGCGCGGAAGAAGTCGGCGAGGTTGAGCTCGGTCGTGGTGCCCTGCTGGGTGCAGACCGAGGCGCCGTTGAGCTGCAGCGCCGAGTTCACGCCGAGCTTCTTGCGGATCATGAAGCCCTGGCCGTCATAGTAGTTTACGCCGGTGAACTGCAGGCCGAGCGCGGTGTCGCGCGACATCGTCCAGGTCGAGTTGCGGACGAGCACGTCGACCTCGCCCGACTGCAGGGCCGTGAAACGGTCCTTGGCCGAAAGCGGGATGAACTTCACCTTGGTCGGGTCGTTGAAGATCGTCGCCGCGATGGCACGGCAGAAATCGACGTCGAGACCGGTCCAATTGCCTTGCCCGTCCGGCACGCCGAAGCCGGCGAGACCGGTGTTGGAACCGCAGTTCAGAATGCCGCGGCTCTTGACCTGCGCCAGAGTCTGCGGCGCCTGCGCCTGCGCGCTCGCCGCCGCCAGCGCAAGGCCGAGCCCGGCGACCGCGGCTGCCATGAATTTCTTCATCGTAATGTCTCCCATGAATGGCCCCGCCGGCGCCTGCCGGCCGGAACGTGCCGATCCCCCCGCATCGTCGCGACTTTTCATCCCGTTCGATGCCTAAACCTTAGTCGAAGTGCGGCGCAGGCCGATTGCCAGAGCCGCGTATGACCGTCAAGCAGAGCGCCTAGTATATCTGCCCTTTTCACCATCGGCATCACATGCGACTTTCCGGAGGTGGTCAAGTGCGGCCACAACCCATCTCCCATCCAGCGCTCAGGCTCCGGCCCATGAAAAAGCTGTCCAAGCCCGAATTCGCGCGCCTGCGCGAAAAAACCCGCCTTGCTCTTGCCGGCCGCGACCCATCCGACAGCTACGGCTTCGTCAATCCGCCGATCGTGCGCGGCTCGACCGTCATCTACCCGAACACCGAGGATTTCCTCGTCCGCAAGGCGCGTTACAGCTACGGCACCTCGGGCAGCCCGACGATCGACGCGCTGCTCGCCGCGGTCAACACCATGGAGGGCGGCGCCGGCGTGCTCGCCTGCTCGTCCGGCCTGCTCGCCTGCACCTTGCCCACCCTCGCCTTCCTGAGGTCCGGCGACCACTTTCTCGTGACCGACAGCGTCTACCACCCGATGCGCAATTTCTGCGAGCGGATGCTGCCGCGCTACGGGGTCGAGGTCACCTATTACGACCCGCTGATCGGCGAAGGCATCGCCGAGCTGTTCAAGCCGAACACCAGGGCGGTCTGGACCGAGTCCCCAGGTTCTCAGACCCTGGAGGTCCAGGACATTCCGGCGATCGTCACCGCGGCCCATGCGCGCGATATCATGGTGATGATGGACAACACCTGGGCAACGCCGCTCTTCTTCGACGCACACGCATTCGGCGTCGACGTCTCGGTCCAGGCCGGGACGAAATATTATGCCGGCCATTCCGACGTATTGATCGGCACGGTGTCGGCCCGCACGCCGGAACTCTACGCCCAGCTCAAGCTGACCTGGGACGCGCTCGGCGTCATCATCGCCGCCGAGGACGCCTATCTCACGCTGCGCGGCATCCGCACGCTCGCGGTCAGGCTCAAGGAGCAGCAACCGGCGGGGCTGGAGATGGCGAACTGGCTGGCGGAACGGCCGGAGGTCGCGCGCGTGATCCATCCGGCGCTTCCCACGGATCCCGGCCATGCCCTCTGGAAGCGCGACTTCACCGGTGCCTGCTCGCTGTTCTCGATCGAACTCGAGCCCGTCTCGATGACGGCGGTCGCAGCCATGCTCGACGGGCTCGCCCTATTCGGCATGGGCGCATCCTGGGGCGGCTACGAGAGCCTGGTGCTGCCCTTCGACTGCAAGCGCTATCGCACCGCGACCAAGCCCGGCTTCAAGGGACCGACGATCCGCTTCCATATCGGACTCGAGGATCTCGAAGACCTGAAGGAGGACCTCGATGCGGGTTTTGCGCGGCTGAGGGCAGCAAGCTGAATCTCGCCGCGATGCCGGACACACCGGTCGTCTTTGCCTATCTGGACGAGCCGCCCTTCTGCTGGCCGGGAGCCGACGGCGCCGCGCAGGGCTGCGATGTCGAGCTGGTCACCGCGGCCTTGCAGGCGCTCGGCATCACGCAGTTCGAGCAGCAGCTGACGAGTTTCGCCGAATTGCTGCCCGGCCTCGCCCATGGGCGCTGGACGATCACCACCCCGCTCTTCGTCACGGCCGAACGACAAAGGCTGGTCGATTTCAGCCGGCCGGTCTGGGCGCTGACGGACGGGCTGCTGGTGCGAGCCGCCGATCGCGGGCGACTGACCGGCTATCGCGCCGTCGCCGAGACCGGCGCGCGACTCGTGATCGTCGGCGGCCAGGTGCAGGAACAGGCCGGAATCGCAGCCGGCATCGCTCTGGATTGTATCCTCAGCGTTGCGACGCAGGAGGACGCCGTCACTGCGGTCGCCGATGGCCGCGCCGACGCCTATGCCAGCGTCGCCATGGCGCATCGCGGCTATCTCGCCCGCGAGCCTGATCCGGCGCTGGCGATCGTGAATGTGCCCGCGAGCGAGAGCGTGCCGGCTGCCGGGGCCTTCGCCTTCGGCAAGCAGCACGCTGCTCTGCGGGAGCGCTTCAACACGGCGCTCGACGGCCTGATTGGCACGGACTGGCACCGCGCCATGATGGCGCGCCACGGCTTCCCCTCTGGAGAATACTGACGGCCTCAGCCCGGCCCGGAATTCGTGTCCTCGCCGCGGGCCTTGGCTCGCAGGACGAATTGCAGGTTGCGCAGGTAGACGAACAGGCCAAAGCCCTGGCCGAGGATGAAGACCGGGTCGCGGCGGTAGAGCGCATAGACGAAGAGCAGCGCGCCGCCGCCGATCGAGAACCACCAGAAGGTCATCGGCACGACGGAGCGCTGCGCCTTCTCGCTGGCGAGCCACTGCACCACGAAGCGCATGGTGAAGAGGCCCTGCGCGACCACGCCGAGCAGGACCCACCAATCGACATTGTTGACGAAGACGTCGTGGAAATAGTCCCCGATCATGTTCTGCAGGTCGACGAGCATCAGCGCGCCTCCGTCACGATCTGCGGCACGCGCTTACGGCGCCGGATCAGCCACCAGACGCCGGCGAGGTCGAGAATCCCGACCCAGAGCCGATCGAAGAAGCCGTAATTGGAGACGCCGGTCAGGCGCTGGCGGTCGCGCACGTCGTGATGCAGCACGTCGTACCCCTCGCGCACGACGAGCGCCGGCATGAAGCGGTGCAGCGCGTCGAAATAGGGCAGCGCCAGATAGGTCTCGCGCCGGAAGCATTTCAAGCCGCAGCCGGTGTCGCGCGTGGCGTCCCGAAGGATCGCGCCCCGCACCTTGTTGGCGATGCGCGACTGCATGCGCTTGAAGCCGGTATCCTTGCGGCCGAAGCGCTGGCCCTGGACCAGGCCGGCGGACGGCCCGGCGGCTTCTAGCTGCGCCAGCATCGCCGGGATGAAGGCGGGATCGTTCTGGCCATCGCCGTCGAGGGTCGCGACGATTGGGGCTGTCGCCGCCCTGACCCCGCTGCGCACCGCCGCAGACTGGCCGCAGGACTGGGCATGGCGGACGACCCGCAGCCAGGGCCGCGTCGCGGAGAGGCCGGCGAGCGCGGCGGCGGTGCCGTCGCTGGAGCCGTCGTCGACATAGATCAGCTCGAAGGCGCCGAGGTCGGTGCAGGCATTCTCGATGTCGCGGACGAGCGGGGCGATGTTGCCCTCTTCATTGCGCACCGGCACGACGATGCTGATGCGGAGCTGGCCGGCGGGAGGCACGGGGTCGGTCACGGATTCCAAGTCTTTCTGCATTGCGGCGCGCAAACTGCGTCAAGCGCCGCGACGGGGCAAGCGCCGATCACTCGCGGACATAGACGCTCATCTCGATGCGCTTGCCACCATTGAGATTGAAGCCGGAGATGGTGGTCAGCAGCCGCGGCGCCACGCCCGAGGCGGCGAGCCCCTGCCGGAAGCCGTCGAGGAAGCGACCTTCGACCAGTGCAACGCGGCAGCCGGGCTCGCGCAGGAAGCTCGCCGCCGCGCCGCCGTCGACCCCCATGCGCAGGTTCGTGCCGACCAGGAAGACCAGGCTCGGCTCGCGATAGCCGACGGTCATGACCTGCGGGCTCGGACAGCTCACCGCCTGCACCGCTTCCGCCAGCCGCGGCGACAGCTTGAGACCGCGCAGGCTGGGCGAAGCGAGGCCGAAGACGCCGGCGCTGAGCAGCAGGCTCGCGACCACGCCGCGCCAGAGCGCCCCCTCGAAGGCGCCCTCGCGGAAAGCCGGGAAGCCGCGGAAGGCCACGATCAGCGCCAGCGCCAGGACCGGCAGAGCCAGCCAGGGCAAGGTCCTGTCAAGCGTCCAGGTGCCGACGAGCAGCACGCCGACCAGCGCCGCCGGCACCAGCACGACGAGAAGGGCCGTCAGGGTCGAGCCGCGGCGGAAGCGGTTGATGCCGCCATTGACCAGGGCGAGCAGCAGCAATGCTGTGATCGCCGGATAGAGCGGCAGCACATAATGCGGCAGCTTGGTCGGCACCGCCTCGAAGACGAGCCAGGACGGCACGATCCAGGCGAGCAGGAACAGGATCTGCGGCTCGCGCCGCTTCACCCAGGCGAAGGGGATCGCCATCGAGGCGAGCGCAGCCGAGGGCCAGTAGGTGCCGAAGAACAGCAGGAGATAGAGGCCGGGTGGGCCCCAATGCTTCTCCTGGCCCTCGCCGACCTTGGCGAGCATGTCCTTGCCGACGCTTTCGGCGAAGAAGTCGCCGCCGGTCTTGACCGCGATGGCGACGAACCAGGGCAGCACGACGATCAGGCAGAGCAACAGGCCGGGCCCGGGACGCAGCGAAACGAACCAGCGCAGCGAACGCTCGCGAAGGCTGAGCACGAGCACCGCCAGGCCCCAGACCATCGGCACGATCGGGCCCTTGAGCAGCAGGCCGAGCGCGGTCGCCGACCAGAACACCAGCCAGTTGTGACGGCTCGGCACGAAGGCGAGCGAGCGCGTCCAGTCGAGCCAGGCTCGGGCGAGCGCGCCCATGGTGGCGACTGCGCAGGCGGCGAGCATGGCGTCGGTCTTGGCGAAGCGGGCCTCGACACCGAGCAGCACGGCCGCAGCCATCAGGGCTCCGCCGAGCAAGGCCAGGCGCGCGCCGACGAAGGCGAGCAGTGCCCAATAGGTCAAAAGCACGGTCGCGATCGCGCCGAGGAGCGAGGGCAGCCGGTAGAGCCACATCGTGGTCCGGGCCTGTGGCACGCCAAGCGCCTCGCCGGCAGCAACGCTCGCAGCCTGCAGCCAATAGATGCCGACCGGCTTCTTGTGCCTGGCCTCGTCCTGAAAGCGGATGTCGACGAAATCGCGCGTCTCCAGCATCTGCTTGCTGGCCTGGGCGAAGCGCGGCTCGTCGCGGTCGAAGGGCTGCAGGCTGGCGAAGCCCGGCAGGAAGGCGGCGAGCGACAGCAGGACCAGCAACAGGCAGGCGCGCCGGTGGCTCGCGGACGCGAAGCTTGCGAGCCGGTCGAGACCGGAGCCGAGCGAGAACATCGACACTCCTTGTGGCCGAACCTTGCCGAGCCCGCGCTTTGCGGGCTCGGCTGGTGGGCAGGCGATCGGGTGGACCGCCGCGGCGTTTACGGCGTCGGACCGCTCGCGGCAAGCATGCAGATGCGATCCCAGACGACGCCGGCATGGCTCAAAAGCGGGCCTGTCCGGGCAGTTGAGACCTGTTTGCGTCTCAATGATGGCAGCGGGACGCTTGGAACCCGACATCCTCGACAAAGGTTGCCTGTGTGGGTCGCGTGTCGGCGTAGGACAGCGACGGACCAGTACTTGGAAAGGCAGGACACGATGAAGATGCCGATCGCCGTTCATACCGACGAAGATTACGAGCGGGCCCAGCAGCGCTTGGCCGAGCTCAATGCCACCCCTGACAGCAAGGACAAGGACCGCGAGCTGGAGGCTCTAGCTGAAGCGATGCTCGCTTTCGAGCTGCGCCGCGACGAAGCGCAGGAGTGAGGCAAAGTGGCGAGCCCGGCAGGATTCGAACCTGCGACCAGCAGCTTAGAAGGCTGCTGCTCTATCCAGCTGAGCTACGGGCCCTGAAGGAAACGGCGGGCTTGGTATCCGCCGTTCACTTGAACTTCAATGCGTCCACTGGCCGACGCGGTTGAACTTGAAATTGTCGGCATAAGCCATGCCGCGGCGCTTGGGCGCGTGTGGCTGTTCCAGCCGATAGGCGATGCCATTGCGCGTCGCATAGGCGACAGCTTCCTCGGCGGTGTCGAACCAGAGCCGAAGCTGACTCTTCATGTCGCCCGACGAGGTCCAGCCCATGAGCGGCTCGATCTCGCGCGGCCGCTCCGGCTCGTATTCGAGCAGCCAGCGGCCGGTCTTGGCCGTGCCGGACTGCATCGCGTTGCGGGCCGGCGAATAGATCCGTGCCGTCATGCTCCCCCTCGCCTTCCGGCAAAGCCCAAAATGGTCGGGGCACCAGGATTCGAACCTGGGACCCTCTGCTCCCAAAGCAGATGCGCTACCGGGCTGCGCTATACCCCGAATATTCTGCAAGTGCATGGAATCACTCGCCGAACCGTCACCGCGCCTCAATGAGGCGAAGCAACGCGCTACGCCATAGCATCGAACTGGCGGGATGGGAACAGCTCGCGCTGCCGCAGTGCCTAGACGACGATGAGATCACGTGAGCTTCGCCATCGCGATTTACAGCCGTTGCGGCTGACGAGCACAATGTCGATGATGCTTGCGCCGAGCCGCTCCTCGTGCAGGACAACCGGCGGCTCGATGCCGACGGCGATGCCGGCCCGCAGCGTGCAGCGGCTGCCTCCGATCATGTGCATCGGCTCGCTCCAGTTCGGCGGGAATCCGGCGCCAGCCCATAGCCGGAGGTGTGGAAGCGGCCATGTTCGGGGCCAAGGCTGAAACCGTGGTGATCGGCGCTGTCGCCGGCCCGGGCGACATCAATTTCGCGCTTAGGCTGGGCTATCGCCGGCCGCTTCCGCCTCGACCTCCGGCCAGGTCATCCTCGCCTTCCGGGATGGGGCCGATTCGGACTCTGCTCTGAAGGCCATCGCGGCGGCGGGCTTCCTGATCGCCGACAGCCACGACGTCGTCGGCGTGACCGACATCAGCGCGCCGATCCTCGACCGCAAGGGCCAGGCGATCGCTAGCGTCGTCGTCCCCTATCTGAACCGGCGCGAAGCGCGCGCAGCATCGCGAGGCCCTGGCGGCGCTGCTCGCTTGCTCTGGCGGCGTTTCGAGAGAGCGGGGCTGAGCCGGCAATCCGGCCCAAAAGCTCTCAGCGTTTGAACAGCGGATGCTCGACCTTGTCGCCCGGCTTGATGCCGAGCTTCTCGGCGATGCCGGCATTGACCTCGAGAACCGAGAGCACCGGCTCGCCGGAGGGGATGGTGCGGGTCGAGAGCGGCTCGGCCCGCTCGGCGATCCGCGCGACCGTGCCGTCGGCGCGGATGAACAGCATGTCGAGCGAGATGTAGGTGTTCTGCATCCACATCGCGACCGGCTCGACCTGCTTGAAGTCGAACAGCATGCCGCGATCGGCCGGCATGAACTGACGGTGCATCAGCCCGCGCGCGCGCTGGTCAGGCGTCCGCATGACCTCGACCTGGAAGGCGTGGCGGCCGGAGGCCGTGACGATGGTGAGCGGCTCCAGCCCGGCAGCGGCGGGGGGGCTCTGCGCGTCGGCGGAATTTGGCAGCATGGCGAAGGCGACGACGACCAGCATGGCGGCGAAGACGCCTCGCAGCAAACGTTCCACAAAAGACATCATCGCGCCTCGCGCCCGACAGGCCATCCCGCCACAGCCTTGCCGCGGCCTCGTGGCGGTTCTGGGGCCAATGGCACGAAGCTGCGCCCCGTCGTCAAGCTTTTCGCCGATCCAGCCCGCTCGCATCTTCCTTTCGTCATCGCCTTGCGGCAGGGTCTGCGCCGACTTCCCATCGGAAGCGACTTCGCCGCGCCGCCGGCGAATCCGCCTCTGACGCCGCCAATCGGAGCTTGACCCGGGTTATGCGCCCGCGGGCCTAGACGATGCTTCAGGAGACCATCATGACGATTTTGCCCGGCCGACGCCTCGCCAGCTCCCGGCCGCTGACCACGGCGGGGCTCCTGCTGCTCCTCCTGGCCAATCCCGCCGCCGCGGCCGACTTCCAGCTCGACAATCTGAAGCTCGACTTCGGCAAGTTCGTCGTGTCGATCCCGAAGCTCGACGTGAAGGGCACGCCGCTCGACCGCGACAGCTTCCGCGCGCTGCTTCTGTCGAGCGCGAGCGCTGCTCCGGCGGGCGGCGTCGCCGGCGCGATCGCCGGAGCGAGCCAGGCGGTGCAGCCCGGCGAGAGCGTGATCACACGCCTCGGCAAGCTCAACGCCAGCGAGATCAGCGCTCCAACCCTGGTGATGGAGCAGACGTTCGGCCCGCAGAAGCAGGTCACCACCTATCGCAACATCAAGTTCTCCGACATCCGCGAAGGCCGGATCGGGCGCGGCGAATCGAGCGACGGCACGATCAAGGTCGAGGGTGCGGCCACCGGGCCGATGAACGGCGAGATCAAGCGCACCAGCTTCGAAGTGCTCGACCTGATGCAGATCGCCCGCATCTTCGGCGAGAAGGCCAAGCCCGGCGAGACCGCGCCGCTGCAGCCGATCATCGGCAAAATCGACCAGGACGGCTATGTCCTCGACCTCGGCGAGCAGGGCAAGATCACCGCCGGCAAGGCTTCCCTACGCGGCTTCAAGGCACGCGTCGCCTCCGAGCCGATGGGCGAGCTCCTGACCCGCATCGCCGAGTTGAGCGATGAATCGGAGAAGGCCGCGCACAACCTCAACAGCAAGGAAGACCCGGCGGTCAGCGACGCGCGCGACCGCAAGCTCCTCGTCGCCATGGCCGAGATCTTCGACGCCGTCGACTATGGCAGCGGCGAGATCCGCGACATCGTGATGTCGCTGAAAACGCCGCCCAAGCCCGGCGCCAAGGCGGAGCCGGTCGACATGCGCTTCTCGCGCATCGCCTTCGGCGAGGACGCGCCCGAAAAGTCGGGCGTTTCCATCGAGGGCCTGCAGTTCGAGGGAGGCGGCGCCAAGGGCGTCGTCGGCCTCATCGGCTATTCCGGCTTCTCGCTGGAAGGCGTCATCCGCGAGGTCAAGGCCGTCGCAGCCTCTGCGGTCGACATCAAGGCGCTCGACTTCCGCCGCTTCATCCCGAAGCTCGGCACGGTCAAGATGAGCGGCGTGCAGATGACCGTGCCGCAGGAGGGCAAGCGCGGCCGCCCGGCCGGCCCGCCGATGCAGGTCGGCCTCGGGAATTTCGAGCTCAAGACTGGCGAGCAGCTCAACGGCATCCCGACCGACATGACGCTGAGCCTCGACCAGATCACCTTCCCGATCGTCGAAAGCGCCGACAATCCCGCCGCCAAGGACCTTTTGGCGATGGGCTATCGCACTCTCGACCTTTCGGCGAAGCTCTCCCTCGCCTGGCAGGAGGCGAGCAAGGAATTCGCCATTCGCACGCTCTCGCTCGGCGGCGTCGGCATGGCCAAGCTCGACGCCACCGGCACGCTCGGCAATATCGGCAAGGAAATCTTCACCGGCGATCTTGCTCTGGCGCAGGTCGCACTGCTCGGCGCCACTGCCAAGACCGTCGAGCTCAAGCTGCAGAATCTCGGCCTCGCCGAGAAGCTGATCGAGAACGAGGCGAAGAAGTCGAAGCGCAATGTCGAGGACGTCCGGCGCGAATACGGCATGATGGCGAGCCTCGGCCTCGCCGCCATCCTCGGCCCGTCGGATGGCGCCAAGACGCTGGCGAACGCGGTCGCCCGCTTCGTCGCCAAGCCGGGCACGCTGACGGTGAAAGCCACCGCGAAAACGCCGACTGGCCTCGGCCTCGCCGATGTGATCGCGCTCGGCGAGCCGACCGAGATCTTCGAGAAGATCGACGTCGACGCCACGGCGGAGTGATGACCCAATACCCGACCAACAGCCCGGACGCCGATTGGCGTCCGGGTCCCCTCGCCGTCTGGTGGGCTGGTCTCCCGACCGGCCCGCGCGGTTTTTTCAAACGGTGGGTCAATCCCTACAACCAGACGCGCATCCATCTGGCGAAGCTGCTGGCCCGACGCCCCGGGCAGGTCGTGGTCGGCGCCTTCACCTATGGCCGCCCGAAGGTTCGCTTCCCGGAAAGCGGAGCGCGGCTGTCGATCGGCCGCTACGGCTCGATCGCCGACGGCGTCGAGATCCTGCTCGGCGGCAATCATCGCACCGATTGGGGAACGACCTATCCCTTCCCTGCCCTGGCCGATCTCTGGCCGTCCGCCCGCGGCATGAGGGGCTACGACGCGACGCGCGGCGACGTCGCCATCGGCCATGATGTCTGGCTCGGTTCGCAGGCGATGATCATGTCGGGGATCACGATCGGCCACGGCGCCGTCGTCGCGGCGCGCGCCGTGGTGACGCGCGATGTGCCGCCCTATGCGATCGTCGCCGGCAATCCGGCCAGGGTCGTGCGCCTGCGCCTGCCGGAGGCGCAGGTCGAGGCGCTGCTGGCGAGCCGCTGGTGGGAGCTGCCGCCCGAGAAGGTCTCGCAGCTGCTGCCGCTGTTGATGTCGGAGCGCGTCGACGAGCTCGTGGCGGCGATCAGGCCGGCTTGAGCAGCCGGCGCTTGAGTCCGAGCGCCGGCTTCTCGACGAGATACCAGGACGCCGCGGCGACCAGCAGCGTCACGATCAGCGAGGGCGCGAACAGGGTCAGCGCCCCGACGGTCGGAAACAACGCGACGAAGGCCTGCTGCACCGGCCAGCCATAGAGGTAGACGCCGTAGGACAGGTCCGCCCCTGGCTCGCTGCGCCAGCGAGTGAGCGGCGGCGCCAGCGCCAGCACCAGCACGCCCCAGGCGGTGACGAGATAGAGCAGCGCCTTGTAGGCCGGCGTCGCCTGCGACAGGGCAACGACGACAAGCGCGACGGCAAGCCCAGGCAGCGACAGCGGCACTTTCTCGCGCCAGAGATAGATGAGGCCGCCGCTCGCGAAGATCAGCGGCAGGCGCAGCGCGGTCTCGATGCCCTTCGGCCCGTCCGGTGTGAGGATCTCGCGCAGGACCGTCGCGACGACCAACGCCGCCCAGAGGCCGAGCACGAGCCGACGATGCGCCAGCAGGCCAACCAGCCCGGCGACGAGCACCCCGAGATAGCAGAGCGTCTCGTATTTCAGTGTCCAGACCGTCCCCATCGGAAAGCGCAGCGGGTTGTCGGAGAAGACGCCGGGCAGCGGCGCCGAGCTCTTGAAGCTGGTCAATGTGCCGTTGATGAAGCGCCAGAGCTGCGGGTCGGTAAGGTAGGCGGACAGGCTGAGCTTGGTCAGCGCGCTGCCCATCAGCAGCGCGACCACCAGCGTCGCCGCGATCAGCCCCGGTGCGATGCGCAAGGCCCGGGCGACGACATAGTCGCGCCAGCCGCGCTGCTCATAGCTCATCGTCACCAGAAATCCGGAAATGGCGAAGAAGCCGTTGACCGCGTGCTCGCCGAGCGTGAAGCCGGTCGAATGCGCCAGTAGCTCGTCCTCGACCTTGCCGGTGGTGACGCTGAGCGCATGCGAGACGACAACGGCGAGCGCCAGCAACAGCCGCAGCAAGCCGAAATGGTTGTGCGGCAGGCCCAGCCCGTCGGCAGCGCTGGCGGCGCGAAGGAAGCCCGTCACGCGATGATCTCCGCCTCGTTCAGTCCCTGCCGGGACAGCGCGCTACGGCCGGCGCGCGCAGCGAGCGCACCGGCGACCGAGCCGGCATGGGCATACATCTTGTCCTGACGCAGGATCAGGCCGTAACCGATTGCCTTGGCGGCATTTTCGATGGTCTTGACCCGGCCCGGCACAGGCAACCCCCATTTGCGCGCGACGTGATGCTCCGACCAGGCGAGATGCCAGCGCGCCGTGAAGCGGCGCTGCGGCGACGGCGCGCTCGACTTTCCGCGGCCGTGCCTGGCGGCGGCACCCTCGACATGAACCAGCGCATGTCCCGCCTCGCGCAGGCGGCGGCAGAGGTCGTCGTCCTCGTAGAACAGGAAGATCGCCGGGTCGAAGCCGCCGAGGCCGAGAAAGACCTCGCGCCGCAGCAACAGGCAGGCGCCCGACAGGAATGGCAGGCAGGCATCGCCCTCCGGCAGCGTGATCCTCACCGCCTGGTTGAGATGGTCGGGCGAGAGCAGCGAGCGCGGCTGCAGGAAGACACGCCCCGACGGCTCGACCAGACGTGGCGCAAAGGCAGCGGCATCGGGATAGGCCTCAGCGGCCGCCAGCAGGGCCGCTACCGCGCCCGGCTGCACTTCGAGATCGGGATTGACGATCAGGATAAAGGGCGTCGCCGCCGCCCGCGCGCCGCGGTTGTTGGCGCGGCCATAGCCTTCGTTGCGCGCATTGCGCAGCACCTGCGCCCCGTGCCGCTCGGCGATCTCGACCGAGGCATCGCCGCTGGCATTGTCGACGACGATGGCTTCGATCCCCTCGCCCGCCAGCGCGGACAGGCAAGCGGGCAGCACCTGCGCGCTGTCGAAGCTGACGACGATGGCGGTGACGTCGGCGGAAGAAGGGCTCATGGCCAGCATCTGCACGGGACGAGCAGCTTTCGGCAAGTGCCGATCAGCGCTTAGCCCCAAGACGCAGCTCCGCCTGCAGCCGTTCGCGCTCGGGTGCCTCGCAGCGGCGCGGCGCATTGTAGGACTTCACCGCATAGCTCGCATTGGCGGCGACGAAGCGGCCGCGGTGCTCGGCCGGCAGGCGCGCGATGATCCGGCCCCGGTCGACCCTCAGCCCGCAATCATAGGCGCGTGAGACCTGCACTGCAGAGAATTCGGGCGTGCCCGGCATCGGCCCCGCGGCGACGCAGCCCGCAAGGCTCGCGGCTGCGAGGGCGACGAGGCAGGGCTTGAGGGCGACCATCGACAGTCAGAGCGCCTCGAAGCGACCGGCGCGGACATCCTGCATCTTCCCGCGTAGCGTCGCCCGCTCCTCGCTGGTGCAGGGTTGCGGGCGGACGTCCTGGTTGATCGTTTCGGCCTCGGAGACCGAGACATAGGCCGAGCGCGCCGCAGCGAGCTGCTCGTCGCTCGCCCCGCGCGCCTTCTCGGCGGCGAGGAAGCGATCCAGCGTCGTGCGCTGCGGCGAGCCGGCCTTGCAGGCGACGGCGCGCGAGACGGTCGTCGCCAGGGTCGAGGCGCGCCCGGAGGCAGTGTCGGCAGAACCGGCGACGCAGGCGGCGAGCGGCAGCGCGACGAAACAGGCGAGCAGCAGAGCTCGCCCGGCAGGCAGGAAGGCCATGGTCGCTCAGCCTTCCTTCTCGGGCAGGTTCACGCGCAGATGCGCTTCGCGCAGCTGCTTCGGCGTCGCCGGCGAAGGCGCGCCCATCAGGAGGTCGACGGCCTGCTGGTTCATCGGGAACAGCGCGACCTCGCGCAGGTTCGTCGCCCCCGCGAGCAGCATGATGATGCGGTCGACGCCCGCAGCCATGCCGCCATGCGGCGGCGCGCCGTACTGGAAAGCCCGGTACATGCCGCCGAAGCGCTCGATCACCGTCTCCTCGCCATAGCCGGCGATCTCGAAGGCCTTGACCATCGCTTCCGGGCGGTGGTTGCGGATGCCGCCCGAAGCGAGCTCATAGCCGTTGCAGGCGATGTCGTACTGGAAGGCCTTGATCGAGAGCGGATCGTCCTCGACCAGCGACTTCAGGCCGCCCTGCGGCATCGAGAACGGGTTGTGGGAGAAATCGACCTTCTTCTCGTCCTCGTTGTACTCGAACATCGGGAAGTCGACGATCCAGGCGAAGGCGAAAGCGTTCTCGTCGATCAGCCCGAGCTCGGAGCCGACCTTGTTCCGGGCGCTGCCGGCGAACTTGTAGAACTTGTCGGGATCGCCGGCGGCGAAGAAGCAGGCGTCGCCGGCCTTCAGGCCCATCTGGGCGACGATTCCTGCGACGCGCTCGGGGCCGATGTTGTTGGCGATCGGGCCCTGCCCTTCGCCGCCCTCCTTGACCATCAGATAGCCGAGGCCGGGCTGGCCCTCGCCCTGGGCCCAGGAGTTCATCCGGTCGCAGAAGGCGCGGCTGCCGCCGCCCGGCGCGGGGATCGCCCAGACGCGGTTCTTCTCGCCCTCGAGAATGCGGGCAAAGACCTTGAAGCCCGAGCCGCGGAAATGATCCGAGACGTCCTGCATCTCGATCGGGTTGCGAAGATCCGGCTTGTCGGACCCGTATTTGCGCAGCGCCTCGGCATAGGGGATGCGCGGCCAGTTGCGGGTGACGGACTTGCCCTCGCCGAACTCCTCAAACACGCCGGCGATCACCGGCTCCATCGTGGCGAACACGTCTTCCTGCTCGACGAAGCTCATCTCGACGTCGAGCTGGTAGAACTCGCCCGGCAGGCGGTCGGCGCGCGGGTCCTCGTCGCGGAAGCAGGGCGCGATCTGGAAGTATCGGTCGAACCCCGCCATCATCAGCAGCTGCTTGTACTGCTGCGGCGCCTGCGGCAGGGCGTAGAACTTGCCGGGATGCAGGCGGCTCGGCACCAGGAAGTCGCGCGCGCCTTCCGGCGAGGACGCGGTCAGGATCGGCGTCTGGAACTCGGAGAAGCCCGAAGCCTGCATGCGCCGGCGCAGCGAGTCGATCACCCTGGTGCGCAGCATGATGTTGCTGTGCAGCTTGTCGCGGCGCAGGTCGAGGAAACGGTATTTGAGGCGGGTGTCCTCAGGATATTCGAGGTCGCCGAACACCGGCAGCGGCAATTCGGCCGACGGGCCCAGCACTTCGAGCCCGGTGGCGAAGACCTCGACCGCGCCGGTGGCGAGGTTGGCGTTCTCGGTGCCGGCAAGGCGCGGCTTGACCTTGCCGTCGATGCGGATGACCCATTCCGAGCGAACCTTCTCGGCGTCGGCGAAGGCCGGCGAATCCGGATCGACCACGACCTGCGTCAGGCCATAATGGTCCCGCAGGTCGATGAAGAGCACGCCACCATGGTCGCGGATGCGATGGCACCAGCCGGAGAGACGCACGGAGGCGCCGATGTCGCTCTCGCGGAGCGCGCCGCAGGTGTGGGAACGGTAGCGATGCAGGGTCACGGGTTCAGCTTTCCGGGCGTCCATGCGGCCATGGTCGGGCGCGCAAGCGGTTTGGCGCCGTAACCACACGCGCGCGGCGCAGTTGTCAAGAACGCCCGCGACATGGCGCGCTTTCATCTGCTAAGAGCGCCGTCCATGAACCTGATCTCCACGACCGACGAGCTGGCTTCCGCCTGCTCCCGCCTCGCCCAGCACCCGTTCGTCACCGTCGACACCGAATTCCTGCGCGAGACCACCTATTACCCGAAGCTCTGCCTGATCCAGATGGCTTCGCCGGAGGAGGCCGTGATGGTCGATCCGCTGGCGGAGGGGATCGATCTTGCCCCGTTCATGGCGCTGATGACCGACCAGAACGTGGTCAAGGTCTTCCATGCCGCCCGGCAGGACCTCGAAATCGTCTGGATGCTCGGCCGCGTGCTGCCGACGCCGCTGTTCGACACGCAGGTCGCCGCCATGGTCTGCGGCTATGGCGACTCGGTCGGCTACGAGCAGCTGGTCAACGACCTCGCCAAGGCGCGCATCGACAAGTCCTCGCGCTTCACCGACTGGTCGCGCCGCCCACTCAGCGAGGCGCAACTGGTCTATGCCGAATCGGACGTCACCCATCTGCGCGACATCTATCTGGCGCTGCAGGCCGATCTCGCTGCCAGCGGCCGCGAAAGCTGGGTCGCCGAGGAGATGGCGGTGCTCAACTCGCCGGGAACCTACGAGGTCAAGCCGGAGAATGCCTGGCAGCGCCTGAAGGGCCGCCTGCGCAAGCCGAAGGAACTGGCGGTGCTGATGGAGCTCGCCGCCTGGCGCGAGCGCGAGGCTCAAGCTCGCGACGTGCCGCGCCAGCGCGTGCTCAAGGACGATGCGCTGATGGACATCGTCCAGCGTGCGCCCCGCTCGGTCGAGGCGCTCGGCGAGTTGCGCTCGGTGCCGAACGGCTTCGAGCGCTCGCGGGCCGGCGGCGAGGTGCTGGCTGCAGTCGGACGGGCCCTGGCACTCGACCCGCATAGCCTGCCGCGGCTGGAGCGCGAGCGCGGCCGGCCGAGCAACGGCGCCGTGCTCGACCTGCTCAAGGTGCTGCTCAAGGCGACCGCCGACGCCGAGCGCGTCGCGCCGAAGATCATCGCCTCCAGCGACGACCTGGAGGAGATCGCCGGTGACGATGAGGCCGACGTGCCGGCCCTGCATGGCTGGCGCCGCGAGCTCTTCGGCGAAAAGGCGCTGGCGCTGAAGAATGGCGCGCTGGCGCTCCGAATCGTGCGCGGGCGGGTGACGGTCGGATAGACCAGCCATCGCACAGATTGGATTTGCGTCCGGATGAGCGCCCGCCGCTAATCCGCCGCCTGGAAACGCACCTCGCCCTCGTTCAGGAAGCAGGTCTTGCTGAAGAGCGAGAGGTCGAGTGGGTTCGGCAAACGGATGTCGTCGAGGTCCGGGCACGGCTTTGCCGCCGGATCATAGGAGCGATCGATCTGAGAGATGAAGGCCAGGATCAGGCCCCTCTCCTGCGCGAAGGCCTTGAGCGCACGGATTTGCACCATCAACGCGGGATTGCCGCGCTTCTGGTCGAGCAGCTGCAGATAATCGACGATCGCCAATGTGCCCCGTGGCGCATCAGCCAGCGCCGATATGATGTGATCGGCGCTCATCGCATCCGAATCGTCGAAGGTGAACAGCGCCTCGAATTGGGCGGGATCGATGCCGAGCGCCCGGAAACGGCCGAGCACGTCTTTCGCCGTGTACTCGAGCGTGAAGAAGACCGCGCGGCGGCCGGCCTTCATCGCGGCCTCGGCGAGCTGGAGACTGAGCAGCGTCTTGCCCTGCCCGGGCCTTGCGGCGATCAGCAACAGATCGCCCGGTGCAAGGCGCTCCAGCAGCCCCTCGGCGGATAGGGCGCCGGCTGATTTGGCGGCCAGCAGGCTCCAGGCTCCGAACCCCTCGCCACTGGCGACCTGATCGAGCGCGAGATGGAGCGGGATGGCGTCCTTGCGCGCCAAGTCGCGGGCTTTGCGCTTCAAACGATAGACCGGTGCGGAAAGCTTCATCGATGGACCTCCTGATGCGAGCGACGTCTGCAACCCCTCCTTATGCGCAGCGCTCGAACAGTCGGTTCGGTGATGGAGATACCCTGCACGGCAGCGTGCTTCCCGGTCGGAGGGAGGAGGCGCGGGCCGCGCCTGGAATCAGATCTTAGCCGATTCCGCCCGCGCCGTCGCGTTGCCCTCCCATGCGAACCGCCGCAGATAGTCGACGAGCGCGCGCAGCTTCGGCGCCATGGCGCGGCGGCTGGGATAATAGAGATGGAAGCCCGCGAAATACGGGCAGAACTCCTCAAGCAGCGGCTCCAGCTCGCCGCGCGCGATCGCAGGGCGAAAGCTCTCCTCCATGCCGAAGGTGATGCCGGCGCCGGCCACGGCGAGCTTGATCATCAATGCCATGTCGCTGGTCGTGATCTCGGGCGCGACATTGACGCTGAACTCCTTGCCACCTTCCGCAAACTCCCAGCGATAGGGCGGGAGCTTGGGCCCTGGCCGCCAGCCGATGCAGCGATGCGCTGCCAGTTCCCGGGGATGGGCCGGCATGCCGCAGCGCTCGCGATAGCTTGGCGCGCAGACAGCGAGCTGGCGCTCATCGCCGCCGATCGAGACGGCGATCATGTCCTGCTCGATCACTTCGCCGAGCCTGACGCCGGCATCGTAACCGGCGGCGACAATGTCGAACTCCTCGTCGGTCACGGTGATGTCGAGCTCGACCTCCGGGTTCGCCGCCACGAAGCCTGCCAGGAACGGCCCCGAGAGGAAGCGCTCGGCGATCGACGACACGGCGAGGCGCAGGCGCCCGCGCGCACCGGCACGCAGGTCGCGCGTCGCCTCGACGGCGGCGCGCACCTCGGACAGTGCGGGCGAGAGATCGGCGAGCAGGCGCTCGCCTGCCTCGGTCAGGCTGACGCTGCGCGTCGTGCGCTGGATCAATGCGATACCCAGCCGCTCCTCCAGTTTGCGGATCGTCTGGCTCACCGCCGAGCGTGTCACGCCGACCCGGTCGGCAGCGCCGCGAAAACTCCTCTCCTCGGCGACCAGCGCGAACACCGCGAGAGCGTTGAGGTCCATCTCCATTGGTTAGAAAAACTCTCCATACTGGGAAACAATCGGCGGCTTATCGCGACAATGCCCTGCCCCTAGCTTTCGGGCAACCGCAACGTCGCGGTGCCCCGAAACAACCAGACGGAGCAGACATGGCCATGGACAAGGTCGTTCTCATCACCGGCGCCTCCAGCGGGATCGGCGTCGGCATCGCCCGCGAGCTCGCGGCGGCCGGAGCAAAACTGATGCTCGGCGCGAGGCGCACCGACCGCCTCGATGCACTCGCTGAAGAGCTCAACGCGAGAGGTGGCAAAGTCCGCACCCGTCGGCTCGACGTCACCGACCGCACCGATGTCGCGGCCTTCGCCGAGGCGGCGCGCGAGGCCTTCGGCCGTGTCGATGTCATCGTCAACAATGCCGGCGTCATGCCGCTCTCGCTGATGGCCTCGCTCAAGGTCGACGAGTGGGACCGGATGATCGACGTCAACATCAAGGGCGTGCTGTACGGCATCGCCGCCGTGTTGCCGCAGATGCTGGGGCGTGGCTCCGGCCAGATCATCAACATCGCCTCGATCGGCGCCCTCGCCGTCTCGCCGACCGCGGCCGTCTACTGCGCGACGAAATACGCTGTGCGCGCCATCTCGGACGGTCTGCGCCAGGAGCATTCTGAGCTGCGCGTCACCTGCATCCATCCCGGCGTGGTCGAGAGCGAGCTTGCGAGCACCATCACCGATCCCGCGGCAGCCGAGCTGATGAGAACGTACCGCGCCGTCGCGCTCCAGCCCGATGCGATCGGCCGCGCCGTGCGCTTCGCGATCGAGCAGCCGGACGATGTCGACGTCAACGAGATCGTCGTCCGTCCCACCGCCACCCGTTGAGGAGGAAACCATGACCCTATCCATGCCAGCTCCGCTGCGCGCCGCCGCCGCCGCCTTCGCCATCGCGGCGATGCCCGCCCCCGCCATCGCCGAACCGAGCGAAGAGCGGCGCAAGCGCGGCGAAGCCGTCATCCGCAGCCTGAACAAGGGCGAGCCTCAGCCGGCGCTGGAGCGCATGCGGCAGGAGTTTCCCTTCCTCGCCGAGGCGACCGAGGCCTATGCGCTGGGCGATGTCTGGTCCCGGACCGGCCTTGACAGCCGCACGCGCCAGCTCGCAGCGGTGGCGGCCTTCGCCGCGACCGGGCAGACCGCCTTCATGAAGGTTCATGCCGGCTACGCGCTGAACATCGGCGTGCCCGAGGAAGAGCTTAAGGAGATCGTCTACCTGATCACCGTGCCGGCCGGCATCTCGCGCGCGATTGCGGCGTCGCAGGTGCTGTCGGAGCTCTTCGCCGAACGCCGCAAGCAGTGAAGGGAACCGCGATGAACACCCTGCTCGTAAACGCCTCGCTCTTGCTGGCCGCCGGCGTCGGCCTCGCCACCACCATCCAGACCGGACCGGAAGGATCCACCCGCATGACCATCACCAAGGCAGCCGCTGCCGAGAACCACCCCTATGTCGGGATGTGGGTCACCGCCGACAATCATGTCCGGCACAACCTCCTTCCGAATGGCCGCTATGACGAGGCGCGCGGCAATCGCGAAAGCGCCTATCGCGGCCGCTACAAAGTGACAGGCAACTATATCGAGTACTGGGACGACACCGGCTTTACCGCCGACGGAACCTTTGTCGATCCCGACACGCTCCATCATGGCGGCATGATCCTGCGCCGCCGCCCCTGACAGGGGCCGTCACCTCCATCGCGCAAAGCTGTGGAACGCGGGCCGGGCCTTGCCTCACTTGCCGGCGGGCGTGCTAGAAGCGCCGCCTTGCGTTTCCCGCCATGGCAAGGAGCGGCCTGGATTCCGGCATGAAGACTGGCATCGACATGGGGTCGACGCGCGGCGGCGAGCCCGCCGAGCTCGACCTTGCCGAATTGCTGGCAACGCGCCTGCTGGTCCAGGGCAATTCCGGCTCGGGCAAGTCGCATCTGCTGCGCCGCCTGCTCGAACAGAGCGCGCCCCTCGTGCAGCAGGCCATCGTCGATCCCGAGGGCGACTTCGTCTCGCTGGCCGACCAGTTCGGCCATGTCGTGGTCGACGGCACCGCGAGCCCGGTCGAATTGCAGAAGATCGCCCTGCGCGTGCGCCAGCACCGGGTCTCGGTGGTGCTCAACCTCGAAGAGCTCGACGCCGACGAGCAGTTGCGCGCCACCGCCGCCTTCCTCGGCGGGCTTTTCGATATCGACCGCGCCCATTGGTATCCGATGCTGGTCGTGGTCGACGAGGCCCAGCTCTTCGCGCCGGTGATGGCGGGCGAGGCCTCCGACGAGGCGCGCCGGCTCTCGCTCGGCGCGATGACCAATCTGATGTGCCGCGGCCGCAAGCGCGGCCTCGCCGGCGTGATCGCGACGCAACGCCTCGCCAAGCTCGCCAAGAACGTCGCGGCCGAGGCCTCCAACTTCCTGATGGGCCGTACTTTCCTCGACATCGACATGCAGCGCGCCGCCGACCTGCTCGGCATGGACCGGCGCCAGGCCGAGATGTTCCGCGATCTCGAGCGCGGCCAGTTCGTCGCGCTCGGCCCGGCCCTGTCCAAGAAGCCGCTGCCGGTGCGGATCGGTCCGGTCGCTTCGATCGATCGCGGCGGCGCGCCTGGCCTGCTGCCTTTGCCCGAGCAGGCTCCGGAAGACGCCAGCAAGCTGATCTTCACCGCCGGCGAGGACGAGGTCGCGCCCGCGCCCTGGCCCAAGCAGCCGCGGCCGCGGCCGGTGGTGGCGCCCGAGATCATCCGCCGCATCGAGACGCATCAGCCGGTGCCGCCGCCCGAGCCTGAGATCGAGATGGATCCGGCCGAGCGCGCCGCGGCGCTGGTCGAGATCCTCAACGAATTGCTCGACGATCCCGAGGCGCGCGACCGGCCGGTCGCCGTGCTCTACCAGGACTTCACCGTGCGCTGCCGGATGCGCCGGGTCACCGGGCCGGAGACGAGCCTGGACGCCTTCCGCAAGCGCCTCGCGGTCGCTCGCGCCGGTGCGAGCGAGGCGGTCTTGTCGTCCGAGGCGTGGGACAAGGCGCTCGCGGCGGCCGAAACCCTGCCGGAGGACCTGCACGGGCTCTTCCTGTTCATCGCCCGCAGCGCCATCGAGGGCGCACCCTGCCCGTCCGATGCCGAGTTGGCCGAGGCCTATGGCAGCCATTCACCGAGCCGGGCACGCCGGCTGATCGGCTATATCGAGGAGCGCGGGCTGCTCGTCTGCCATGTCGATTTCCGCGGCCAGCGCACGCTCGCCCTGCCCTCGCTCGGCGTCGAGACCGCGCCAGGCCTGGCCTCCCCGCTGGTCAAGGGCCTGCCGCCGCGGCGGGCGCGGGGATAAGCCGCGGCTGTCTTTCCGGTACGGGTCGCGGCCAAACCTCGAACCGCCGCGCCTACCCGTCATGGTCGGGCTTGTCCCGACCAACCACGTCGACCTCGTTCGCATGCACAGTTCAGGACGTCAGGCCCGCCACAGGGCAAGCATGACGCGCTGGATCAGTCGACTACGCTGGGATTACCGCAGCGATTGCGACGCCTGCGCGTTGAACGCATCGAACGGCAATTCGGCGACGCGGAACCAGAGCTGCTCCTTCTTCCAGTACGGCAGGAAGGAATCCCACAGCGTCTTGAAGTTCGGGTTTTTCGCCGCCTGGTCCGCGTAGAGCGCAAAAGCCTCCTTGAAGGCGGCCTGCATCACGTCCTGTGGGAAGGCGCGCAGCTCGGCGCCGGCCGCAATCAGACGCAGGAGCGCATCGGGGTTGCCGTGGTCGTATTTGGCCATGCAGAGCGCGTTCGCCTCGGCGCAGGCCGCCTCGACGATGGCGCGGTAATGCGCCGGCAGCCCGTTCCACTTCTCCTGGTTGGCAATGAAGCTGACATTGGCGCAGCCTTCCCAGAAGCCGGGATAGTAATAGTACTTCGCCACCTTCACGAAGCCGAGCTTCTCGTCGTCATAGGGGCCGGAGAACTCGGCCGCGTCGATCGTGCCGCGCTCCAGCGCCGGGTAGATGTCGCCGCCGCCGAGCGTCTGGGGCACGACACCGAGCTTGGCCATGATCTGGCCGCCGAGGCCGGCGATGCGGAACTTCAAGCCTTGCAGATCCGCCGCGCTCTTGATCTCTTTGCGGAACCAGCCGCCCATCTGGGCGCCGGTGTTGCCCGAGGGAATGGTGTGCACGCCGAACTTCTTCATCAGATCGCGGCAGAGCTCGAGCCCGCCGCCGTGATAGAGCCAGGCGTTCTGCTGGCGGGTGTTGAGGCCGAAGGGCAAAGAGGTCTCGAAGGCGAAGGCGGTGTCCTTGCCGATATAGAAGCTCGCCAGCGTATGGCTGCATTCGACCGTGCCGTTCTGGACCGCATCGAGAGCCTGCAGCGCCGGCACGATCTCGCCGGCGGCGAAGGTCTGGATCTGGAAATTGCCGTCGGTCGCCTCGGCGACGCGCTTGGCGACCTGGGTCGAGATGCCGAACAGTGTGTCGAGGCTCTTCGGATAGCTCGAGGTCAGGCGCCAGTTGATCTTCGGATTGGTCTGCGCGACCGCCGGCGCTGCGATGGTCGCGGCGGCGGCCCCGGCGGCCGAGGTCTTGAGAAGCTTGCGGCGGTCCATGGTGGTTCCTCACACGCTATCGCGCCGGATCGGTCCGGCGACATCTTGCGGTCAGGCTAGCGACAGCAAGGCACCGGCGGAACTGCGTTCATTGCGCTCCGGCATGCGCAAACGGCGGGGCCGCACCAAAAAAGCCCGCCGCTCCAAGGAGCGGCGGGCTGTATCGACGAGTTTGGCGTTCGATCAGTTCTTGGCGATGAAGCACTGCCCGCCGGCCGCTTGCAGCGCCGAGCACATCGAGCTCGCATCCTCGCGGGCATAGGGACCGACGCGCAGGCGATAGACCGTCTTGCCGCCGGCCAGCTCGGTCTTGCGGATGATCGGGCTTTGGCCGGAGAGCTGATCGGGATACTTGCGCTGCAGCGCCGCGAAAGTGGCGCGCGCCTCGGCTTCGCTGCCCGGCGCGCCGAGCTGCACGGCGAAGCCGCCGTTCGGATCGGTACGCGGACCGGCGGCGGCCGGCTGCGTCTGCTGCTGCGGCGCGAGCGCGGCGGTGCGGGTCGCGGCGGCAGGCGGGGTTTGCGAAGCCGGCGGGGTCGCCGGCGCCGCGGCGCGCTCCTGCGTCTTGGGCGCGGCAGCCGGGGTCGCGCTCGGCTGCTGCGGCCGGGAAGCGGCCTGCGCCTGCGTGGCCGGCGCCGGGGTGGTCGGGCGGCTCGCCGGAGCCGAGCCGGTCACGATACCCTGCCCCGCCCCGTTCGCGGTGGTGTCGCTGACCGCAGGGGTACCATCAGGGCGGATCGCGACGGTGCGGACCTTGCGCGGCTCGCCGAGACCGGGCACGGCCGGGATCGGCACCAGGCCCGGCTCGGTCGGAGCGAGAGCCGCTGCCGCGGTATCGGTCGGCGTGATGCTGCCATTGGACGGCTGGGTCGGGCGCGGCGCCATCGAGCGCGCCGCCTGCTCCACGTCGACCGGCTGCTCCTCGCGGCTGACCACCTTGGTCCTGTCGGCCGAGGCATCGCCGCTGCGCTCGTAGATCTGCTTGTTTTGGTTCGGAATCTCGGCGCCGCCCGGATTGACCGGAGCGACCTTGGACGGGCCGGTATCGGCGGCGATCACCGGCGGCTGGCCGTTGACCCCAGCCGGCTTGCCATTGCGGAAGACCATGGCGGCACCGACGCCGCCGACCGCGACGATGACCAGCGCCGCCGCGGTCAGCATGCCTTTGCGCGAGCGCGAGCGCCTGAAATCGCGTGGCTCGTCATCGAGACCCTGCTGCTGCGCATCATAATCGGGTTCGGCCTGCTGATAGCTCGGCGCAGGCTGGGGCTGATAGGCGTGCACCTGTCCGGCCGCTTCGTCGAGATCGCGCGGCTGCTCCGGGACGTAGGCGTGCGCCCCCTCCGCCTGCATCGCATAAGGCTGCGCATGTGATGGCGCAGGCAGCGGCTCATCGTAATCGTGCGCAGGCGGCACCGGCGCCTTTGCGACGGGCGGCGGCGCGGTCCGCACCGGCTCGGTGCGGCGCAGCAGCGCCTCGAACTCGTCGAGCGCACCGCGGACATCGGCCGGGGGCGGAGCCGACTGCACCGGCGGCGTCGTGACCAACGTCGGCTGGAAGCTCGGCTCGGTCCGGTTGCCGGCGGCCCAGGACACGGGCTGCGGCGCTGCCGGGGCCGCGGGACGCGCCTGCTCGGACGAGCGACCGGCGAAGAGCTCCTTCAACGGATCGTCCTGACTGACGAGACGGGTCAGCTCCATCAGCGGATCGGAGGCCGCGCCGGGTTTCTGCGGCTGGGCCGCCCCGCGCAGCTGACGCTCCAGATCGTCGAGATCGAGGGCGAAACGGTTCCTAGCTGGCTCGCTCATGACATGATCCATTCCAGCGCATGCCAGCCCCCATCAAAGGACGCCGCCACAGCGCGGTCAATCTGACGAAAGCTCTAGCCGACCCGCCTTCCGGCATATCGGCCGACGCCGCCTTCGTATCGGACCCGGCGGGCGCTGGCCGGATCATCCTGATCCGCAAAGCACCCGATGCGCCGGGATGGACCCGTCAGCGCATCTCCTCCGGCGCCGTCACCCCAACGACCGCCAGACCGGAAGCAAGGACGCTGCGCACGGCATGCACGAACGCCAATCTTGCTGAGGTCGAGTTTCGATCAGTTTGATTAACGAACCGTAATTGCGGCGAGTCTTTGCCCTTGTTCCACAGCGAGTGGAAGGCGCTCGCCAGATCGTGCACGAAGAAGGCGACACGATGGGGCTCGTGCGACGAAGCCGCGGCGTCGATCATCCTGGGATATGCAGCGATCATCTTGACGATACCGATCTCCGACTCGTCGGTCAGCAAACCAAGATCCGACTGCGCCAGCGCCTGCGGCGAAAGGTCGAGATCCGGAAAAGCCTCGGCTGCCTGGCGGAAGATCGAGGTGCAGCGCGCATGCGCGTACTGGACGTAGAAGACCGGGTTGTCCTTCGACTGCTCGACCACCTTGGCGAGGTCGAAGTCGAGCGTCGCGTCGTTCTTGCGGAAGATCATCATGAAGCGCACCGCATCGCGGCCGACCTCGTCGATGACCTCGCGCAGCGTGACGAAGTCGCCGGAGCGCTTCGACATCCGGACCTGCTCGCCATTGCGCAGCAGGCGGACCAGCTGGCAGAGCTTGACGTCGAGCGCCCCCTCGCCGTTCGTCACCGCCTTCACTGCCGCCTGCATGCGCTTGACATAGCCGCCGTGGTCGGCGCCCCAGACGTCGATCATCTCGGCGAAGCCGCGGGTGAACTTCGAGCGGTGATAGGCGATGTCGTTGGCGAAATAGGTATAGCTGCCGTCCGACTTCAGCAGCGGCCGATCGACGTCGTCGCCGAACTTGGTGGCACGGAACAGGGTCTGCTCGCGGTCCTCCCAATCCTCGTCCTTCTGGCCCTTGGGCGGCGGCAGCCGGCCCTCATAGACCAGATCGCGCTCGCGCAGATCCTCGATGGTCTGGTGCACGGCGTTGGCATTGCCGTCCCGGCCCTGCAGCGAGCGCTCGGAGAAGAACAGGTCGTGGACGACGCCGAGCGCCGCGAGATCATCGCGGATCATCGCCATCATCCCGTCGATCGCCGCCTGGCGCACCAGCGGCAGCCAGTCCCATTCGGGCTTGTCGCGCAGCGAGGGGCCGTGGTCCTTCGCCAGCGTCTGCCCGACCGAGATCAGGTAGTCGCCAGGATAGAGCCCTTCCGGAATCGCGCCGATATCCTCGCCCAGCGCCTCGCGATAGCGCAGGAAGGCGGAGCGGGCGAGCACGTCGACCTGCGCCCCGGCATCGTTGATATAGTATTCGCGGGTGACGTCGTGCCCGGCGAAGGCGAGCAGGCTCGCCAGCGCATCGCCAAACACCGCGCCGCGGCCATGGCCGACATGCATCGGCCCGGTCGGATTGGCCGAGACATATTCGACATTGATCTTCGGGGAGGCCTTGGTCGTGCCACGGCCATGCTCCGTCCCGGCAAGTACCGCCGACTTCAGAACCTCAGTGAAAACAGCAGGTTGCAGCGTCAGGTTGATGAAGCCGGGACCGGCGATCTCGGCCTTGAGCACATCGCCGTCCTTGGCTAGCTCGGCCAAGATCAGCTCGGCCAGCGCGCGCGGCGCCATGCCGGCTTCCTTCGCCAGCACCATGGCGGCGTTGATGGCGAGGTCGCCATGCGCCGGATCCTTGGTCGGCTCGACCACGACGCGCGCCAGCGACAGCCCGGCGGGGATCGCGCCTCGCTCGGCGAGCCCTGCGAGGATGGCATGGAGACGAGTAGAGTGAATCTCGAACAGGTTCATCGTGGTCACATCTTCGCGCTGCACCGAGGGTGATCCCGCGTGTAAGCTGGGACCGCCTCAGCCCTCATCCTGAGGAGCGAGCCGGCTCGCGTCTCGAACGGTGCTCCAGATGGTTCCGGAGCATTCTGAAGCATCCTTCGAGACGCCGCGAGGCGGCTCCTCAGGATGAGGGCCAATCTGGTTTGTCCGTTTTGTACGGCCGCCCGGCCCTATCGCAGCGACGGGGTGGCGTCAAACAGGCGCCGATGCTCGTCGAGAGCGTACCAGTCGGTCATGCCGGCGATGTAGTCGGCGATTCGCCGCGCCCGCCTGGCTTCGTCCATGACATCGCAATCGGCCGCCCACTCCGCCGGCATCGCTTCGGGGTTTGCGCTGAACTTGGCGAACAGGTCGCGAACGACGTCGGCCGCCTCCTTGCGGATCACGCCGATCCGCGGATGGCGATACATGTTCGGGTAGAGGAAGTCCTTGATCGCCTGATCCGCGGCGACGATCACCGGCGAGAAGGCGACGACCGGCGCCCCGGCCCGCCTGATCACGTCGGCATCACCCGGGGCCGACGTTGCGATTCGCGCTTCGGATTCGGCGATCACATCCTCGACGAAACGGGTGATCACCCGGCGCACCAATTCATTCGTGGCGCGCGGCTTCTCAAGCCCCGGATGCAGATCCTCGATCTCGTCCAGCAACTCGCCGAGGAATGGCACGGCCCTGAGCTCGGAGAGCTCGAACAGCCCGGCCCGCAGGCCGTCGTCGATGTCATGGGCGTTGTAGGCGATGTCGTCGGCGAGCGCGGCGGCCTGCGCCTCGGCCGAGGCGTGGCTGTCGAGCCAAAGGTCCTGCTTCTGCTGATATTCGAGGATCGCGACCGGGATGCCGGCCTTGGCATAGCGCTCGGTCGGCCTGCCGTCGGCGCTGAGCAGCGGGCCGTTGTGCTTGACCAGTCCTTCCAGCGTCTCCCAGGTCAGGTTGAGCCCGTCGAAGCCGGCATAGCGCCGCTCCAGCCGCGTGACGATCCGCAGCGTCTGGGCGTTATGGTCGAAGCCGCCGAAGCCAGCCATGCAGTCGTCGAGCACATCCTCGCCGATATGGCCGAAGGGCGTGTGTCCGAGATCATGCGCCAGTGCCAGCGCCTCGGCCAGGTCCTCGTCGAGTCCGAGCGCCCGGGCAAGCGCGCGGGCGATCTGCGCCACTTCGATCGTATGGGTCAGGCGGGTGCGGAAATGGTCACCCTCATGCGAGACGAACACCTGGGTCTTGTGCTTCAGCCGGCGAAAGGCGGTCGAATGGATGATCCGGTCGCGATCGCGCTGGAACGGATTGCGCGTCGCCGAGCCAGGCTCCGCGACCAGCCGGCCACGGCTCGTCGCCGTCCGGCAGGCGTAAGGTGCGCGCCAGCGGTCGCCGGGCTCGCGGCCCGCGGCAGGGGCGGTAACGTGTGCATACGACATGGCAGCCCCGTGGGCGGAGCAGGATGCGAAACGTGGAAACCGGTGTTCGCCTAGATCCTGCTTCAACATTTAGAATGAGAGACGGATTCGGCTTTCAGTTGGAAGCGCCAGGCGCTTCCATTTGAAAGCATCCGGCTCTCGCGCGGCTTGAAGGCCCGCCATGTGGGCATTACCTTTGCAAACGAGGCAGGAGCAAGGATGTTCTGCGCATGACCATGGCGATCGAGGCCAATCCGCATACGATCTCGCTGACCGACAAGGCCGCGAGCCGCATCGTCGCGGTGATGGCGAACGAGGCCCCCGGCGCGATGCTGCGTGTCAGCGTCGCCGGTGGCGGCTGCTCGGGCTTCCAGTACGTCTTCGATATCGATCGGCAGAAGGCCCCCGACGACATCGTCATCGAGCGCGACGGCGCGACCGTCCTGATCGACGAGACCTCGCTCGAGCTGCTCGACGGCTCGACCATCGATTTCGTCGACGATCTCGTCGGCCAGTCCTTCAAGATCATCAATCCGAACGCAACCAGCTCCTGCGGCTGCGGCACGTCTTTCGCCCTCTGATTGTCAGCCCGGCAGCACGACCGGCTTGAAGGCACGCAGCAGGTCGGCATCGAGCTTGGCGCCCATCCCGATCAGCGTGGAATAGGCTTCCTGCGGCGTCATCGGCGCCTTGTACGGGCGTCGTTCGATCAGCGCGGCATAGATGTCGCAGATCGTGACCATCCGGACGACATCCGATATCTCATGCGCCTTCAGCCCCTGCGGATAGCCGGTACCGTCGAGATATTCGTGATGGCTGCGCGTGGCTTCGACCACCTCGCGGGCGAAGGCCGCCTCCCGCAGCAGCATCTCATAGCCCATCTGTGGGTGCTCGCGCATGATCGCAAGCTCCTCCGCCGTCAGCTTGCCGGCCTTGTGCAGGATCGCGAGCGGCACGCGCGCCTTGCCGATGTCGTGCAGGACGGCGGCGCCGGTGACGAGCTTGCGCGCCTCTTCGGGAAACCGGAGTTTCCGCGCGAAAGCCGCCGCGAGACCGGCGACCAGCAGACAATGCTGGTAGGTTGCATCGTCGTGGTTCCAGACCATTTCGAGCCAGGCGCCGAGATCGGGATCATCGGCAGCTCGATTGATCGCTTCGATGCTTCCCTCGATGGCTGCCATCGGCAATGCCCGACCTTCGGCGGCAGCCGAAAGCATCTCGGCCATGCCGGCGGATGCCGCGATGAAGTGCTGCTGGATCGGGCCATGTCCGAGAGGATCGAGAATGCGGCCGATCTCTTCGAGCAGGGTCTTCGCCGGAAGGCCGGCCGGCAGGACCGCGCTCGCACCGATCGCGTTCGCCTGGATCGTCAGGCGCGGAGACTGGTCGCGCAGCAGGCAAAGGACTGGCGTTCCTCTCAGCCGGCTGTCGGCGATCTGAGCGCGAACCGCCTCGACCGCCATCCGGTTCGAGAGATCGACATCGCTGACGAGCAGCCGCTTCGGCACCGACCCGCTTCGCGCAGGGCGATGCAGGTCGACGACGTCGCACGGTCCCCACAGCGACAGCAGTCGCTCCAGCTTCTGGCTCTCTTCCGGACGGTCGGTGATCAGCAGCACGGCAATCGGCATGTCCCCACAACGAAGACACCCTAGCGCCGGGTCCCTTTCAACCCGATAAAAGGGAATGGATCAAATTCGCCGTTTCCGTTCAGGAACGGCTGGTGTCACGAACTCCGGGCCCGGCGCCGCATCGCGCTCGCTCAGGCATCGTGCAGCAGCGGGTCGAGGTCCGCCTGGAAGAGGTCGAAGACCGATGGCCCCATGCTCATGGAGACTGACGTGAATAAACCCGCCCCACCCTGCGGCCGGTCGTGACCCGATGAAAAAGGCGCCCGAAGGCGCCCTTTCAAAGAAGGTTGTTCAGAAGCCAGCCTTAGTGCGAGCTCGGCGCTCCACCCTGCTCCATCCGGATCTCGGCCGCCATCAGTCCCTTCGGTCCCGGCCCATAGCGCACCAGCACGGTCTGCCCCGGGATCAGCTCGACGATGCCGTAGCGGCGCAGCGTCTCCATATGGACGAAGATGTCGGGTGCGCCCTCGCCCGCCGAGACGAAGCCGAAGCCGCGCAGGCGGTTGAACCACTTCACCACCATGCGCTCCAGCCCGCTGGTCGGCGTCACCGTCGCATTGGTGCGCGGCATCGGCATCTCGGCCGGGTGGCGCGCGGCGGAGGTGTCGATCGAGAGCACGCGGGTGGCCTGGCGACCCCGCGCCTTGGCAACCGCCTCGAGCACGATGCGCGCGCCCTCGGCGATGGCATGGAAGCCGTCGCGCTTGAGAGTGGTGACATGGACCAGGACATCGCTGCCGCCATCCTGTGGCACCACGAAGCCGTAGCCTTTGCTCACATCGAACCATTTGACGTGGCCGATGATCTCGACCACCTGCTCGGCAACCGTCTCAGGCCCGTCCAGACGCACGATCCGGTTGAGCGATTGCAGCGGGCCGACCGGTGGCCTGCCTCCGTCGCCGTATTCGTCGGACATGTCCCGCTCATCTCCGCCGCGAAACGTGATTCGTGACCTGACGATAGCACCCCGACGGAGTCGGGAAACAGCCGGCTCCGGCTCATCCACATCATCCGCATGCACAAAACGCGTTAAGGCCGATGAAAGCTGTGCCTTGTCGCTCCCGCGCATCAGGTCGATGATCGGCCGAACAGCGCTCGGGAGACCAGTCATGCGCATCGCCCGCATCGAGCCCTTCATCCTCCACATCCCAGTGACCGGCGGCTCGATCGCCGACTCGACCCATCGGATCAGCCATTGGGGCGTGGTCGGCACGAAGGTCGTCGCCGAGGACGGGCTGACCGGCTACGGCTTCACCGGCACCCATGCCGACCTCGCCTCCGACCGGCTGATCACCGCCTGCATCCGCGACTGCTACGCGCCGCTGCTCGTCGGCGAGGACGCGTCCGAGCATTCGCGGCTCTGGCTCAAGCTCGCCCGCCACCCGGCGCTGCAATGGGTCGGCCGTGCCGGCATCACCCAATTGGCGCTCGCCGCCGTCGACGTCGCGCTCTGGGATCTCAAGGCGAAGAAGGCGGGCGTGCCGCTTTGGCATCTGCTCGGGGGCGCCAGCAAATCGAAACTCGAAGCCTATAATACCGATATCGGCTGGCTCTCGATCCCGAAGGACGAGCTCGTCGAGGGCGCCCGCATGGCTGTCGAGCGCGACGGCTTCCACCGGATCAAGATCAAGGTCGGCCATGCCGACCCGATGACCGATATCGGGCGGCTGGAAGCGGTGCGCCGCGCCGTGGGCGACCATGTCACCATGGCGATCGACGGCAACGGCAAATGGGACCTGCCGACCTGCAAGCGCTTCTGCGCCCGCGCCGAGGGGCTCGACATCTTCTGGTTCGAGGAGCCGCTCTGGTACGACGACATCGGCTCGCATGCCGAGCTCGCCCGCTCGACCGCGATCCCGGTCGCGCTCGGCGAGCAGCTCTATACGCTCGATGCCTTCCGTGCCTTCGTGCAAGCCGGCGCGATCCACTATGTCCAGCCCGACGTCACGCGCCTCGGTGGCATCACCGAATACATCCAGGTGGCGGAGCTGGCGCTGGCCCATCGCCTGCCGGTCGCCCCCCATGCCGGCGAGATGAGCCAGGTCCATGTCCATCTCGCCTACTGGCACCCGGCGACGCCGGTGCTCGAATACATCCCCTGGATCAAGGACGCCTTCGCCGACCCTGCCGCTGTCGCCGATGGCTGCTTCCGCAGGCCGGAACAGCCCGGCGCGGGCACCACGCCGACGAGGGACGCCTTCGCCCGCTTTTCCAAACCATTGGCCTGAAGGACCCTGCCATGCTCGATTTCGCCACGCTTGCCCTGTTTACCGCCTCCTGCGCCGTGCTGACCGCGACGCCCGGCCCCGACATGCTGCTGATCGCCTCGCGCAGCATGGGCCAGGGCCGCGCCGCCGGCTTCACGACCTATGCCGGCATCGCCACCGGCAGCTATCTCCAGGCGCTCGCTGCCGCCTATGGCCTGTCGCAGCTCTTCCTGCTGGTTCCCGCCGCCTACGACGCCCTGCGCTGGGTCGGCGCCGCCTATCTCGCCTGGCTCGCCTGGAAGACCCTGCGCTCGCCCGCAACGCTCTTCGCGCCGACGGCCGACGCTGCCCGTTTCCCGCTGCGCCAGATCTTCTTGCAGGGCCTGCTGACCAATCTGCTCAACCCGAAGATGGCGCTGTTCATGCTGGCGCTGCTGCCGCAGTTCCTGAAGCCGGAGGCCGGCTCGCTGCTGCTGCAGGTCGTGGTGCTGGCCTCGATCCTCAACATCATGGGACTGATCGCGAACGGCATCGTCATCATGATGGCGAGCCGTCTCGGCCGCGCCATCGCGAGCCGCCCGCATCTGGCGCTCTGGCCGCAGCGTATCCTCGGCGCCGTCTTCGCGGGGCTGGCTGTGCGTCTCGCCTTCGCCTCGCGCGATTAGTTGATCACCCACCTTCGAACACGACCTTTCCAGTCATGGTCGGGCTTGTTGTCCCGACCATCCATGTCTTCGCCGATAGAGGGCAGTGTTCAAGACGTGGATGCTCGCCACAAGGGCGAGCATGACGAGCTGGAATGGTGTCGTGTTCATGGGTTCCAGGCTCGCTGCTCCGCAGCGCCCCGGGAAGACGGCCGAGCCTGATCAATTCGCTAGTCGCGCCAAGGCCGGGCCGATCTCGCTGCGCACGACGAGATCGGCGATCGGATCGAGATCGGTCGGCTCGCGATTGAGGATGACGAGCTTGGCGCCATTGCGCTTGGCGATCACCGGGAAGGTCGCGGCCGGGAAGACGACGAGCGAGGAACCCGCGACCAGGTAGAGGTCGGCCGACATCGTCAGCTCATGCGCCCGCAGCATCGGCTGCTGCGGCATCTGCTGGCCGAAGGAGATCGTCGCCGTCTTCACGATCCCAGCGCACATCGTGCAGGCGGCCGGCTCGCCACGCGCCTCGAACGCCTCGCGGATCGCCGACAGCTCATGCCGCCAGCCACAGGTCAGGCAGGTGGCGTAGGTGCCATTGCCGTGCAGCTCGATCACCGCGTCCTCAGCCAAGCCGGAGGCCTGATGCAGGCCATCGATGTTCTGGGTGATCACGCCGGGCGAGCGCCCTTCCGCCACCAAGGTCGCCAGCGCCCGGTGGCCGCGGTTGGGCCTGGCGTCGCGATAATGGTCGTCCATCGCGAATTTGCGCCGCCAGGCCTCGATCCGCGCCTCGCGGCTGGCGAGGAAGGCCTCGAACGGGATCGGCTTGTTGCGCATCCAGGGCGAACCGGGCGAACGGAAATCCGGCACGCCCGATTCGGTCGAGATGCCCGCCCCGGTGAACGGCACGATCACCCGGGCGCGGTCGAGCATGGCGTGCAGTTCCTCGATCGCATCTTGCGTCGCGTCGTCCATTCCATCAGCCTCGCTCTGGTCTGGCTCGAATATGGCGGTCGACGGGCTCGGGTCCAAGCCTGCTGCGAGTTCGGCCATGCGAAGAAGAGGATGGCGGGCGAGAGCCCTCCCCCCTTGTGGGGGAGGGTTGGGAGGGGGGTATCGCACCCGCAGTCCTACGGGAGCCAAGCGCGGCCTTTGTCGAGGCTGACTACTCCCCTTTCTAGCTCTCCCCCACAAGGGCGGAGAGAACAGGTTGTGCAAGCCGTTGACGCCGAAAGAAACGCGCCGCAAAGCTCGCTCCATGCCTGCGCCCTCTTCCGCCCCGCTCAATCCCGATCTGATCGACACCGCGACCCCGCCGATCCCCGAGGCCAAGGCCTGGGCCCGCGGCTATGCCGGCGGCCGTGGCCCGCTGATCGACCTGTCGCAGGCCGTGCCCGGCTCGCCGCCGCCCGCGGCCCTGCTCGAGCGCCTCGCCGAGGCCGCAGCCGCGCCCGAGAGCACGCGCTACGGCCCGATCGCCGGCGACGACATCCTGCGCGAGGCCTATGCCGCCGAGAGCAGCACCTTTTATGGCGGTACGATCCGGCCGCAGGAGATCGCGATCACCGCCGGATGCAACCAGGCCTATGTAACCGTGATGATGGCGCTCGCTCGCGCCGGCGACAATGTACTGCTGCCGACACCCTGGTATTTCAATCACGAGATGACGCTGAACATGCTCGGCGTCGAGCCGCGCCCGCTGCCCTGCGATCCGCAAGCCGGCTTCGTCCCGGATGCCGGGGTCGCCGAGGCGCTGATCGACGAGCGCACCCGCGCCATCGTGCTGGTCACGCCGAACAATCCGACCGGCGCGGTCTATCCGCCCGCGACCATCGCCGCTTTCGCCGAACTCTGCCGCAAGCGCAAGATCTGGCTGGTGCTCGACGAGACCTATCGCGACTTCCTGCCGGAAGGCGCCGACCGCCCACATGAACTTTTCGCCGCAAGCGACTGGCAGGATTCGCTGATCGGCCTCTACAGCTTCTCCAAGGCCTATGCCGTGCCCGGCTGGCGGCTCGGCGCGATCACCGCCGGCGAGACCGCCTTGACCCAGATCGGCAAGGTGCTCGACTGCGTCCAGATCAGCCCGGTCCGTGCCGGCCAGAGCGCCGTTGCCTGGGGCATCGACGGCATCCGCGCCTGGCGTGAGGCCAATCGCGCCGAGATGAACTTGCGCGCCGCACTGTTCCGCCAGACGATCGCGCCGCTGAACGGCTGGACCGTGCTCGCCGCCGGCGCCTATTTCGCCTATGTCGCCCACCCCTTCGACGGCGTGCCGGCTGCCGAGGTCGTCCGCCGGCTGGTGCAGGAGCGCGGCGTGCTGGCCCTGCCCGGCCCCTATTTCGGTCCCGGCCAGGAGCAGCATCTGCGCATCGCGATCGCCAATGTCGCGGCCGAGCGCATCGCAGACCTGACGGCGCGGCTGCAGGGCTTCCACGTCGGCTCCTGAAGCGGCACCCTTCCCGCGTCAGCGCAGCAGCGCGGCGTAGCGCTCGCGATAGGCATAGACCAGGAGCCCGCCCGTCACGATCAGGATGATCGCGACCGGAATGCCCGCCGGGTTGATGGCGAAGTGGAACAGCACGATCACCGCCATCACCGGCGCGATCAGCGCGAGCCCGAAGGCCGGCACGACGTTGAACAGCAGGCTCAGGCCGCCGGCGAGGTTCACCGCCTTGAGAAAGGGCCAGAAGAATCCTGAGTTCTGCAGCGCCGCCTCGAAGGCGAGTCCACGCTCTGAGGTCGGCGGGTGGATCAGGTGAGTGCCGGTGGCGAGCCACCAGAAACCGTCGGCCGCGCTGACGAGGAAAAGCAGGCCGAGCACGGTGCGCGGCAGGGCGACCATCAGAAAGTTGCGCATAGTCCGTTTCGTGTCCGTTGGAGCGCCGGACGAGAGCCGGCGCGCCTGCATTGCGACCGCCTGAGCGGGTTTTGCCCCTCGCGTGCTTGTGACATGCATGCTGCCGCTAAGAATGCTCTGCACGTCGCAGCGGCATTGCGCCGCGACGGAACGGGTGACGATGACGATCGCATTGACGAGGCGGGCCTTGCTGCGGCTCGCCGGGACCACCTCGTTCGCCATGGCGGCAGCCGCGGCGGCGCGGGCAGAAGGGCCTGCGCCTGTCGGCGCGGGCTCTGCACCGGGCCTTGCCGGGAGCACGCCGATCCGCTGCGGCGCGATCGGCCTGCGCGTGCGCGATCTCGACCGGATGAGCCGCTACTACCAGTCCGTGCTCGGCTTTAGCGCGATCTCGGCCAGCGCCGATGGCGTCATCCTCGGTGCCGGCGGCGTGCCGCTAGTCTGGCTGGAGCCGCGGCCGCAGGCTGCTTTCGAGCCGCGCAATGCCGCCGGCCTGTTCCATACCGCCTTCCTGATGCCGTCGCGGCACGATCTCGCCCGCTGGCTCGTCCATGTCGCGCGCAACCAGACGCCGCTCACCGGCTTCGCCGACCACAGCGTCAGCGAAGCCGTCTATCTCGACGATCCCGAGGGCAACGGCATCGAGGTCTATGCCGACCGCGACCCGCGGCTCTGGCGCTGGGAGGGCGAGCGTGTCGTCATGGGCACGCACCGGCTCGACGTCGACGGGATTCTGAGCCTCACCGACACCAGCCGCAGCGACTATCGCGAGGCCCCGGCCGGGCTGCGCATCGGCCACATGCATCTGCGCGTCGGCGACATCGCGCAGTCGGAGAGCTTCTATCGCGACGCGATCGGCCTCGATTCGACCTCGCGTCGCGACACGGCGAGCTTCCTCTCCTCAGGCCGCTATCATCACCATGTCGCGCTGAACACCTGGAACAGCGCCGGCGCGGGCCAGCGCGACCGGGCGCTCACCGGCCTCGACTGGTTCTCGCTGGAGGTCGCCGATCCAGCTCTGCTGGCGACACAGCGCAAACGCATGGCGAAAGCCGGCTATGCGCCGACGACCGTGGCACGCGGCTTCGAGAGCACCGATCCCTGGGGAACGCGGGTCAGACTAGTCGGGGCCTGAGCCGCGCGCAACGCACGGCCACTTCAGATGCCCACGCCACCCGACACGCTGATCACCTCGCCGGTGATGTAGCCCGCATTCGGACCTGCCAGGAAGCCGACCGTACCGGCCACTTCCTCGGGCGTGGCGATACGGCGGATCGGATGCATGTCGAGGAAGGCAGCGGGCGCATTCGTGCTGCCCAGCGCGTCGACCATCATGTCGGTCGGCATCGCACCGGGCTGGACCACGTTGGCGGTGATGCCGCGTCCACCCAGATCGCGGGCCACCCCTTTTGCATATCCGATGAGCGCGGCCTTGGTTCCCGCATAATCGGCCACCCCAGGCATAAGGGCGTGCGTGCCGAGACGTGAACCGATGAAGACGATCCGACCGCCATCCGACAGCACGGGCGCGGCCGCGCGCGTCAGGGCCACCGGGCCCATCACGTTGATCTGCCATTGCCGATCGAGATTGAGGGTGTCGAGATCAGTAGCATCGACCGGCTTGCCCTGCACGGCGATGGCCGCGTTGTTGACGAGGATGTCAAGCTTGCCGAACTGCGCGACGACCTTGTCGACCAGCGGCTTGGCCGCGGCGATGTCGGCCTGGTCGCTCTGGATCGCGAGCGCCCGTACGCCCTTCGCCCTGAGCTTTTCGGCGACGGCCTGCGCCTTCTCGGCGGAGGCGACATAGCTGATCGCCACGTCCGCGCCCTGCTCGGCCAGCGCCTCGGCGATGACGGCACCGAGTCCGCGCGAGCCGCCGGTCACGAGGGCGACCTTGCCCTGCAATGTCTTCGACATGGGAAACCTCTCAAGATAGATGTGCCGCGCCAGCCCTTGGCGAGCAGCAGTTTCGTTATAGTAACGATCGTTACTATAACGATTGGTATGAAATGTGGACAAGGCCTGTCAAGCGGTTTAATAATGTTCGTTATGAAAAGCGGGCCAATCTGATGGGGCGCCATCGAGAGTTCGACGTCGAGAAGGCGCTCGACGCGGCGCTTTGCGTCTTCTGGCGCAAAGGCTACGAGGGCGCGTCCTATGCCGACCTGACGCAGGCGACCGGCGTAGAGAGACCAGCGCTCTACTCGGCATTCGGCAACAAGGAGGCGCTCTTCCGTCAGGCCCTTGATCGCTACTACGAGCGCTACCTCGACTATCTCCCGGTCGCTCTCCAGCTCCCGACAGCGAGGGCGGTGACGGCGCACCTGTTCTCCAACGCGATAGCCCTCAACACGCGCTATCCGGACCATACCGGATGCCTCGGCATCAACGGCGTCTTGGCTGGATCTGACGAGGCCGAACCCATACGGCAGATGCTCATCGACGCTCGCGCCGCTGCAGGCTTGCAGCTTCGTGAGCGCTTCGAGCGGGCAAAGGCCGAGGGCGACCTGCCGGAGACGGCAAAGCCCGAAGCGCTGGCTGCTTTCGTGATGGCGGTGCTGCACGGCATGGCCGTGCAGGCGAAGGCCGGTTTCAGCCGCGAGATGCTGGAAGCCGTCGCCGAGCAGGCGCTGTCGACCTGGCCTGTCGGCCCGTCGGGCTCCTAGGCAGATTCAGCCGAGAACTGGCGGCGCAAGGTGCCCGCGCCCTTGCCTCACATCGTCGCGCCGATCTGCCAGGGCACGAACTCGGCGTCGCCATAGCCGAACTGCTCGGACTTCGAGCGCTCACCCGAGGCCACCTTGAGCAGCGTCTCGAAGATCTCGCGGCCCTTCTCCTCCAGGCTGACGCCGTCGAGCACGTCGCCGCAATTGATGTCCATGTCGTCGATCATCTTCTCGTAAATCGGCGTGTTGGTGGCGAGCTTGACCGAGGGCGTCGGCTTGCAGCCATAGGCCGAGCCGCGGCCGGTGGTGAAGGCAAGGATGTTGGCGCCGCCAGCGACCTGGCCGGTCGCAGCGACCGGGTCGTAGCCGGGCGTGTCCATGTAGACGAAGCCCTTGTCTCGCACCGGCTCGGCATAGTGGTAGACGGCCGACAGCGTCTTGGTGCCGCCCTTGGCGGCCGCGCCGAGCGACTTCTCCAGGATGGTGGTGAGCCCGCCCGCCTTGTTGCCCGGCGAGGGATTGTTGTTCATGTCCATCCGGGCGCGGGCCGTATAGTCCTCCCACCACTTGATGATGCCGACGAGCTTCTCGCCGACCTCGCGGGTGGCGGCGCGGCGGGTGAGCAGGTGCTCGGCGCCGTAGATCTCCGGCGTCTCGGAGAGGATCGCCGTGCCGCCATGCTCGACCAGGATGTCGACGGCGGCGCCCAGCGCCGGATTGGCGGTGATGCCGGAATAGCCATCCGAGCCGCCGCATTGCAGGGCGAGCATCAGTTCGGAGGCCGGCACCGTCTCGCGCGACACGCGGTTGGCGATCGGCAGCATCGTCTTCAGCGCCTCGACACCGGCCGCGACTGATTTCTTGGTGCCGCCGGTCTCCTGGATCGTCATGGTGCGGAAGATGTCGCTCTCCTCGACGCCATAGGCCTCCTTCATCCGCTTGATCTGGAAGCCCTCGCAGCCGAGGCCGACGACCAGCACCGCCGCCATGTTGGGGTTGCAGGCATAGCCCCAGGTGGTGCGCTTCAGCACCTCGAAGCTCTCGCCGTTGTAGTCGATGCCGCAGCCGGTGCCGTGCGTCAGCGCGATCACGCCGTCGACATTGGGATAGTCGGTGAGGATGCCGGAGCGCTTGACCTCCTCGGCCATGAAGCGAGCGGCCGAGGCCGAGCAGTTCACCGAGGTCAGGATGCCGACATAATTGCGCGTGCCGGCGCGCCCGTCCTTGCGGCGGAAGCCCTGGAAGGTCGCCTGCTGCTCGACCGGCAGGATCAGCTCCTGCTTCGCCTCTGCGGCATAGGCATAGTCGCGCTCGAAGGCGTGGAAGCCGGTATTGTGCTCGTGCACCCATTCGCCCGGCGGGATGTCGAGCGTTGCGAAGCCGATGATCTGGCCGAACTTGCGGATCGGCTCGTCCTTGGCGATCCGGGTCAGCGCGATCTTGTGACCGCGCGGGATGCGCTTCAGCGCGGTGACCCCGGCTGCGCTGACACCGACGTCGATCGGATCGACGGCGACCGCGACGTTGTCGGCGGCATTGAGCTTGAGCGTGCGCGGCGGAACGACTTTGTCGAGCATGATGATACCTTGGGATCGGCGGCTCCCCCGCCTCCGCCAACCATTGCGCCGATTGCGGCCATTTTTCAATCGGTTGAAACTAGGAGCGGACTTGCAGCCGGCGCCGGGCGCATTCGCCGTCCTTCCGGGGCGCCGCGCAGCGGCGAGCCCGGAACCCATGAACACGACACGTCCCGTCATTGCGAGGAGCGTCGGCGACGCAGCTATCCAAGAGGACGTAGAGCACGGCGCTCTGGATTGCTTCGCGTACGCTCGCAATGACGGAGTGAACATCGGCGCCGTCATATTCATGGGTTCCGGGCTCAGGCCCGTCGGCCTGCCCCGGAATGACGGCGCGGCATCAACCCAGCCGCAGCTCCCGCACGACCTGCTCGACGATCGCCTCCTTGCTCGCCTCGACCTGGACGACGAGCGGGTTCTCGTCGGCGCCGGGCTCCTCCAGCGTCGCGAACTGGCTGTCCAGCAGAGCCGGCGGCATGAAATGGTGCTGGCGCGCCGCCATGCGCTGGCCGATCAGCTCGCGCGAGCCCTTGAGATAGACCAGCGCGACATCCGGCCGCGTCCCGACGATCACCTCGCGATACGCCTTCTTCAAGGCCGAGCAGGTGACGATGCCGTTGCCGCCGCTGCTGCGCAATTCGTCGATCCAGGCCGCAATCGCCGCCAGCCAAGGCTTGCGGTCCTCGTCGGTCAGCGGAATGCCTGAGGACATCTTCGCGACGTTGGCAGGAGGATGGAACGAGTCGGCGTCGCGGAAAGGCCAGCCGAGCTTCTCGGCCAGACGCTCGCCGAGCGAAGTCTTGCCCGAGCTCGCCACGCCCATCACCACAACGACTGAAGGCCTGGAACGCGAGCCCTCATCCTGAGGAGCAGCCGCAGGCTGCGTCTCGAAGGATGCTTTAGAGGGCGCTGGACCATCCTTCGAGACGGCCGCTGGCGCGGCCTCCTCAGGATGAGGGCTGTGGGGATAGCCGACTTTACCGGTGGTCATGCTCGCTCAGCCCTGCTTCTTCGGCTCGACATGGCCGCCGAAGCCGGCGCGCATGGCGGAGAGGATTTTTTCGGCGAAGGTATGGTCCTTGCGCGAGCGGAAGCGGGTGTAGAGCGAGGAGGTCAGTACCTCGGCCGGCGTCGCCGTCTCGATCGCCGCCTGCACCGTCCAGCGCCCCTCGCCCGAATCCGAGACATGGCCGGAATAGGCGCCGAGTTCCTCGTCGGCCGCCAGCGCCTCGGCGGTCAGGTCGAGCAGCCAGGAGGTCACGACCGAGCCGCGCCGCCAGACCTCGGCGATCTCGGCGACGTCGAAGTCGAAGCCGTATTCCTCCGGCAGGCCGTCCTTGGCCGAGGCGTTGCGCAGGAGGTCGAAGCCCTCGGCAAAGGCCTGCATCATCCCGTATTCGATGCCGTTATGGATCATCTTGACGAAATGGCCGGCGCCCGCCGGGCCGCAATGCAGATAGCCCTGCTCGGCGGTCGGGTTGCGGCCGTCGCGATGTTTGGTCGGCTCGATCCCGCCCTTGCCCGGCGCCAGCGCCTGGAAGATCGGCTCCAGCCGGTCGAAGGTCGCCTTGTCGCCGCCGATCATCAGGCAATAGCCGCGATCGAGCCCGTGCACGCCGCCGGAGGTGCCGATGTCCAGATAATGCAGGCCTTTGGCCTCGAGCTCGCGCCCGCGCCGGACATCGTCCTTCCAGAAGGCGTTGCCGCCGTCGATCAGCGTATCGCCGGGGCTCATCATCGCAGCGAGGTCGGCGAGCGTCCTTTCGGTGATCTCGCCGGCCGGCAGCATGATCCAGATCGCGCGCGGCGCCTCGAGCTTCGCCACCATCTCCCTGAGATCGCCGACATTGACGGCGCCGTCCTTGGCCAGCGCCTCGCCCGGCTTCGGGTCGCGGTCATAGACCACGCAATTGTGCCCGGCGCGGTGCAGCCGCCGGACGATATTGGCCCCCATGCGGCCGAGGCCGACCACTCCAAGCTGCATCGCGAACGCTCCTGCTGCCGGCAGAGAGCCGGCTTTGGCGATGCTAAATGCCCCGATGAAGGCCAGCCGGCAAGCGTTGGCCGGCCGGCACGCTGGCTGCATCCTGTTGTCCGGGCACTCTGGCGGCCGGGCGAAAGCTTGCTTAAACGCGGCTGACGCTTCTTTTTCATGAGTGGCGAATATCCACAGCGAAGGCAGGCAAAGGGAGCGTCATGGCGGCTGAAGGCTTCTCTCAGGATCTGGTTCAGGCCGTCGGGCTTCTGGGAGCGGGCGTCATCGCGGTGCCGATCTTCCGCAAGCTCAAGCTCGGCTCGGTGCTCGGCTATTTCGCCGGAGGCCTCGTCATCGGGCCCTCCGGCATCGGCCTGTTTTCCAACCCTGAGAGCGTGCTCCATGTCGCCGAATTCGGCGTCGTCATGTTCCTGTTCATCATCGGGCTGGAGATGCAGCCGTCGCGGCTCTGGAACCTGCGTCGCGAGATCTTCGGCCTCGGCGTCGCCCAGGTCGGGCTGTGCGGCGCGCTGCTGACCGGCGTCGGCATCCTCGCCGGCCTGCCTCCGGCCGCCGCCTTCATCGCCGGTATGGGCTTCGTACTCTCCTCGACCGCGGTCGTGATGCAGATGCTGAACGAGCGCGGCGAAGCCTCGACACCGCAGGGCCAGCAGGCGGTCTCGATCCTGCTGCTCGAAGACCTCGCCATCGTGCCGCTGCTCGCCGTCGTCGCCGTGCTGGCGCCGGCCAAGACGGCGGAGAGCAGCGGGATCATCCCGCTCTTGATCGGCGCCGGCTCGCTCGTCGGCCTCGTCATCGCCGGCAAATACCTGCTCAACCCGATGTTCCGGCTGCTCGCCAATGCGCAGGCCCGCGAGGTCATGGCCGGCGCGGCGCTGCTCGTCGTGCTCGGTTCGGCGCTGGCGATGCAGCTCGGCGGCCTCTCCATGGCGATGGGCGCCTTCCTCGCCGGCGTGCTCCTGTCGGAATCGACCTTCCGCCACCAGCTCGAGGCCGATATCGAGCCGTTCCGCGGCCTCTTGCTCGGCATGTTCTTCCTGGCGGTCGGCATGTCGCTCGACCTCAAGCTGATCGCCCGGGAATGGCAGATCGTGGCGCTGGGCGTCGCCGCCTTCATGCTGGTCAAGGCGACCGGCATCTTCATCGTCGCCAAACTGTTCAAGACCCGCACGCGCAATGCGATCACCCGGGTCGCGCTGTTCTCGCAGGGCGGCGAATTCGCCTTCGTGCTCTACAGCGCCGCTGCGGCTGCCGGCATCTTCGATGCGCGTATCAACGCCATCGCCAGCGCCATCGTGATCCTGTCGATGGCGCTGACGCCGCTGGTCGTGCTCGCCATCGACGGCTTCATGCCGCCTGAGCAGGAATCGCTGGATGGCGTCGAGCACGCTGAGGGCCTCAAGGGTCGCATCCTCGTCGTCGGCTTCGGACGTTTCGGCCAGGTCGCGAGCCAGACGCTGCTCGCCCGCGGCTGCAGCATCTCGTTGATCGAGACCGACGTCGAGATGATCCAGGCCGCCGCGACCTTCGGCTTCAAGGTCTACTATGGCGACGGCACCCGCGCCGACATCCTCCACGCCTCGGGCGCCCATCAGGCCGAGGCGATCCTGGTCTGCGTCGAGAAGCGCGAGACGGCCAATGCGATCGTGCGGGTGGCGCAGGCCGAATTCCCGCATGCCAAGCTGTTCGTGCGCGCCTTCGATCGGGGCCATGCGATGGATCTGATCCGCGCCGGTGTCGACTACCAGATTCGCGAGACCTTCGAATCCGCCATGGTCTTCGGCGGCGAGGTGCTGCGTGCGCTCGGCGTGCCGGAGGAGGAAGCCGCGGAGATCGTCGAGGATGTCAGCCGCCGCGACGCCGAGCGCCTCGACCTCCAGGTCGCCAGCGACATCCATGCCGGCCAGGACCTGATCCATTACGGCAACCAGCCGACCCCGACCCCGCTCACCAAACCTAAGGCGGCAGGCACGGTCATCGGCGATCTGCCGGATGCGGCCGGCGCCAGACCATAAGGCCAGCGCCGAGCTCTGTCAGGGAAACATCAGCGGCAGCGGCTCGGCCTGCCAGACGGCTTCGAGCGTGAGCAGCCTGAGGGCGGTAGGGCCAAGCCCGTCGCCGATTGCCTCGACGACGAAGCGCTCCGCCTCGGCCTGCCTCGGGAAGGCGACCGCCAGGATGACGCCATCGCCAAGATCCCTATCGCGGGCGACGAAGTTCAGCTTCGCCCGCCCGTTGAGCCCGAGTCGGCCGACCCGCGCGAGCAGGGCGTCGCGCAGATCCTCGCGCCCCGCCGCGACCTCACAGAGGACGAGTGCCTCCATGGCGCTCAACCATTGCGGAAGGTGTAGCTGTAGCCATTGATCGCCGGCACGCCGCCGAGATGGGCGTAGAGCACTTTCGATCCCGCCGGGAAGAAGCCCTTTTTCACGAGGTCGATCATGCCCTGCATCGATTTCCCCTCATAGACGGGGTCGGTCATCATGCCTTCGAGCCGGGCCGACAGGCGGATCGCCTCGATCGTCTCCTGCGAGGGCACGCCGTAGACCGGATAGGCGTAGTCCTCGTTCAGCACGATATCGTCGGCTGTGATCTCTTTGCCGCCGACGAGTTCGGAGGTCTTCTGCGCGATGTCGAGCACCTGCGCCCTGGTCTGCGCCGGCGTGAACGAGGCGTCGATGCCGATGACGTTGCGCTGGCGTCCGTCCTTGGCGAAGCCGACGACCATGCCGGCATGGGTCGAGCCGGTGACCGTGCAGACGACGATATAGTCGAACTTGAAGCCGAGTTCCTCCTCCTGCGCCCTCACCTCCTCGGCGAAGCCGACATAGCCGAGCCCGCCGAACTTGTGCACGGACGCGCCCGCCGGGATCGCATAGGGCTTGCCGCCCTTGGCCTTCACATCCTCCAGCGCCTTTTCCCAGCTCGCCCTGATGCCGATGTCGAAGCCCTCGTCGACCAGCTCGACATGGGCGCCCATCACCCGCGACAGCAGGATGTTGCCAACCCGGTCATAGACCGCGTCCTCATGCGGCACCCAGCTCTCCTGCACGAGCCGGCACTTCATGCCGATCTTGGCGGCGGTCGCGGCGACCATGCGGGTGTGGTTCGACTGCACGCCGCCGATCGAGACCAGCGTGTCGGCGCCGGATGCGATCGCATCCGGGACGATGTATTCGAGCTTGCGCAGCTTGTTGCCGCCGAAGGCGAGGCCGGAATTGCAATCCTCGCGCTTGGCATAGAGCTCGACGGCGCCGCCGAGATGGGCGGAAAGCCGCGAGAGCTTCTCGATCGGCGACGGCCCGAAGGTCAGGGGATAGCGTTCGAACTTGGCGAGCATGGTGGGTTTCCCTTCTGAAATGGCCCGCAAACGCTAGCAAAACGGCCTTGAAAGGTGCTCCCGAACTTGGCTCCTGATTTTCTCTCAGCTTTCGTCAAACCTGCAATCTGCTAGCCTATGGTGACATTGATGGCAGCCAAAACGGAAGAATCATTCATGGAGGCAGAACTCGACCGGACCGACCTCAGAATCCTGCGATTGCTGCAGGCAGACGGGCGCATGGGCAATGCCGAGATCGCCAAGCGGGTGAACACCAGCGCCGCCACCTGCCATCGCCGCATCCAGCGCCTGTTCGCCGAGGGCTACGTCACCGGCGTGCGCGCGCAGATCGATCCGCACAAGGTCGAGAAGGGCACGCTCGCTATCGTCGGCGTGGTGCTCGACCGTTCGACCCCGGAGAGCTTCGGCCTGTTCGAAGAGGCGGTGAAGGCACTGCCGGCCGTGCTCGACTGCCACATCGTCGCCGGCGATTTCGACTATTTCCTCAAGATCCGCGTGCGCGACCTCGCCGACTTCAACAAGCTGCATGCGAAGACGCTGCTGGCGCTGCCGGGCGTGCGCCAGACCCGCACCTTCTTCGTGATGAAGGAGGTCATCGACAACGCGCCGCTGGAGTTCTGAGACGGGCGCGCAGCTCCTCGAAAAAATTTTCGCCGAGCGCATTGACTTGGAGTGCGCTCGAACTCGTAGCTTCCCGGGCGTCGTGATGAGAAGGCGGCCATGAAGATCGGTGAACTCGCCAGGCGATCGGGATTGTCGGCCCATACGATCCGCTATTACGAGCGGATCGGGCTGCTGCCCTATGCCGACAGGGACCGGTCACGCCAGCGCGACTACGACGCCTCGATCCTGACCTGGATCGATTTCCTCAGCCGGCTCAAGACCACCGGCATGCCGATCCGCGAGATGCTGCGCTATGCGGCGCTGCGCGAAGCTGGTTCCGGTACGGAAACCGATCGTCGTAGTCTGCTGGAATGGCACCGCGACCAGGTTCGCGCTCGCGTCGCCGAACTCCAAGCCTGCCTTCTCGTCCTCGACACCAAGATCGCCGGCTATGCCGACATCGAGAAGAGGATCGAAGACCATGACGCACATCAACGCACACGCCGAAACCAGCAGGCTGGAGCGCGGCAGGCGGGCTCTCGCTGAAATCGATGGCGAGGCCGGCCACAGGGTGATTGCGGCGCTCGCCGACATCGCCCCCGATTTCGCCAACTACGTGTTCGAGTTCCCGTTCGGAGACATCTATTCGCGTCCGGGCCTCGACCTGCGTTCCCGCGAGATCGCGACGATCGCGGCACTGGCCGCGCTGGGCAACGCCCAGCCGCAGCTCAAGGTGCATATCGAGGCCGGGCTGAACGTCGGACTGTCGCGCCGGGAGATCACGGAGGTCATGATCCAGATGGCTGTCTATGCCGGCTTCCCGGCAGCCCTCAACGGGCTGTTCGCGGCGAAGGAGGTCTTCGCCGCGCGCGACCTCGCTGCTTGAGCCGAGGCTGAATCGGACCCGCTGACTCCTGATCAGCGGGTCAGGTCTCCGTCATGCTCGCCCTTGTGGCGAGCATCCACGTCTTGAACACAGCCCTGCGCGAAAGAAGACGTGGATGGTCGGGACAAGCCCGACCATGACGGAATGCGATTCCGCGTCAACGCCTTGGGCGCTAGACCTGAATCAACCGCTGCACCTGGTTACCATCCAGCTCCGCCATCGGCCCGGCTAGCACGACTTCGCCGCGATCCATCACGAACATCGTGTCGGCGAGGTCGCGGGCGAAGTCGAAATACTGCTCGACCAGCACGATCGCCATGCCGCCCTTGCTCCGCAGATAGTCGATGGCGCGGCCGATATCCTTGATGATCGAGGGCTGGATGCCCTCGGTCGGCTCGTCCAGCACCAGCAGCCTGGGTCGGGTGACCAGCGCCCGCGCGATCGCGAGCTGCTGCTGCTGGCCACCCGAGAGGTCTCCGCCGCGCCGGCCCAGCATGGACTGCAGCACGGGGAATAGGTCGAACAGTTCGTTCGGGATGAAGCGCTCCTTGCGGGGCAAGGGTGCAAAGCCGGTTTCGAGGTTCTCCTTCACCGTCAGCAGCGGGAAGACCTCGCGGCCCTGCGGCACATAGGCGATGCCGGCGCGGGCCCTGTCCTCGCTGCGCAGCGCCGAGATATCCTCGCCATCGAGGCGGATATGCCCGCCAGAGATCGGCTGGTGGCCGACGATGGCGCGCATCAGCGAGGTCTTGCCGACGCCGTTGCGGCCCATCACGCAGGTGACCTTGCCGATCTCGGCGCTGACCGAAACACGCCTGAGTGCCTGCGCCGCGCCGTAATGGAGATCGATGGCATCCACAGTCAGCATGATTAGCGCCCCAGATAGACTTCGACCACGCGCTCATTGGCGCTGACCTGATCGAGGGGGCCCTCGGCCAGCACCGAGCCCTCATGGAGGACCGTGACCTTCACGCCGAGCTCGCGGATGAAGCCCATGTCGTGCTCGACCACGATGACGGAATGGTCCTTCGCGATCTCCTTGAGCAGCACCGCCGTCTGCGCCGTCTCGCCATCGGTCATACCGGCGGCCGGCTCGTCGACGAGCAGGAGCTTGGGGTCCTGCGCCAGCAGCATGCCGATCTCGAGCCACTGCTTTTGGCCGTGCGAGAGCGAGCCGGCGAGCCTGTCGCGCTTGTCGGCGAGCTTGATGATGCCGAGGATCTCGTCGATCCGCTTCTGCTGCGGCTCTTCCGTTTGCCAGAACAGCGTCTTCAGCACCGTGCGCTTCGATTTCAGCGCCAAGAGGATGTTGTCCTCGATCGTGTGGAAGTCGAACACGGTCGGCTTCTGGAACTTGCGGCCGATGCCGAGATTGGCGATCGCCGCCTCGTCGAGCCGGGTCAGGTCGACCGAGCCGCCGAACATCACCGTGCCCTCGTCGGGCCGGGTCTTGCCGGTGATGATGTCCATCATGGTGGTCTTGCCGGCACCGTTCGGGCCGATGATGGCGCGCATCTCGCCGGGTTCGATCGTCAGCGACAGGCCGCGGATCGCCTTGAAGCCGTCGAAGGCGACGCTGACGCCGTCGAGATAGAGCAGCGAGGACGTCAGGGCGCCGGGGGTGGGAGCGTTCATATCGGTTACTCCGCCGGCGCCGGTTCGGCTGCTGGCACGGGCGCGGGCCGTTTGCGGCTCTCCCACCAGCCCTGCACGGTCCCCAGAATGCCCTTCGGCATGAACAGGGTGACGAAGACGAAGAGCGCACCGAGCGCGAACAGCCAGTACGGCGCCATGAAGCCCGAGGTGAACATCGTCTTGGCCCAGTTGACGACGACGGCGCCGAGCGCGGCGCCGACCAGCGAGCCGCGCCCGCCGACCGCGACCCAGATCACCGTCTCGATCGAGTTGGCCGGGGCAAACTCGCTCGGGTTGATGATGCCGACCTGCGGCACATAGAGCGCGCCAGCGACGCCGGCCATGCAGGCCGAGACGGTGAAGACGAAGAGCTTGAAGCGATCGACCCGGTAGCCGAGGAAGCGCGTGCGCGATTCCGCGTCGCGGATCGCGATCACCACCTTGCCGAGCTTGGAGGTGACGATGCCGCGGGCGAGCAGGAAGCCGGCGATCAACATCGTGCAGGTCATCGCGAACAGCGCCGCGCGCGTGCCCTGCGCCTGCACGTTGAAGCCGACAATGTCCTTGAAATCGGTCAGGCCGTTATTGCCGCCGAAGCCCATGTCGTTGCGGAAGAAGGCGAGCAGCAGCGCGTATGTCAGCGCCTGGGTGATGATCGAGAGATAGACACCGGTGACGCGGCTGCGGAAGGCGAACCAGCCGAAAACGAAGGCGAGCAGGCCGGGGACCAGCAGCACCATCAGCATGGCGAACGGGAAGGACGAGAAGCCGTACCAGTACCAGGGCAATTCCTGCCAGTTCAGGAAGACCATGAAGTCGGGCAGGACAGGGTTGCCGTAGACGCCGCGCGAGCCGATCTGGCGCATCAGGTACATGCCCATCGCGTAGCCGCCGAGCGCGAAGAAGGCGCCGTGGCCGAGCGAGAGGATGCCGCAATAGCCCCAGACCAGGTCGAGCGAGATCGCCAGAAGGGCGTAGCAGAGGTACTTGCCCCAGAGCGACATGGTCGCGGTCGAGACATGGAAGGTTGAGCCGGCCGGGATCAGCAGGTTCGCCAGCGGCACCAGAAGGCCGATCGCAGCGACGATGGCGAGGAAGGCATAGCCCCGCTTGTCCATGTTCGAGAGGAGGAAGCGCGTGATCATGCTTCCACCGCCCTGCCCTTCAGCGCGAACAGGCCGCGCGGGCGCTTCTGGATGAACAGGATGATGAAGACGAGCAGCGCGATCTTGCCGAGCACGGCGCCCGCATAGGGCTCCAGGAGCTTGTTGGCGACGCCGAGGCTCATCGCGCTGATCAGCGTGCCCCAGAGATTGCCGACGCCGCCGAAGACCACGACCATGAACGAGTCGATGATGTAGCTCTGGCCGAGATTGGGGCTGACATTGTCGATCTGCGAGAGCGCGACGCCGGCGAGGCCCGCGACGCCAGAACCAAGTCCGAAGGTCAGCGCGTCGATCCGGCCGGTGCGGATGCCCATCGCCGAGGCCATGCGCCGGTTCTGGGTGACGGCGCGCATCTGCAGGCCCATCGGCGTCAGCTTCAGGATCGCCAGGAGCGCCGCGAAGACGAGCGCCGCGAAGACGATGATCCAGAGCCGGTTCCAGGTGATGGCGAGACCGCCGAGCTCGAAGGCGCCGGACATGAAGGCTGGCGCGCCGACCTCGCGATTGGTCGGACCGAAGGCGGTGCGCACCGCCTGCTGCAGGATCAGGCTGATGCCCCAGGTCGCGAGCAGCGTCTCCAGCGGGCGGCCATAGAGGAAGCGGATCACGCCGCGCTCGATCGCGATGCCGACGGCGCCGGCGACGATGAAGGCTGCGGGGATCGCGATCGCCAGCGACCAGTCGAACAGCCCCGGAAAGCGCGCCCGGATCACCTCCTGCACGATGAAGGTGGTGTAGGCGCCGAGCATGACCATCTCGCCATGGGCCATGTTGATCACGCCCATCACGCCGAAGGTGATGGCGAGCCCGATCGCGGCGAGCAGCAGCACCGAGCCGAGCGAGAGCCCGTACCAGAGGTTCTGGCCGGCCCGCCATAGAGCGAGCCTGCCCTCGATCTCGGAAATGGCGCGCGCCTGAGCCTCTCTCAATCCCGGTGAGGCGTCGCCCGGCAGCGCCCGCAGCGTCGCCAGCGCATCCTGATCGCCGCGCTCGCGCAGCACGTCGACGGCGGCGATCCGGTCGAAGGGCGGCGCGTCCGTCTTGACGATCAGGATCGCCGCCTGCGCCTCGCGCAGCGCCCGGCGCGCCCGGTCGTTGCTTTCCTTGGCGATGGCAGCTTCGAGGACTGGCAGCACCGAGACGTCACGCGCCCGGAACACCGCCTCGGCCGCCGCGACGCGCTTGGCCGGATCGGGATTGATCAGCCCGAGCCCGCCGAGCGCACCCTGGATCACCCGCCGCACATTGTTGTTGAGCCTGACCGGGTTGAGCCCGGTCGGCTCGGCGGCGAGCGCCTGCCCGGTCCGCGCGTCGAGGAAGCCGCCCTCCTTCGTCTTCACCGCGACCGCGCCGCCGCCGGCGAGCAGCCGGCCGTCGGCCAGCGCCTCGATGATCACGGCCGCATTCGGATGGGCGCTCTGGACGAGGATGTCGATCGCGCGCGCCGTGTCCGAGAAACTGTCGGCGTTGAGCCGCGCGAAGGCGTCGTCGGCGCTCTGTGCGAATGCAGTGGTAGGCGCGGCAAAGAGAGCCGCGACGACGGCCAATAAGCGCAGGAGGCTAGGGAGAGAAGGCATTATGCCGATGATCTCAGTTCGGGTCGTCCCGGGCGACCGGAGGGAGACCCGGGACCCATGCCTGAACCTCCGTCGGAAAGGCTCAGGCATGGGTCCCGGCTCTGCGCTTCGCTCCGGCCGGGACGACCGAGATGGTTGAATTCCGGACGCGACGGATGGGATGGAATTCGAAGGGCGGCCGGGCTTTCCGACCGTGCCGCCCTTCCCCCTCTTAACTCAGGCGCCGCCGCACTTGCCGGTCTTGACGTTGAAGTTGCCGCACTTCTTCTCGACCCAGTCGCCGATCAGGTCCTTGGAGCCGTCGAGCTCCTTCGACCAGGCGTCGCCCGCGACGAGGCCGGTCTTCGAGACCACGTCGAACTGGCCGTCGGCCTTGATCTCGCCGATCAGCACCGGCTTGGTGATGTGGTGGTTCGGCAGCATCTTCGAGACGCCGCCGGTCAGGTTCGGGGCCTCGATGCCGGGCAGCGCGTCGATGACCTTGTCCGGATCGGTCGACTTGGCCTTCTCGACCGCCTTCACCCACATGTTGAAGCCGATGACATGGGCTTCCATCGGGTCGTTGGTCACAGCCTTGTCGTTCTTCTTGAAGGCCTTCCACTGCTTGATGAAGGCCTCGTTCTCCGGCGTCTTGACCGACTGGAAGTAGTTCCAGGCGGCGAGATGGCCGACCAGCGGCTTGGTGTCGATGCCGGCGAGCTCTTCCTCGCCGACCGAGAAGGCGACGACCGGGATGTCGGTCGCCTTGATGCCCTGGTTGCCGAGCTCCTTGTAGAACGGGACGTTGGCGTCGCCGTTGATGGTCGAGACCACGGCGGTCTTCTTGCCGGCCGTGCCGAACTTCTTGATGTCGGAGACGATGGTCTGCCAGTCGGAATGGCCGAACGGCGTGTAGTTGATCAGGATGTCCTCCTTCTTCACGCCCTTGGCGAGAAGATAGGCCTCCAGGATCTTGTTGGTCGTGCGCGGATAGACGTAGTCGGTGCCGGCGAGCACCCAGCGCTCGACCTTCTCTTCCTTGGCGAGATAGTCGACGGCGGGAATCGCCTGCTGGTTCGGCGCGGCGCCGGTATAGAACACGTTGCGCTCGCTCTCCTCGCCCTCGTACTGGACGGGATAGAACAGGATCGAGTTCAGCTCCTTGAACACCGGGAGCACCGACTTGCGCGACACCGAGGTCCAGCAGCCGAACACTGCCGCGACCTTGTCCTTGACGATCAGCTCGCGCGCCTTCTCGGCGAAGAGCGGCCAGTTCGAGGCGGGATCGACCACCACCGCCTCGAGCTTCTTGCCGAGCACGCCGCCCTTCTTGTTCTGCTCCTCGATGAGCATGAGCATGACGTCCTTCAGCGTCGTCTCCGAGATCGCCATCGTGCCGGAGAGCGAATGTAGGATGCCGACCTTGATTGTCTCTTGCGCCTGCGCCGGCAGCAGCGAGGAAAGAACCGTGGCGCCTGCGAAGGCGGCGCCCATGACCACGCGACGAGTGAGTTTCACTGCGATGTCCCCCGAGGGTCCCTGTTGACCGCGCCCCTCCCGGGCGCAGTTGCCTTTTCGGCTGGCGGTGATGATCGCAAGCGACGTGCCAACCTGGCCCGGGCAATCACGAGGCCGCAACAAGGCATGTTCAGGGCGCTTTCCAGAGCGATTTCCTGCGGGCGATGCCCTCTGCCACGCAAAGATCGTGCGCCGCGGCGGGAGATGATCATCGAACAGGCAGACTAGCCGCCCAAAAAACGGGCATAAATTTCCGAAGTCGGCTTAGTGCCTGATATTGTTGCAGCGGCGCGACCTGTGAGCCGCCGAATCTTTACCGTTTACGCGGTGCTTGGAATCACCCTAGCCTCTTCTTGTCGGTAACAACTGAAAGGAGGTGATCCAGTGTCTCATTGTCATCAACCGCTGTCGCGGGGACTGCGTGACCTGGTCTCGTCCCATGAGGGGTTCGGTTGCGCGTGAGTTTCCGTGACGCTTAGCCCTGTTACCGGGGCTGCGGTTCGGCAATGGAAGGGCTGCCCGCAAGGGCAGCCCTTCTCCGTTTCGGGCAGCAGTTCTGCACAGGCCGTTCTGGCGCGTCCGGTTACGGCGTGGCAGAAACCAGCCATGATCTTCGCGCCCAGCCGCTGCTGACGAGGCCCGAGCCTTTGTCCCGTCCCGACGCCGACCTCTCCCGTGACGCCATCCTCGCCTTCATCGAGGAGGAGCGCGCCGCTGGGCGCGAGCCCGGCCGGCGCGACATCGCCAAGGCCTTCCAGCTCGACGCCGGCGGCAAGATCTGGCTGAAGCGCCTGCTGCGCGAGATGGAGCTGGAGGAGAATGGCGGCACCGGCCCGGTCAAGCCGCATGCTGCCCTGCCCGCGGTCCTGCTTTGCGAGATCAAGACACGCGATCGCGAAGGCGACCTCATCGCCGCCCCGCTCGAATGGAACGAGGATGACCAGGGCGAGGCGCCCAAAATCCTGATCGAGCGCCAGCGCGAATTCCGCCGCAAGCCGAAGACCGTGGCGCCAACCGCCACTCCCGGCATCGGCGACCACGTCCTGCTCAAGCTGACGCGCCTGCGCGGCGTCGACGGCTATCAATGGTCAGGGCGCACCCTCAAGGTGATGGGCAAGGCCAAGGCGCAGGTCCTCGGCATTTTCCGCGCCTTGCCCGACGGCTCCGGCCGGCTCGTCCCGGTCGACAAGAAGGCGCAAGGCCGCGAGGCGATCGTTCCGAAGGGCCAGACCGGCAACGCTCAGGATGGCGACCTCGTCTCCGTCTCCTTCGCCCGTGAGAGCCGCTTCGGCCCGCCGCAGGCCCGGGTGCGCGAGCGCCTCGGCTCGCTGAAATCGGAGCGCGCGGTCTCGCTGATCGCGATCCACGCCCACGGCATCCCCAACGAATTCCAGCCGGCAACCATCGCCGAGGCGGAAGCGGCAAAACCCGCCACGCTCGCTGGCCGCGAGGACTGGCGGGCACTGCCGCTGATCACCATCGACCCGGCCGATGCCAAGGATCATGACGACGCCGTCCATGCCGCGCCGGACGACGATCCCGACAATCCCGGCGGCCACATCGTCACCGTCGCCATCGCCGATGTCGCCTCCTATGTTCGCCCTGGCTCGGCGCTCGACCGCGAGGCGCTGGAGCGGGGCAATTCGGTCTATTTTCCCGACCGTGTCGTGCCGATGCTGCCGGAGCGGATCTCGAACGATCTCTGCTCGCTGCGCGGCGGCGAGGACCGCCCTGCTTTGGCCGTCCGCCTGATCCTCAAGGCCGACGGCTCGAAGAAGGGTCACAGCTTCCACCGGATCATGATGCGCTCGGCGGCGAAGCTTTCCTACCAGCAGGCGCAGGCCGCGATCGACGGCAAGCCCGACGATCTCACCGGCCCGATACGCGACAGCATCCTGATGCCGCTATGGGCCGCTTATGGTTCTGCGGCGCGTGCCCGTGACGCCCGCCAGCCGCTCGATCTCGATCTGCCCGAGCGCAAGCTCGTCCTCGACGCCGACGGCAAGGTCACCCGCGTGATCGTGCCGGAGCGGCTCGCCGCGCACCGGCTGATCGAAGAGTTCATGATCCTCGCCAACGTCGCCGCCGCCGAGACGCTGGAGAAGGCGAAGAGCCCGCTGATCTATCGCTGCCATGACGAGCCGTCGCTCGAGAAGATGCGGGCGCTCGGCGAGGTGCTGGCCTCGATCGGCATCAAGCTGCCGAAGGACGCAGCGCTGCGGCCGGTGCTGTTCAACCGCATCCTCGCCATGATCAAGGGCTCGGAGAACGAGCTCCTGATGAACGAGGTCGTGCTGCGAACCCAGGCGCAAGCCGAATACGTCGCCGAGAATTATGGGCATTTCGGCCTGAACCTGCGCCGCTACGCCCATTTCACCTCGCCGATCCGCCGCTATGCCGACCTGATCGTGCACCGTGCCTTGATCTCGGCGCTGAAGCTCGGCGATGACGGCTTGCCGAAATCGGCGACGCTCGCCGAACTCCGCGAGGTCGCGACCCGCATCTCGGCGGCGGAACGGCGCGCCATGGCGGCCGAGCGCGAGACCACCGACCGGCTGATCGCGCATTTCCTCGCCGACCAGATCGGTTCGAGCTTCGACGGCCGCATCGCCGGGCTCAACCGCGCCGGCCTCTTCGTCAAGCTCGACGATACCGGCGCCGACGGCTTCATCCCGGCCTCGACCCTGGGCGCCGACTACTACCGCCATGACGAGCGCGCCCATGCGCTGGTCGGCGATCGCACCGGCGAGAGCTGGCGTCTCGGCGACCGCGTTCACGTCAAACTGGTCGAGGCGGCGCCGGTCGCCGGCGCCCTCCGATTCGAGTTGCTCACCGAGGGAAGACCCGCGACATCCGACCGCTCTGGCAAAAGGTCACGCCCTGCTCTACCTATGGGGCGAAAGAAGGGCCGGCCCCCGCCTACACGATCAGGCCGCAAGCGCTGATGCCCTGAACCACGAAGAACTCCATGTCCATACATTGTCACCATCCCAAGCCAGTCCAGGCTCGCGACTGGCGTCAGGCTATGCGTCGCGGTCTCTTCGGCCGCTGCCCGCATTGCGGCGAAGGCCGGCTCTTCCGCGCCTTCCTGAAGCCGGTCGATTCCTGTGAGGCCTGCGGCGAGACCCTGCACCATCAGCGTGCCGACGACCTGCCGCCCTATATCGTCATCACCATCGTCGGCCATGTCGTCGTCGGCGGCATCCTGCTTGCCGAGAAATACGCCGACTGGTCGATCGCGCTGCATCTTTGGGTCTGGCTGCCGCTGACTGTCTTCCTCAGCCTGGCACTGATGCAGCCGGCCAAGGGCGCGGTCATCGGATTGCAATGGGCCCTGCGCATGCACGGCTTCGGCGGAGCCATGCCCAAACCCGAGCGCCAGCCCGCCATGAAGGCCTTAGGGGGCAGATGAGCAACCATACCATCACCCTGACCCAGGCCGAACGGGCGCGCACCAACGTCAACCTGCGCCCGCGCGATGCCGCGACCATGCTGATTCTCGATCATTCCGGGAAGAAGCCCAGGGTGCTGATGGGCAAGCGCCATGCCGGCCACAAGTTCATGCCGGGCAAATACGTCTTCCCGGGCGGACGCATCGAGGCGGGCGACCGCCGCATGGCCGCGACCGGCGCCCTCGCCGGCCCTTGCGAGCAGCGCCTGCTCGCCCGCTGCGTGCGCCCGAGCGTCCAGCGCGGCCGGGCGCTGGCCTTGGCTGCAATCCGCGAGACATTCGAGGAGACGGGCCTGATCTTCGGCAGCGCCGACTATGGTGCGCCCGAAAATCCGCCCGAGGGCGTCTGGGCCGAGTTCGCCGCCAAGGGCGTCTTCCCCGACCTCGGCGCCGTCACCTTCGTCGCCCGCGCCATCACCCCGCCGCGCCGGCCCAAGCGCTTCGACACCCGCTTCTTCGCCGTCGATGCCCGTGCCGTCGCCGGCAAGGTCGAGGGCGTGATCGGCCCCGATTCGGAGCTCGTGGACCTCGTCTCCGTCACTTTCGACGAGGCGCGCGAACTCGACCTGCCGACCATCACCAAGGTGATCCTCGCCGAGGTCGAGGAGCGGCTGAAGGCCGGATTCGCCCCGTATCTGCCGGTTCCGTTCTACTGGGAGAAGCGCGGCAGCTTCGTGCGCGAGCTGCTCTGACGCGTCGGGCAGCGGAAAATCCGTGCACCCGCCCGATATTCCTTGACTTGGCCGTCCCGATACGGCATTCCGGCGCCCATCGGATTGCCGGGCTCGCCCGGCCGTTTTGTTTTTTGCGCGGGCCGACGGCGGCCCCATCTGTTCGAGGGCTCCGCCATGGCCAAGGCCGTGACCATCAAGATCAAGCTCATCTCGACCGCGGACACCGGGTACTTCTATGTGACTAAGAAGAACTCGCGCACCATGACCGAGAAGATGTCGAAGAAGAAGTACGACCCGGTCGCGCGCAAGCACGTCGAGTTCAAGGAAACCAAGATCAAGTAAGGCGCCGCGCCTGAGAATTTGATTGTCTGGTTACGAAAAAACCGCCCTCTCGCAGGGCGGTTTTTTCGTTGCGGGTAGCGGGCGTAGCAGCGCTGCGTGCGGTGCTGACTCAAGTCGAGAGCCTGCAGATCTAGGGCTTGGACGTGGCCGGCAGCCCCTCATGCAGATTTTTGCCTTCCGGCTGCGTCTGTTTCCCGTAGTCGCGATTCTGCTGCGACTCCGCGCCACCTCGGGCCTCGGGGCGATTTGCTCCCGCGGGCTCGGGAATGCGCTCACGCTTCGCCTCAGCGGAATCCGGTTTTGCGCCTGCACCCGCTTTTGTCGGCGGATGGATCGTCTGGGCCGTTGCACCGCCGGCCAGAAGAACCGCAGCGGCGAGGGAAAGAAAGATATGTCTCATCATGCGCTCCACTCCCGTCCGAAGTGAACGCGCGCGCTTGGCGCGGTGTTCCTTCCCGTCGGCTTGATGAGAACGGGCGCCTGCGCCAGCCGACACAGCCTGCTCGCGGAATCGCATGGCATCGTCCGTTCTGGTGTTCCGAGCGCAGATGCAGTCCCGACGACCGGGGCGAGTTCCCGAACCTTGACAGCGACCTCAGCCTTCGCCGGCCGCGCGCTCCTTCAGCAGTTCGTTGAGGCGATCCTGCTTTTCGTTGAGCAGGTCCGACAGCCTCTCCTCGCTTCCCGATCCGGATGCGGCTGTCGCCTGCTCCGTCAGATCGGATATCTGTCTGCGCAAGAGCGCGATCAGATCGTCGAGCGCTTCGCGATTGCCGTTGTCAGCCATGGCTGCTGTCTCCGTCGTCCTCGATCCCAGCAGCGAGCCGTCGGCATTGCGATGGACGCAAGCCGTGGCTCGCAGTCTTGGTAGCCTTCCAGGCAGCACCAGATTTGCGCCATGGCGAGGCAAATTCAATGGCCCTGACGCTGCACCGCGACCGGGTTACTCCGCTCTGCCGGGCGAGGCGCCCGGTCAGAACGCCGGCTTCGGTACGAACAGGCAGAACGGCCGCTGCGATGGCGCGATCACGGTTCCGGTCAGCATTCCGCCGCTGCGGCAGATGTGGAACCGCCCGTCCTTCGAGATGCGCGTCGCCTGCTCCGGCACGAAATGCCCGTCATGGGTGAGGTATCCGCCCGGAACGATGCGTGGGTCGGGCTCCCTCGCATCGGCGTCGAGGCCCATGGGCCAGCAATCGCGATCGCTGCAGCAATCATAGGGGTACCAGCTATGCGCGTGGACAGGCCCTCCGCCCCACGACAACAGCGCGAGGCAGAGCGCCGATGCGGTGAGACGCATGGGTCGCTCCTTAGGCGAGGATGTCAGGCCAGCAGCTTCGCAGCCGAGTAGCAGGGCATGCGAATCGTCGTCAGATTAGCATGAGACGAGGATGGTTAATGTGATCTTACATCGCCGAGGACGCTTAATCCTTGCCCAGTAATTGCTGAAATTGGCGCCTGACGACTTGAACGCAGCAGGCAGTTCCGGTTCCGTCTGTCGTCGCTGGCGCTGGATGCTTCGATCTTCTATCTTGTCCATGCGGCGCTGGCCTGCCGCCTCATCTGCCGGAGCCCCTTGTTGAGCAACCCCGATCCGACTGAACCGCATCGGCGCCCCGGCGGGCTGGTGCGTGGCTTCCTGCGCTTGATCGTCGAGGTCGACGAGTCGCGGCGCTGGACGCACCGCCTGCGCGCTGCCTTGCTCCTCGTGCTGTTGCTCGCCGGTATTGGCCTGCTCGGCTACTGGGTCCCGGAAATGATCGAGCGCCAGCTGCACTGAGGCGGAGGCGGCGACTGACGGTCAGGACATCGGAATTGATGGTGGCCGGCCGACGACGGATCTGAGGAGGCCAGAATCCCGCCATCGACCGGCCGAGCCCAGCGGTGACCCAGGAGATGCGGCGGAACCTGGGCTTCCCGAAGGGCATTCCGGACGGCTGCTCGGCAGCCGTTCTCTTGGGAATCACCCTACGCGGAAGCCCCTTCGAATCAATCGGAGACGATTGATTCACCAATATTCATCGAAACTTAACCCTACTTGGAAACCTTACCGCAGCACCCGCTCAGGCGGCGCTGGCGACGATGACGCGGTTGCGACCGGCAGCCTTGGCCCGATAGACCGCCTCGTCGGCCCGCTTCATCATTTCGACCGGCCCGGCATCGCCTGCCCGCCGGCTGGCGACGCCGATCGACACCGTCACGGAAATTGCGCGCTGCCCGCGCTGGATCTGGAACGGCTCGCCCTCGACCTTTTCGCGAATGCGCTCGGCCACCGCCCGCGCCGCGTCGAGCGCAGTGTCGGGCAGCACGACGACGATCTCCTCGCCGCCCATGCGCGCCACCAGGTCGATGCCGCGCGTGCAGGCGCGGATCCGGTCGGCGAATTCGCGCAGCACCTCGTCGCCCGCGTCATGGCCCCATGTGTCGTTGACCACCTTGAAGCGATCGACGTCGAGCACCAGCAATGACAGCGCCCGCGCCCGCAGCGCCGACTCGTCGAACAGGACCGAGAGACGGCTGTCGAGATAGCGGCGATTGTGCAGGCCGGTGAGCTGGTCCATCACCGCCATTTCCATCGAGGACTGCACGCTATCGCGTAGCCGCTCGGCGAAGCGCTTGCGGCGGACCAGCGTCCGGGCGCGCGCCAGCAATTCATTGCGATCGATCGGCCGGACCAGGAAGTCGTGCGCGCCGATCTCGAGCCCACGCAGCACGCGCGACTTGTCCTCGGCCTCGCCGAGCAGCAGCACCGAGAGATTGCGCGTCCGCTCGAGCGAGCGCAGCTGGCTGCACAGCCTCAGGCCGTCGTAATTGCGCAGGTCCAGGCTCACCAGCACGATCTCAAAATCGCCCTCGGCGGCGCGCGTGAGCGCAGCCTGCGCATCGGCTTCCGTCTCGATCGAGTGGAAGGCCGACAGCGCCTGCGTCAGCCGCTCGGCGATCAATGGCCGATCCTCGATCAGGAGGACGCGGCCATTCAGCCCGGTCTCGGCCGCGGCCGCGGCGAGCGGATCGGCGATGCCGAGCTGGCGCGACGCGAGCGCGCGCTGGCGCAGCTCGTCGGTCACCGATTTGAGCCTGACCAGGCTGCGCACCCGCGCGAACAGAGCGGTGTCGTCGATCGGCTTGGTCAGGAAGTCGTCGGCGCCGGCGTCGAGCCCCTTCAGCCTGTCGCTCGGCTGGTCGAGTGCCGTCACCATCACCACCGGGATATGGGCGGTGGTCGCGCTGTGCTTCAGCCGCCGGCAGACCTCGAAGCCGTTCATGCCCGGCATCATCACGTCGAGCAGGACGATGTCGGCCTCGCCACGCTCGCAGATCGCCAGCGCCTCGATCCCGTTCGTCGCGGTGACGACGTCGAAATACTCGCCGCCGAGCTTGGCCTCGAGCAGCTTCACATTCGCGGGAATGTCGTCGACGACCAGGACCCGTGCGGACATGGCTCAGCGTTTCCCCTCAGGCCGTGCCGACATAGGCGCGGACCGTCTCGAGGAACTTGCCCACCGAGATCGGCTTGGAGATATAGGCCTCGCAGCCGCCCTCGCGGATGCGCTCCTCGTCACCCTTCATCGCGAAGGCAGTGACCGCAATCACGGGAATCGACTTCAGCGCATCGTCCTCCTTGATCCACTTGGTCACCTCCAGCCCGGAGACCTCCGGCAGCTGGATGTCCATCAGGATCAGGTCTGGGTGATGCGTGCGGGCGAGCTCGATCGCCTCGATGCCGTCGGCCGTCTTGAGGGTCGCATAGCCATGGGCTTCCAACAGGTCGTTGAAGAGCTTCATGTTGAGCTCGTTGTCCTCGACGATCAGAACCGTCTTCTTCATCTGTCCCCCAGTCCGCACAGTCCCGGATTCTCCGGACTGTCGGCCGCGTTCAGTGCTAGGTTTAACATGCGAGCAGTTGACGAAACGCAAACCCGAAACCCGACTCTCCGATCATAGATAGATGGCCATGCCGCACCCGATCACCAGCGAGGAAGCGCAGACCCTTGCGCTTAAGGCCCTCGCCTTCCTGGCCTCCGAGCCGGAGCGCCTGGAGCCGTTCCTCGCCGCCACCGGCCTCGGCCCCGCCACCCTGCGCAGCGCCGCGCAGGAGCCTGGCTTCCTCCTCGGCGTGCTCGACCATCTCTGCGCCAGCGATTCGCTGCTGCTCGAGTTTGCCGGAAACCTGAGCCTGAAGCCCGACATGATCGCACAGGCCCGCGAGATTCTGGCAGGCCCGCCCGAAGCCTACGAGCCGTGAGCGCCGAAGTCGGCCTCGCTGTCTCCTCCCGGGCGTTCTGCCGCGACTGCCTGCGCGATCATGACGAGGCGCGCGCGCCGGTGCGGCGCTGCCCGTCCTGCGGCTCGCCGCGCCTGCTCCGCCATGCCGAGCGCGACAGCCTCCACCTCGCCCATATCGACTGCGACGCCTTCTATGCCGCGATCGAGAAGCGCGACGATCCCTCCCTGCTCGACAAGCCGGTGATCATCGGTGGCGGCAAGCGCGGCGTGGTCTCGACCTGCTGCTACATCGCCCGCATGTCCGGCGTGCGCTCGGCCATGCCGATGTTCAAAGCTTTGAAAGCTTGCCCGGAAGCAGTCGTGATCAAGCCGAACATGGCGAAGTACGTAGCAGTCGGCCGCCAGGTCCGCAGGCTGATGCAGGAACTGACGCCGTTGGTCGAGCCGCTCTCGATCGACGAGGCCTTCCTCGATCTCGGCGGCACGCAGCGCCTTCACCATGCCAGCCCGGCGCTCACCCTAGCCCGCTTCCAGCGCCGGATCGAGGACGAGATCGGCATCACCATTTCGGTCGGGCTCTCCTATGCCAAGTTCCTCGCCAAGGTCGCCTCCGATCTCGACAAGCCGCGCGGCTTCTCGATCATCGGCCAGGCCGAGGCCGTCGCCTTCCTCGCCAACAAGCCCGTCGGAATGATCCCCGGCATCGGCAAGGCCGGCGCGGCCAAGCTGGCGCAATCGGGCTTTCTCGTCATCGGCGACCTCGCCGAGGCCGAGATCGCGACACTCTATCGCCTGGTCGGCAAGGACGGCCCGCGCTTGCGCAACCTTGCGCTCGGCATCGACCCGCGCAAGGTCACGGTCGAGCACGAGGCCAAGACCGTCTCCTCCGAGACGACGCTCGATGTCGACCTCGCCGGCTTCGAGGAGCTGGAGCCGATCCTCTGGCGGCTCTGCGAACGGACCTCGCAGCGGCTGAAGACGCAGGAGCTCGCCGGGCGCACCGTCACCCTCAAGCTCAAGACCCACGACTTCCACATCATCACCCGCGCCGCGCGCCTGCCCGAGCCGAGCCAGCTCGCCGCCCGGCTCTTCGCCGCCGGGCGCGACCTGCTCAGGCGCGAATGCACTGGGCCGCGCTACCGGCTGATCGGCATCGGCATGAGCGATTTCTCCGATCCGGCCGAGGCCGATCGCGGCGACCTCGCCGACCAGCAGACGCCCAAGCTGAAGGCGATGGAAAACGCGCTCGACAAGGTCCGCGCCAAATTCGGCGACGCCGCGATCGAGAAAGGCCTGTCGCTGCGCGATACGCGCCGCAGGACGACTTCGAGCGCGACTACTTCGCGCAGTCGCTCGCCGGAAGCAGATCCAGACGGGTGAGCGTGCCGCGCAGCGCGAACGAGCCGTAATCGAGCCGGATCGCCCCGGTGACGCCGTTCTCATAGAGCTCGAAGGACACCGTGTAAGCCGGCGTGCTCTCGCCGGAACCGACCTTGAAATACGAGATCGTCACCGGCCAGCGGGCGAGCTTCTCGAACTCCGGCTTGCGCAGCGGCGTCTCGGCGGCCGGCGTCGTGATCTTGCGGCCGATCACCGAGAGCGTGTCGTAGACGTCCTTGCCGGAATTGGCGCCGTCATAGAGGCGGACATTGAGGGTGTTCTTGCCTTCGCGCGCCGCCTGGATCACCGCCTTCATCTGCTCGTTCGGGAACATCGCGGCGCTCGCCTCGCGATGCGTCTCGGCCTTGGGCGCGCGCAGGCTGACCTCATAGCCCGCCTCGGCCTTCTTGGCCGTGCCGTCGACGACGTCGGCGGGCGCACCGGCGGCCGAGCTCTCGGTCTTGAAGCGATAGCTCTTGGCGTCGCCCTCTTCGAAGCTGGTGGTGCGCGCGTCGATCACGCGCGGCCCGGCTTCGCTGGTCAGTTCGGTGACCTGTCGGAAGGAGAGCGCATAGCCGTCGCAGGCATCGCCGGAGAAGTCGAAGGCGATGCGGCCGCGTGCCGTGGTGATGTCGCGCGAGGGCTTGCCGGCGTCGAGCGCGAGATCATAGACCGCCCGGTGCGGCACCAGCACGACGCGCTCCGCCGAGGCGGGCGTCTGCGCCCAGGCTCCCGTCGCGGCCACCAGCGCCAAGCCTGCGATCCCGCCGCGATACGTCTTCATGCCGATCCTCGATTCGCGCTCTTAGCCGGGGCGAACTGCAGCCCGTCAAATCTAGGTGCATTGCGGCAATGGCGCAAACAAGGCGAGGCGGCGCCCGTCACGTCTCGGCGGAACGAAGCACAGCCCTGCCCGCAGCGAGGATTTCGTCAGATAAAGGCGCATCGTCGACCATGCGCGCGAGGACGAGCGCGCCGACCAATGTGGCGTAGCTCGCAATGGCGCTCGCCCGGCGCTCATCCGCTGTCGCACCCGGTGCGATGGCGGAGAGACCCTCGATCGCCGCGCGCACACCCTCGGTCGCGGCAAGACGCGACGCGCCGCCCTGACGCGCAGTGTCGCTGCCGAGCGCTGCGACCGGACAGCCATGGCCGGGATCGTCGCGATGCGATGGCGACAGATAGCGATCGACGATTGCCCGCAGCGGCGCCTGCGGGTCCGCAGCTTTTGCCTCGGCGGCCCATTGGCCGGAGTGCACGAAAGCGCGACCGAGCGCTTGGGCGGCAAGGTCGTCCTTCGACGAGAAATGGCCGTAGAAGCCGCCATGGGTCAGGCCGACTGCCTTCATCACATCGGCGACGCCGACCCCATCGAAGCCGCGTTCGCGGAACAGCGTTGCCGCCGTGTCGAGAATGCGCTCGCGGTTCTCTGCCATCTGCTCGCGGCTCACGCGCATCGATCCGCTCCTTCCAAAAATCGGCGATCCAGGCCCTTGACTCTTTATATGATGTTGATCATCTAAATTCAATCATGATGATCATCATGAAAAAGTTTCCATCGAAACCGAACAGGAGTTGGACATGGCTACGCAGCAGCTCGGCACCGCCCTCATCACCGGCGCATCCACCGGGATCGGTGCCGTCTACGCCGACAGATTGGCCCGCCGCGGCTATGATCTCGTCCTCGTCGCCCGTGACGAGGCCCGTCTCGACGCACTGGCCGAACGTCTTCGCAGCGAGACCGGCCGCAGGGTCGAGTGGATCAAGGCCGATCTGACGGCGAAGGCCGACCTCGCCGCGGTCGAGCAGCGCTTGCGCGACGATCGAAGCCTGACCTTGCTGGTCAACAATGCCGGCATGTCCGTCTCCGGCACGCTGGTCGAAGGCGACATCGACCGCTTCCAGACCATGCTGGAGCTCAACGTCATCGCCCCGACCCGCCTCGCCGCGGCTGCAGCTCGCAACTTCGTGACCCGCAAGACCGGAGCGATCGTCAACATCGCCTCGGTGCTGGCCCTGGCGCCGGAGCTGTTCAACGGCAGCTATAGCGGCACCAAGGCCTATGTGCTGAACCTCAGTATCTCCTTGCAGAAGGAGCTCGAAGCCGCTGGCGTCCGCGTCCAGGCCGTCTTGCCCGGCGCAACTCGTACCGAGATCTGGGCGCGGGCCGGCGTCGATGTCGGCGGTTTCCCGCCGGAAATGGTGATGGAGGTCGATGATATGGTCGACGCCGCGCTGGCCGGCTTCGACCAGGGCGAGTTCGTCACCATTCCCTCGCTGCCGGATGCGGCCGACTTCGAGCGCTATACGGCGGCACGGCTGGCGCTCGGCCCTAACCTCTCCCGCAACAGGCCGGCGGAACGCTATCTGGCGAAGCGCTCGGACGCGGCCTGACTTGCCCTGCCCCGCAGGCGCATCGGCCAAGCCGAACCGCGCTTGCGAGCTTGTCTGCCATCGGCGATGAAAGGCTCCTGTCCAGCGCAGGCCGGGAGCCTCTCATCATGAACGCCATCGACACCAAGCTCGCCGCCCTCGGCATCACCCTGCCTGCCCCGGCCGCTCCGGTCGCGAACTACGTGCCCTATGTGATCACCGGCAACCTGCTGATCATCTCCGGCCAGCTCTGCTTCGGCCTCGACGGCAAGCTCTCCGACGCGCACAAGGGCAAGCTCGGCGGCGAGATCTTCAACGAGGCCGGGCTGGAAGCCGCCAAGCTCTGCGCCATCAATGTGCTGGCCCAGGCCAAGGCGGCGCTCGGCGGCGATCTCGGTCGCATCAAGCGCTGCGTGCGTCTCGGCGGCTTCATCAACGCCGCCCCGCATTTCGCCGCTTTGCCGGCGATCATGAACGGCGCCTCCGACTTTATGGTCGAAGTACTCGGCGATGCCGGCCGCCATGCCCGCTCGACCGTCGGCGTCGCCAACCTCCCGGCCGACGCCGCCGTCGAGGTCGAAGCCATGTTCGAGATTGCCTGATGGCGGCCGAAGCCTGGCTCACCGCCCGCCCGATCGCGCATCGTGGCCTGCACGATGCCGCCGGCGGCGTGATCGAGAATTCGCTCTCGGCCGCCGCCGGAGCGATCGCCGGCAACTTCGCCATCGAATGCGACGTCCAGCTCAGCGCCGACGAGGATGCGGTCGTCTTCCACGACTTCGTCCTCGACCGCCTGACCGTCGAGAGCGGCCGCGTCGATGCCCGCAAAGCGGCCGAGCTGGCGCAGATCGAATTGAAGGGCGCCAGCGACCGCATTCCGACGCTGATCGGCTTCCTCGATGCCATCGGCGGCCGGACGCCGCTGGTGATCGAGATCAAGAGCCGCTTCGACGGCGACCTGCGGCTGGCGAAGCGCACTGCCGAGATCCTCGCCGGCCACAAAGGCCAGCCGATCGTGCTGAAATCCTTCGATCCGGTGATCGTCGCTGCCCTGCGCGAACTCGCGCCAGGCTTCGCCCGCGGCATCGTCGCCATGAACGAATACAATTATGGAGACTACGACCGCCTCTCGGCCGACGAGAAGCACGCACTCGCAAACCTCCTGCATTTCGAGGAGAGCCGACCCGACTTCGTCTCCTGGAAGGTCGCGGACCTGCCGAGCGCCGCGCCCTTCCTCTGCCGCAAGGCGCTGGGCCTCCCGCTGATGAGCTGGACGGTGCGCACGCCGGAGGACCGCGCCCGCGCCGCCGCGCATGCCGACCAGATGGTCTTCGAGGGCTTCCTGCCTTGAGCGCAACCGGCACACGCGACACTCTCAGGGTCCGCGTTGCCACCTCGCTGAAAAGCGTCCCGGCCGCAGACTGGGATGCCTGCGCCAATCCGGGCGCCGGCCGACCGCTTGAATCAGCCTGCGAGCAAGCGGATTCACCATCTCAAGCAGACCTAGACAACCCCTTCGTTTCGCACGCTTTTCTTCGTGCGCTGGAAGAGAGCGGCTGCGTCGGCGGTCGCACTGGCTGGTCGCCGGCCTATCTCCTGGTCGAGGATGCGGATGATCGCCTGCTCGCCGCCGCGCCCTCCTTCGTGAAGGGCCATAGCCAGGGCGAATATGTCTTCGACCATAGCTGGGCCGAGGCCTATATGCGCGCCGGCGGCCGCTACTATCCGAAGATCCAGGTCGCAGCTCCCTTCACCCCCGCGACCGGCCCGCGCCTGCTCGTCGCTGATGGTTCGAAGGCTGCCGAGGCCCGCGAAGCCCTGATCGCCGGGCTCGACGCCTTGCGCGAGCAGGTTCACGGCTCCTCGATCCACGTCACCTTCGCGCAGGAGCCCGACATGGCGGCGCTGCTGGAGGCAGGTTTCCTCGAACGCCACGACATCCAGTTCCATTGGCGCAATGAGGGCTTCGGCAGCTATGACGATTTCCTTAGCCTGCTCGCCTCGCGCAAGCGTAAAGCGTTGAAGCGCGAACGGCGCGAAGCACTCTCGGCCGGCATCGAGGTCGCCGTTCTCTCCGGCTCGGACCTGACCGAGAGCGTCTGGGACGATTTCCACGCATTCTACGAGGATACCGGCTCGCGCAAATGGGGCCGGCCCTATCTCAACCGCCGCTTCTTCTCGGAGATCGGTCAGCGCTTGGGCGAGCGCATCGTGCTGGTGCTGGCCCGCCGCGCCGGCCGCAACATCGCCGGCGCCATCAATTTCCGCGGCGGCAACACGCTGTATGGCCGCAACTGGGGCTGCATCGAGGACCACCCCTTCCTGCACTTCGAACTCTGCTATCACCAGGCCATCGACTACGCGATCGCGCACAGGCTCGTCCGCGTCGAGGCCGGCGCCCAGGGCGAGCACAAGCTTGCCCGCGGCTATCGCCCGGTGATTACCCGCTCGGCCCATCTCCTCGCCGATCCCGGCCTCGCCCGCGCCGTCGCGGCCTATCTGCCCGGCGAGCGGCGTGAGATCGCCTCTGCAGTGGCTGCGCTTGCGGAGGAGAGCCCCTTCCGCAAGGGTGAGCCCCTCTGACCTCCTTCGAACCATCAGGATTCAGCTGATGACCGCCTATGATCCCAACAACATCTTCGCCAAGATCCTGCGTGGCGAATTGCCGGCCCACCGCGTCTATGAGGACGACCGGGCCCTCGCCTTCCTCGACATCATGCCGCGCGCGCCCGGCCACACGCTGGTGATCCCGAAGAACCCGGCCCGCAACATCCTCGACATCGACTCCGATAACCTCGGCTATGTCGCGACCATCGCCCAGCGCATCGCCCGGGCGCAGATGCAGGCCTTCGGCGCCGACGGCATCACCGTGCAGCAGTTCAACGAGAGCGCCGGCGGCCAAGTCGTCTTTCATCTGCACGTCCACGTCATTCCCCGCCTTGACGGTGTCGCGATGAAGCCGCCGGCCAGCGAGATGGCGAAGCCCGAGGATCTGGCGGCGGCCGCAGAAAAAATTCGGGCTGCGCTGAAGAATCTTTGAGGAGCATGTCACGCGGGCGCTGGCTGCCTCGTCCTGTCTTCATCGAACCCCAATGGAGACTACGATGACCCAGCGCCTCAATGCCTTTCAGACCGCTCCCGACGCCTATAAGGCCATGCTCGGCCTGCAGGACTACGTGAACCAGTCGAAGCTGGAGCACAGCCTGCAGGAATTGGTGAAGATTCGGGCTTCGCAGCTCAACCGCTGCGCCTATTGCCTGCACATGCATATCGCCGATGCGCGCAAGGCCGGCGAGAGTGAAGCTCGCATCGCTCTGCTCAGCGCCTGGGAGGAATCCGAGCTCTACACTCCGCGCGAGCGCGCCGCCTTGCGCTGGACGGAGGAGCTGACCCGGCTCACCGAGCGCAGCCCGAGCGACGAGGCCTTCGCCGAACTGCGCGAGCATTTCAGCGAGCAGGAGACCGTCGACCTCTCGGTCGCCATCGGCATGATCAATGTCTGGAACCGGATCAATTGCGGCTTCCGTACCCGGCATCCGAACGATCGTCGCCGCGAGCCAGCCGCCGCCTGAACCTCAACCTCGTTCACCAATGGCCCGGTGCGAACGCGCCGGGCCTGACCGCCCCGCGCGAAAGCCTCATCATGAGCAAGCGCCTCAACCCCTACACCACCGCCCCCGACACCATGAAGCCGATGATCGCGCTTGAAGCCGCGATCAAGGAGAGCGGCCTCGAGCACAGCCTGATCCATTTGGTGAAGATGCGGGCCTCGCAGATCAATGGCTGCGCCTATTGCCTGCACATGCACTCGGCCGATGCGATCAAGGAGGGCGAGCGCCCGGCCCGCCTGTTCCTGCTCGACGCCTGGCACGAGTCGGCGCTCTTTACCGCGCGTGAGCGCGCCGCCCTCGCCTGGACCGATGCGCTGACGCTGATCTCGCAGACCCATGCGCCGGACGAGGCCTATGAGGAGGTGCTCAGGCATTTCAGCCCGGAGGAAACCGTGAAGCTCACCCTGCTGATCGGCACGATCAACACCTGGAACCGGATCGCGATCGGCTTCCGTTCGGCGCATCCGCATGACCGGCCGGCCAAGGCCGACGCGACGGCTGCCTGAGACGCTCCCGATGACCGCCCCGGACGATATCTTCGAGACGCATCGCCGTTTCCTGACCCGCCTCGCCTATCGCATGCTCGGCTCGGTCAGCGATGCCGAGGACATCGTTCAGGAGGCCTGGCTGCGCTGGCGTGATGTCCCGCAAAGCGAGGTCGAGGCGCCGCGCGCCTATCTCGCCCGCACCGTCACGCGCCTCTGCCTCGACCAGATGAAATCGGCCCGCAGCAAGCGCGAATTCTATATCGGCGCATGGCTGCCAGAGCCATTGATCGAGGAGATCGGCGCGGCCGAAGCCGATGCCGACACCCAGCTCGACGCCCCGATCGCGCTGATGCTGGCGCTCGAACGGCTCTCGCCGCTCGAGCGCGCCGCCTTCCTGCTGCATGACGTCTTCGAGCTGGATTTCGCCGAGATCGCCCGCACCATCGACCGCAGCGAAAGCGCCTGCCGCCAGCTCGCAAAGCGCGCCCGCGAGCATGTCCGCATCGACATGCCGCCGCGCAACACGATCGATCCCGCCGAGGCGAAGCGTTTCGTCGACGCCTTCTTCAAGGCCGCCCACAAGGCCGACACCAGCGATCTTCAGACGCTGCTGGCACAGGATGTCGCCTTCCACAGCGACGGCGGCGGCAAGGTGCTGGCAGTCATGAACGTGCTCTACGGCATCGATCGCGTCGCGCGTTTTTTTGCCGGTATCGCCCGCAAGGTGATCAGCCAGCAGAAATCGACCACTGTTTACAAGCCCGTGATGATCAACGGCCTGCCCGGCTATCTCAGCCTCAAGCGCGGCGAAACCCTGCAGGCGACGGCGCTCGACATCCGCGACGGCCGCGTCCATGCGATCTATGTCGTGCGCAATCCGGACAAGCTCCGGCACATCTCGCTGGCGGCAAGCTGAGCGATCACACCAGCCAGACAGCGCCGCCGATCAGCACCGCCTCGCCGGCGAGCACTGCCAGCATCACCCGGCGCCGCCAGGCGAGGACGATCGTGACGGCGACAGCCAGCGCCGCCAGCCTGACCGTCAGCGGCACCCCCGCGAGCGCACCGGGTGCCGCCAGCACCAGCTTGGCCACGACGCCGGCCAGCAGCGCCGTCGCGACCAGCCTGACCCATTCGAGCCAGGGCGAATTCTCGTCCAGCTTCCGCGCGAAGGCGACAGCGAGCCAGCGCCAGATCTCGGTCGGCAGCACCGCGAACAGGACGAGGGCGAGATAGGGCCACCATGGGCCATCCAGGAAGGCGATCGGCTGGGTCATGCGCCGGCCTTCCGCGCCTTGCGCCAGCGCTGGACCAGGAAGGCGATGCTGCCGCCGGCGATGCCGCTGGCGATCAGGTCGAAGCCGCCGCCGATCGCCCAGCCGGCTACTGGCGCAAGCGCCAGACCGAGCCCGATCGCAACCATGTCGCCGAGGCCGCGAACCCCGGCGACCATCGAGGACAGGAAGAAGATCGGCGTCAGGCAGAGCAATCCGGCCGCGACCGGCGCCGGCACCACGCCGGCGAGATGAAAGCCCGCATAGGTGCAGAACGCGCTGACAACGATCAGCGCATTGGCGAAGCCGAGGAAATAGCCGACGCGTTGTTCGGGCGGGATGTTCGGCAGCCGCCTGAGCGCCTCGACCCAGGCGGTGACGGCGACGAAATGCGCGATCAGCATCTGCTGCGCCACGCTCTGGCCTGGTCGGCGCAGCAGCGGCAGCAGCGCCACCGTCATCGGCAGGAAGCGTAGTGAGGCGAAGCCGATGGCGAGCGCGATCGCGCTCCAGGCGGCGCCTGCGGCGATCGAAGCGAAGAACAGCACCTGCGACGGGCCGGCCCAGACCAGGAGCGTCGAGAGTACGGCGGCCTCGACAGGATAGCCGACATCGCGCGCCAATGTGCCGACGCCCATCAGCGAGAGCCCGACAATCCAGGCCGGCAGCATCGCAGCATCGCGAAAACCGCGCGCCCAGGGTCGCAGCCATTGATTGGATGCTGCCTCGGTCATGGCGTGATCGTCCTGCGCCATCCAGGGCCTGCCGGCACCGTCCGTGGCAGGAGAACTCTGCCGCGGCTCAAGGAAGATTGGCGTGAGGATCGCATCATGGGACCGACGGACACAAAAAAGGCCCGCAGCGAGTGCGAGCTTTTTCGTTTAAGCGCATGATGCTCGTCGCATGACAGCCATGACGCCGCGCGCCCGCCCTGCGTCCGGCGCAGGCCGGATCAGAGGCTCTTCATCGCCAGCCCGATCAGCTCCTGGAAGAAATCCATAGCTTCCTTCGGGATGCCGCCGACGGCGCGATAACCGAGATAGAGCAGATAGAGGAAGGCCGGGACCATGATCCAGCCGAGCACCTCCTCGAAGATGATCCGGCGCCGGCGTCGGCGAGCCCGCTTTTCGAACCAGCCGAGCTTTTCCTTCGGCGCCGGAGCGGCCGCCGCAGCGGCGACCTCTCCTTCTTGAGCCCAGACGCTTTCCGACTTGCGCTTGAAGAACACCGGATCAGGCCTTGGTCAACGGAACCTTCGGAACGGTACGGACGCTACGCGCTGCTTTGGGCGGCTCGACTGGAGCATCCGGCTTCGGGCCGCGCTTCGCGCCACCCGATCCGGCCGACTTGGCCTTGCCTGGCGTCTTAGTCAACCCCTTGGCCCGCGGCTTGCGCGTGCGCTTCTCGGCCGCAGCGGCGACGTCCTTCTCCGGCTTGGGGCTCACCGGCCCGTCCGGGAATTCAAGACCGAGCACCTTGATGCCGGTCTCGGACTGGATCACCACCACCTTGACCGCGCCGCCATTCTTCAGCCGGCCGAACAGCACCTCGTCGGCCAGCGGCGTCTTGATCGTCTGCTGGATCAGGCGGGCCATCGGGCGCGCGCCCATCGCCTCGTCATAGCCGTTTTCGACCAGCCATTCGCGCGCCTCGTCAGAGAGCTCGATGGTGACGTTGCGGTCGGCGAGCTGCGCCTCGAGCTGCAGCACGAACTTGTCGACGACGCGGGCCACGACGGTCTTCGGCAGATGGCCGAAGGAGATCGTCGCGTCGAGCCGGTTGCGGAATTCCGGCGCGAACAGCTTGTTGATCGCCTCGGTGTCGTCGCCCTCGCGCTTCTGGCGGGTGAAGCCATAGGCATTTTTGGCCATGTCGGCGGCGCCGGCATTGGTGGTCATGATCAGGATGACGTTCCTGAAATCGACCTGTTTGCCGTTGTTGTCGGTCAGCTTGCCGTGATCCATCACCTGCAGGAGGATGTTGAACAGGTCGGGATGGGCCTTCTCGATCTCGTCGAGCAGCAGCACGCAATGCGGATGCTGATCGATCTGGTCGGTCAAAAGCCCGCCCTGGTCGAAGCCGACATAGCCCGGAGGCGCGCCGATCAGCCGCGAGACGGTGTGGCGCTCCATGTATTCCGACATGTCGAAGCGCACGAGCTCGACGCCGAGCGAGGAGGCGAGCTGGCGCGCGACCTCGGTCTTGCCGACGCCTGTCGGGCCGGCGAAGAGATAGCAACCGATCGGCTTCTCGCCGTCGCGCAGGCCAGCGCGGGCGAGCTTGATCGAGGAGGACAGCGCCTCGATCGCCTTCTCCTGGCCGTAGACCGAGCGCTTCAGCGTGGTCTCGAGGTTGCGCAGCACCTCGGCGTCGTCCTTGGAGACGGTCTTGGTCGGGATGCGCGCCATCGTCGCGATCGCCGCCTCGATCTCCTTGACGCCGATCGTCTTCTTGCGCTTGGTCTCGGTCACCAGCATCTGCGAGGCGCCGGTCTCGTCGATCACGTCGATCGCCTTGTCCGGCAGCTTGCGGTCATGGATGTAGCGCGCCGACAGCTCCACTGCCGCCTTGATGGCGTCGTTGGTGTAGCGCAGCTTGTGGAACTCCTCGAAATAGGGCTTTAGCCCCTTCAGGATCTCGATCGTGTCCGGCACCGACGGCTCGTTGACGTCGATCTTCTGGAAGCGCCGGACCAGCGCCCGGTCCTTCTCGAAATACTGGCGGTATTCCTTGTAGGTGGTCGAGCCGATGCAGCGCAGCGAGCCCGAGGCGAGCGCCGGCTTCAGCAGGTTCGAGGCGTCCATCGCACCGCCCGAGGTCGCACCGGCGCCGATCACCGTATGGATCTCGTCGATGAACATGATCGCCTTCGGGTGCTGCTCGATCTCCTTCATCACCTGCTTGAGGCGTTCCTCGAAATCGCCGCGATAGCGCGTGCCGGCGAGCAGCGTGCCCATGTCGAGCGAGAAGACGGTCGCGTCCTCCAGCACTTCCGGCACCTCGCCGCGCACGATCTTGAGCGCCAGGCCCTCGGCGATCGCGGTCTTGCCGACGCCGGGGTCGCCGACCAGCAGCGGATTGTTTTTCTGCCGGCGGCAGAGGATCTGGATCGTGCGCTGCACCTCGGCCTCGCGGCCGATCAGCGGATCGATGCGCCCGTCCCGTGCCTTGCGGTTGAGGTTGACGCAGTAAGCCTCGAGCGCGCTTTCCTTTTTCTTCTTGTCCTTGTCGCCGTCCTGGGCCTGCTCGCTGCGCTGTTCGCGCTGCTCCGGCTCCTCTTCGGCGCCACGCACGGGCCGGCTCTCGCTGGCGCCCGGACGCTTGGCGATGCCGTGGCTGATGTAGTTGACCGCGTCGTAGCGGGTCATGTCCTGCTCCTGCAGGAAGTAGGCGGCATGGCTCTCGCGCTCGGCGAACATCGCCACGAGCACGTTGGCCCCGGTCACCTCCTCGCGGCCGGAGGATTGGACATGGATCACCGCGCGCTGGATCACGCGCTGGAAGCCGGCGGTCGGCTTGGAATCGTCGCGACCGTCGGTGACGAGGTTGGTCAGCTCCGCATCGATGTAATCGACGAGGTTGCGGCGCAGCGTGTCGAGATCGACGCTGCAGGCGCGCATCACCGCTGCGGCATCCTGGTCGTCGACCAGCGCCAGCAGGAGGTGTTCCAACGTCGCATATTCGTGGTGGCGCTCATTGGCGAGCGCGAGGGCCCGGTGAAGCGCCTGTTCGAGGCTACGCGAGAAGCTCGGCAAGGTCAGCGCTCCCAATCCAGTTTCGAGAGGATGATGTTCAAAGCTACTTTTTCTCCATCACGCATTGCAGCGGATGCATGTGCTTGCGGGCGAGGTCCATGACCAGGGTGACCTTGGTCTCGGCGACCTCGTAGGTGAAGACGCCGCATTCGCCGACGCCGTTCTGGTGGACATGCATCATGATGCGCGTCGCTTCGGCCCGGTCCTTGTTGAAGAACCGTTCGAGCACGTGCACCACGAACTCCATCGGCGTGTAATCGTCGTTGAGGATCAGTACGCGATAGAGGTTGGGCTTGCGCGTCCTTGTCCGGGTCAGAACGGCGGTGCCGGTTCCGCTGCGGTCGCTATCGGTCGGGCCGGACGGCGCCCGCGGCTTCGAAGCCAGACGCGGCGCAAAAAGGGACCCGTTCCCGCGCGGCATATCGCCGGCTGGCAGGTCCTGATCGATCGGCGTCGTGGCTGCTTGGCTCAAGGTGTCCGTCCCGAAGGCTGACATCAAGATAGTGCTTCGCTCAGGAATTTACAGGCGTCTCCCCCGCTTCGCCAGCCCGTTCCGAGCGCATGCCACAGCAAAACACCCTTTTTGCATCGGACGAAGCAAAGACCAGGTCAGAATAGCCGGGCTTCTCAGGGCCTTGCGGAGCAGCCGCCTGCCTCAGGTTCGCCAGCGCAACCGTTCGGGAGCAAGCTCATTGTTGAAGGCGGCACCCTCCCGGCGAGCTGCGGCATAGTCGCGCTTCAGGCGGAAATACCATTGCGCGAGGCGGTCGGCCTGCCCGAGCAGCAGCATGGTCGGCTTGCGCTCCAGACCCTGCTGGGCGAGTTCGAGGATGCGCTGGTCCTGGCGCAGGAAGGCATGGCCCGCCCATCTGATCACCGGCGCGAGCGGCATGAGTTGCGGCAGGTCGGAGAGCAGCACATTGGTGAGCAGCGTCCGACCGCCATCGATCGGCGTGGCGAAGGTCGCATTGACGATCGCGCGCTCGCCCATGCGGATGCGCTCGATGCGCTGGCCCGGCAGCAGGAAATCGACCTCCGTCTGCGGCCGTCCCAGCAGGCGATAGCCGCGTGAATTGGCTGCCGCCTTGTGCGCCTTCATCCGGAAGCCGAAGGGCAGCGGCTCGAAGTCCTTGACCTTCTCGCGTGCCGTCGCGGTCGGCCGCCACCACCAGGAGTTATGGACATAGCCGACATGGCCGGGGTCGATCAGGCTGAGCACGCATAGATCATAGGAGGCCTCGACCAGCACCGAGACGGCGACGCGGCAACGCGTCTTGCCCGCGAGCGTCAGCACCGGCACCGGAGGCGCCTGCTCCGGCCGCGCGCCCAGATAGAGCCAGATGATGCCGTCGCTCTCGGCGATCGGGAAATCGCCGACCTTGACCTGGCCGGGATCGGCGACGTCGCCATCGACCAGCGTCGGCATCGACCGGCAGCGGCCATCGGCGCCGAAGCGCCAACCATGGAAGGGACAGGTGATCGCGACGCCGTCGAACCGCCCCTCGGACAGGGGCGCGCCGCGATGCGGGCAGCGATCGCGCAAGGCGAAGAGCTCGCCGAGCTTGGTGCGGCCGATGACGATCTGCTCGCCGAGAACAGTCACGCTCGCCATCGCGCCGGTCGCCAGGCTGCCGACACTCCTGACGCAGTACCAAGCCTCACGGGGCGGCTCGCGGAACTCGCTCGCCAGAGGCGCTTCCGCGGCACCCGATGTGTCTGCTGCGATGGTCGAACGGCTCATTGCGACTCCCGGCTCCTGTCGCCGCCGTCAGGCCGGACGCGACGCAGGCAGACAGCCGCCGGCCGGTTGCGAGAGCATTGCCGCACGGACAGGCAGAAGACAGCCGAAACGCAAACGCAAAGAAGCCCGGCCGAGGCCGGGCTTCTTGAAATTCTCAGGTGATCAGCTGCGGCCGGGCGAAGCCGGCCGCGCCAAAATCACTTGGCCGGGGTCGGAACGGCCTTGGCGACGATGCCTTCGAACGGCTTGTAGGCGTCCTTGGCGATCGCGGCATAGAGCTCGCCGATCTTGGTGACCTGAGCGACATAGCCCTCGAAAGCGGTCTTGACGTAGTCCGACTGGATCTCGATGGCCTTGTCGAGCGTCTTGACGCCGGCAAGCTTCTCGATCGCGGCGGTGCCGGCCTCGAACGACTTCTTGGCGTAGTCGGTGGTCTCGACGGCCAGAGCCTGCACACCCTTCGAGGTGGCGCCGAAAGCCTTCAGGGCGGCGTCGACGTTCTCTTTGGAAGCCTTCTGGATGGTTTCGAAATTCTGGATCATTGTTTCCTCCGACGCTCGCGGGCGCCGCCTCTGCTGACGAGCCTGACGGCCCAGGTTCCGTGTCCCCAAGGTCAGATGAAGGGCTCATCACCGGGACGACCCTGATATTGTGCACCGCAACATAAAAGTCAAGATCGCGCTGCAATGCATCACACGCAGACCCCTCCGGCGTGTGCCGGCGACGGTTTGCAACCTGACGGCTTTGAATAAGTTTTTACGCGCTTAACCGCTCCGTAACCGCATCCGCCTAACCTCCTCCCCTGTGTCCTTCGCGCCACGCTGCAAAGCCTGCGACGGACGGGTGGGTTAGTTGAGGCGAGTTGCATGGCTTCTGGTTGCGTTGGGTCCCGACGCGGGCGCTGGCTTGCGTTCATCGGGGTGGTGAGTGCTGCTGCCGTCGTGCTGACAGCGACGGTCTCTCCGGCCGAGGCGGCGCGCAAGAAGCGGCGCCATGTCTCGGGCGGCTACGCCCCGCCCTATGCGGCGATGGTCGTCGACGTGAAGAGCGGCCGCACGCTGCACGCCGTCAACGAGGATGCGCCGCGCATCCCGGCCTCGCTCACCAAGGTGATGACGCTCTATATGCTCTTCGAGCAGATGGAGCGCGGCCGCTTCAGCATGAATTCCGAGCTCAAGGTCTCGGCCTATGCTGCCTCGCAGCCGCCGACCAAGCTCGGCCTGCGCGCCGGCTCGACCATCGAGGTCGAGGACGCGATCAAGAGCATGATCACCCTCTCGGCCAACGACTCCTCGGTCGTGGTCGCCGAGGCCATCGCCGGCTCGGAAGAGGCCTTCGCCGAGCAGATGACGCGCAAGGCGCGCGCGCTCGGCATGGAGTCGACGCGCTTCTACAACCCGCACGGTCTGCCGAACTCGCCGCCGAACATCACCACGGCACGCGATCAGACCATCCTGGCGCGGGCGATCCAGGAGCGCTTCCCGAAATATTTCCCGCTCTTCCAGATGCGCTCCTTCCAGTACGGCTCGCGCACCATCCGCGGGCACAACCGGCTGCTCGGCCGCATCGAGGGCGTCGACGGCATCAAGACCGGCTACACCCGCGCCTCCGGCTTCAACCTGATGACCTCGGCCAAGTCGGACGGCCGCCAGATCGTCTCGGTCGTGCTCGGCGGCCGCTCCGGCGCCTCGCGCGACAAGATCATGGCCGACCTCGTCCTCGCCAGCCTGCCGCGCGCCAGCGCCGGCGGCCGCAGCGCCCCGATGATCGCCGAGGCCTCCGAGCCGCAGCAGGAGCGTTATCGTGCTCCGGCCCCCGCCCCGGCTCCCGAGCCGCTGGCTCGCCCGGCTGTGATCGCCCAGGCGCCCGAGCCCGCCCCGGCCCCTGCGCCGATCCCGGTGCCGCGTCCGCGCGCCGAGCCTGAAGTGCCCGCAGCGGCCCGCGCCTATGCCGCGACCACGACGACCGCCCAGATCACGCCGCCGCGCGCGCTGAGCGGCAGCGCCCAGGCGCTCGCCCTCTCCAATATGCGTCCGGTCGCCGCGACGACGACGCCGTCGGCGATGCGCTGGTCGATCGGCGCCGCGCCGGCCGAGGGCAAGGTGCTGCGCCCGCCGGCGAATGTCGACACCACCTCCTCGATCGCCAAGCTCGCCGAGCCGGCAGCCAGGGACGAGCTCCAGCCGATGCCGAAGAAGGTCGAGGCTCGCCTGCCCGAGCCGGCGCCCGCGCCGGTCAAGGTGGCGCAGGTCGCCAAGGCGCCTGAAGCCAAGACCGAAACCAAGCCGGTCGAGAAAACCGCGATCGCCTCGAAATGGGTGATCCAGCTCGGCGCCACCGACGACGAGGCCAAGGCCAAGGACATCCTGGCCCGGGCCCGCGCCAAGGCTTCCGGCTCGCTCGCCGACGCCTCGCCCTTCACCGAGAAGGTCGAGAAGGGCGGCGCCACCCTGTTCCGCGCCCGCTTCGCCGGCTTCGAGGAGTCCAAGGACGCCGAGAAGGCCTGCGCCCAGCTCAAGCGCGGCGGCTTCTCCTGCTTCGCAACCCGTAGCTGACCGGTCGGAAAAGGGATTCAGCCATGCTTTTTCAGCAAGGTATCCTTGGCCTGGTTGACGCGAGCGGCAAGCCCGCTGGTGCCGCCGGCATCCGGATGGATGCGCTTCATCAGGCTCCGATGGGCCTCGCGGATCGCTTCCTGGCCCGCCCCCGGCTGAAGCCCCAGGATCTCGTAGGCCTCCTCGTCCGACATCGCGCCCGGGCGCGCCGGGCCGCGCTGCCCCGTGTCGCGGTGACCCTCAGCGTCTTCACGCCATCCGGGCGCCCGGCGGTCGAGATATGCCTCTAGCAGGCGCGCCCCATCGGGATCGACGGCGAGGCATTCGCGCAGCAACGCGCTGAGGTCCGCGGGCGTGAGATCGTCGAGATCGCGACCAGCGAAGGCGCCCGCGACGACCTTGCCCTTGATACCGCCGCTATCGTGGTCGAGCTCCATCTCCAGCAGAGCCGAAGCGACCTTGGAACGACCGGCCGAGCCGGTCCCGCCCCAATCCTTCGCCCATTCCGGCATCCTCAGGCCGCCCGGCCCATAGGCGCTCCAGCCGAGCAGCCACGCTCCGAGGCCGCCGAGGAAGATCGCCATGTCAGGCCGGCCGCGCAGCATCAGCAGCGCCGCGACGCCCAGCGAAGCGACTCCACCCGCCATCTTGCTGAACCTGACCAGCTTCTTCGGATCGGCGCCCGCGAAGAGTTTCACCAGCCACCAGATCAGGATCAGCGTGGCGATGCCATAGAGCAGCGTCACGATCTGCAGCCCTCCATCGCCGACAGCAGCCTCTGCGCCGCGGGGTTCTGCCCGGCGAGCTTGAGGAGCGCTTCGCGGCCGCCGCTGGCATAGGCCGCAGCGCCACGCAGGAGATCGAGCAGGGAATTCGGCGCATTGACGTCGAAGCGCGCATGCGCGCCGCCGGTTAGCCGCGCCATCTCGGCGAAGGCCTTGCTGGCATCGGGATCGGCCCCTTCCTGAAACAGGAAGCCCTTGACGCCGCGCAGGCCGAGCTCGCCGGCAAGCGCGCAGAGCCGGTCGACATCTTCTTCCATCGCATCGCCGACATAGACGAAGGCGCGGATCGGCACCTGCCGCTCCTCGTCGCGGATATGCTTCAGCACACGTGCAATCTGCGTCTGCCCGCCGCGGCAATCGATCTTGTTCATCAGCCCGGTCAGGCGCTGCGGCTCGCCGAGCCAGCCCGAGGCGCGGCATTCGTCGAAGCCGCGGAAATAGACGAGCTGAACCGCGAGCCCACCGGTCTTCGCCGCGACCTCGAACATCTGGCCCTGCAGCGAACAGGCGAGATCCCATGTCGGCTGCCGGCTCATCGTCGCGTCGAGCGCAAAGACCAGCCGCCCGGCCTGCCCGGTCGCCAGCGGGGCGAGCTGCTTGGCTGAAGCGAGGAATCGGTCGATCTCGCCGGGCTTCGAGCGCGCAGAACTCTCGGCCGGGCGCGTCTCGCCCGCCTTGCCCACCGCCTTGCCGTTGTCGCGCGTCATGCTGCCTGCCGGGATTCGCCCATGCCCAAGATATTGGCCGCGCCGCCGGCATTTGCTACCCGTCCCCCAAGTTCAGGGAGAAGCGCTATGTCGCAGGTCGCGGTGTTCGAGACGGTCAAGGCGATGCGCGAGGCCGTCGCGGCCTGGCATGCCGCCGGCGAGAAGGTCGCGCTGGTGCCAACCATGGGCGCGCTGCACGAAGGCCATATCGCGCTGGTGACCGAGGCGCAGAAGCATGCCCGCCGCGTCATTGTCTCGATCTTCGTCAACCCGACGCAGTTCGCGCCGCATGAGGACTTCAAGAAATACCCGCGCACCTTCGACAGCGACCGCGCCCAGCTCGAAGCCGCCGACGCCGATGCGATCTATTTCCCCGCGGTCGAGGAGATGTATCCGCCGGGCTTCGCCAGCCGCGTCCTGCTGCTCGGCCCGGCCGCCGTCGGCCTGGAGGATCGCTTCCGCCCGACGCATTTCGAAGGCGTCGCAACGGTTTGCTGCAAGCTTTTCACACAGAGCAAGGCCGATTTCGCTGTCTTCGGCGAGAAGGACTACCAACAGCTCAAGGTGGTGACGCGCATGGCCCGCGATCTCGACCTCGGCATCGAGATCGTGCCGCTAGCCACGTTCCGCGAGGCCGACGGCCTCGCCATGTCCTCGCGCAACCGCTACCTCTCGGCCGAGGAGCGCGCCTTGGCGCCAACGCTGCACCAGGTGATGCAGGCCCTCGCCGCCCGCATCCGCAATGACGACCCGCTATTCCCCGCGGTCGCCGATGCGCAGAACGAGATCATCACCGCCGGCTTCGAGCTCGACTATCTCGAAGCCCGCCATGCCGACACGCTGGCGCCGGTGACCTCGCGCGCCGACGGCCCGATCCGGCTATTGATCGCGGCGCGCATCGGAGGAACGAGGCTGATCGACAATATCGGGGTGTGAGGACCAGCCGGTATCCGCATCGAGCCTAGCGAAAAACGCTCTTCGGCCGGCAAGCGATCGAAAGTACTTCGATCCCGGAGCTGACGAGCGCAACCATGGCAACCGTCTGGGCTTATCGTGAAGGCGCATTCTCGCGGACGGCCAGCACAGGCTGGAGCCATACGATCAATTTCACCAGCCCGTCCGACCTCGCTACGCAGATGGACGCAGCGAGCCTGAGAGGGCGGGTACAGCGCCTCGTCATCCTCGCGCACGGAAATCGACCCGGACAGCTGCTGATGGAGGGTACGCGGCTCGGAGCGACCAGCGCGGCCGTAATCGGGCGGCTCTACGCGCCCTTTCTGCGATCCGACGCGATGCTCGTCCTGATGGCCTGCATTGCCGGCGCGGGGGACGACGGATCGCTGTTCCTACGACGCTTGTCCACGGAACTGCGCGGCCGCGTGATCGTCGGTTTCAGCGCATACGGTGTGATCGACTCGTCTTTCGGGGGCGCCCTAAACCCCGGGAACGTGCAGGCCGCTCCCGGGCAACGCCCGGTGTCCGGCGCGCGGCTCGAGCCCTGGTCGCCCTGGGCGAAGTGGGCCCATGAGGACGTGATCGTCCGCCTGCCGGCCGACGAGCAGGAGAGCAATGCCGGTCACCGCTGCGCCAATCCGAATTGTCGAGGCCATGCCGCTACGCCCGCGCGCGGTCGCGTGCCGACGCTCCCGCATTGCCGGTATAGCGACTGGGGGCACGCCGCCGTTCTGACCGGCTTGAATCCTTGAGCGTCAGCGGGCTACCGGCCAATGCGGCTCGACGAGCCGATAGCCGCGTGTCCAGGCCGTTGCGAGTGGCTTCAGCCCGGCCAGCCGCCGGCCGCGGATCTCGACGCCGCGCGTCAGGTGCGCATCGAGGCGTTTGGCGAAGATGGCAATGCTGGCAAAAATCCTGAACATGGTGGTACACGTCATATGCGCCGGACCGCGATGGGTGGCGCTTCCACCATGATGTAGGCGGCCTCGCATAAGGCTTCGAAGCGTTTCGCAGGCGCCGGCCTAAGCGCGGCGTAAAGCCTACAGCAGCCCCAGCTCCGCCAGCTCGCGCCGCATCTGCTCGGGCATGACGCCGAGATCGCCGCTGCGGCCATCGATATCGCGCGGTGCGTCCTTGTCCTGAAGGTAGCGCCAACCCTGGAACGGCCGGAACGGGCGCGGCTCGACCGGTACCACCACCGGCTCCATCACCAGATGGCAGCGGCCGATGCCGTCGCCATCGGTGAAGGGGCGGATGGCGATCAGGCGCTGGCGCGCGCAGACCTGGCCCTTGATCACCCAGTAGAGCGAGCCGCCATTGACGATCTCCTCGACCCGCTTCGGCACCATGCGGGTGGTGTGCAACTGCTCCAACGGCTCGCCCCGGGCTCGGCGCTGCGCCTGCCGCTCGGCGATCCACTCTTCGAGATCGCTGATCGATTCGGCGCCAACGCAGAGCTTGAGGATATGGAGCGGCATGGCGGGCAACCTAGTCCTCGCCGGCCCGCCTCGCCAGAGCCCGTGGCCTTCCTCCACAACCGCGCCACGCCGGGGTGACCCGCAAGGTCGCGGCCATGACGTCGCCGCTCGCGCAGGCTACTAAGGCCACCGACCCGAACGGAGACACGACATGCGCGGACTGCAAGGCAAGGCCATTCTCGTCACCGGCTCGTCGACCGGCATCGGCTACGCCATGGCGCAGCGGCTGATCGCCGAGGGCGCCAAGGTGCTGATCCATGGCCGCGAGCAGAACGAGGTCGACACCGCCTGCCGCAAGCTCGGCCCTTCTACCTCGGGTGCCATCGGCGACCTCGCCGAGCCGGCGACCGCCCAGGCCCTGGTCGACGCGACGCGCAAGGCCTTCGGCCGCATCGACGGCCTCGTCAACAATGCCGGCATCTATCCCCGCGGCGTGCTGGGCGAAACCACCGCCGCCTTCTTCGACCATATCTTTGCGATTAACACCCGAGCGCCCCTGCTCTGCGCCGAGGCGGCGATCCGCGCTTTCCGCCTGCAGAAATCCGGAGGCGCGATCCTCACCGTCGGCTCGATCAACGCATATTGCGGCAATTCCAACCTCACCGTCTATTCGATGTCGAAGGGCGCGCTGATGACGATGACGCGCAACCTCGCCAACACGCTCGGGCGTGAGCACATCCGGGTCAACCAGCTCAATGTCGGCTGGACATTCACTGCCAATGAAGATGCGACGCAGCAGCGTGAGGGCAAGAAGCCTGGCTGGGAGAAGGAGGTGCCGCTCGAGTTCGCCCCCTTCGGCCAGATCATGCAGCCGGCCGAGATTGCCGCCCATACCGCTTTCTGGCTCTCGGAAGAAAGCGGCCATGTCTCCGGCCAGATCTATGAGGTCGAGCAGTTTCCGCTGATTGGTCGCGGCCGCGCGGCGGACTAACCTCCAGCGTCATTGCGAGGAGCGCAGCGACGAAGCAATCCAGAGCGGCTCGCGCAATCGCCCTGGATTGCTTCGCTTACGCTCGCAATGACGGAACAGACGACCGACGATGCCGACCGATGCCTTTTCGCCCTGGCTGATACGCTGGAACCTCGAACCAGCCGGCGAGCCGATCAGGACGCATGCCAGCCAGCTTTTGCCCGTCCTGCACCAGAGCCAGCCGGCCATGCTGAAGCTGCCCGAGGTCGAGGATGAGCGGCGCGGCTACCTGCCGCTCGAATACTGGAACGGCGATGGCGCCGCCCGCCTCCTCGCCCGTAGCGAGCATGGCGAGGCGATGCTGATCGAGCGCGCCACCGGCTCCCATTCGCTCGCCGCCATGGCTCGCAGCGGCGCAGCCGGCGATGATAAGGCGACCGCAATCCTCTGCGACGCCATCGCCGCCCTGCAAAAGCCGCGCGGCCCGGCGCCCTCCGGCCTGATCCCGCTTGAGATCTGGTTCAAGGACCTGTTCCCGATGGCGCAGGAGCGCGGCGGCATCCTTGCCCGCGCGGCCGCGGCGGCGAACGAGCTCCTGCCGGCTCAGCGCGAGATCGTCCCGCTGCATGCCGACCTGCACCATGACAATGTGCTCAATTTCGAAGCCAAGGGCTGGCTCGCCATCGACCCGAAATCGGTGATCGGCGACCGCGCCTTCGAATACACCATCCTGTTCTGCGATCCCGACCTCGCCGATCCGCAGCCGCCTGTCGCGACCGTGCCCGGCTATTTCGAGCGCCGGCTGGAGATCGTGCTGGCGAAATCGGGCCTGGAACGCGAGCGCCTGCTCAAATGGATCCTGGCCTGGTGCGGGCTCTCGGCCGCCTGGGTGTTCGGCGACGACGACGAGCCGGCCATCGAGCTCTTCATCGCCGAGCGGGCGAGGGTCGCGCTCGACGCAGGCTAACTTGACCCTCACATCGCGTGAGCCCCGATAAGCCGGCGCGAGACGGGTAAGGAGGCGGGCCGGATGCGGCGCACGGTCAAGCAGATGGCGAAGGCGTCGGGGATCAGCGTGCGCATGCTGCACCATTACGACGCCATCGGCCTGCTCACGCCGGCCGAGATCGGCACGAACGGCTATCGCTATTACGGCCAGGCTGAATTGCTGCGCCTGCAGCAGATCCTGTTCTATCGCGAGCTCGGCTTCCCACTCGCGACGATCGGGCGCGTCCTCGACGATCCCGGCTTCGCGCTGGAGGCCGCGCTGCTCGCCCATCGCGACAGGCTCGGCGCCGATATCGCCCGCTATCGCCGTCTCATCCGAACCATCGACCGCACGGTCGAGACCTTGAGACAGGAGACGAGCATGGCAGACGATAGGTTCTTCGAGGGCTTCTCGCCGGAAAAGCAGGCGGAATGGGAGACCGAGCTGAGGGCGCGTTTCGGCCCGGAGGCCGAATCCGCGTTCATCGACGCGAAGGAGCGCATGGCGGCGCTAGACGCTGACGGCCGCAAAGCGCTGGTCGAGGAGATGGATACCCTGCACTCAGCCTTCGCCGACCTTGCCGAACGCCGGGTCCCACCGACCGCGCCGGAAGCGCAGGCATTGACCGCAAGGCACCATGCCTGGGTCTGCCGGAGCTGGACGCCGACGGCCGATGCTTATGCCGGCTTGGGACGTCTCTATGTCGAGCATCCCGATTTCCGCGCCACCTTCGAGGCGGTGCGGCCGGGCCTCAGCCTCTATCTGGCGCAGGCCATGGCCTGTTACGCCGAGACGATGCTGAGTCCCGGCGAGCGCTGACGCCTGCTCATTCCCCGAGCACCACCACCTTCGCGCCCTCGGCCACCTGCGCGCCCGGCTCGGCGCCGAGCTCGGTAACGGTGCCGTCGCGCGGGGCGGTCAGCACATGCTCCATCTTCATGGCTTCGACGATGGCGAGGCGCTGGCCCTTCACCACCGCCTCGCCGGCTGTGACGAAGAGCGCAATCAGCTTGCCGTGCATCGGCGCCTTGATCACGCCGCCAGCACCGGCGACCGCATCGAGATCGACGCTGAACGGATCGAACAGCGCGACGGAGGTCTGGCGGCCGCGATGTAGCGCGAGATAGGTGCCTGCCTCGGCCCTAGCCAGCGTCACCTCGTGCTCGCCCTCATCGAGCGGATGGCCCGGCAACGAGACGCGCGCAGCGTCGCCGTTCCACTCGATCCTGGCCTCGATCCGCTCGCCATCGACCAGCAGCGGCAGGCCGAGCGCCGGACGCGGCATGATCGAGAAGGCGTCGGCATCGAGCCAGGGCGACTTGGCCTCATCGCCGGTCCGCTCGATCGCGAGGTCGAGCAGCGCCACCTGCCGCTCCTCTTCCAGTTGCAGGGCGGCCGCCGCGACAGCGGCCGCATCGAGCGGCTGCAGCTCGGCCCCGAGCGCCTCGATGTTGCGCTCGATGAAACCGGTGTCGAACGGACCCTTCCGGAAGCCCTCCGCCTCGGCCAGCTTCTTCAGGAAGGCGAGATTGGTGCGCGGGCCGGCGACAATGGTCTCGCCGAGCGCGAAGGCGAGATGGTCGAGCGCCTCGTCGCGGGTGCGGCCATGCGCGATCACCTTGGCGATCATCGGATCGTAGAACGGCGTCACCGAATCGCCGGCCTCGACGCCGGTATCGATGCGGATGTCCTCGCTCTGCGGGAACTGCAGCGCCCAGAGCTTGCCGGTCGAGGGCAGGAAGCCCTTCTCCGGATCCTCGGCATAGAGCCGCGCCTCGACGGCGTGCCCTTCGGCGCGGACATCCTCTTGACTGAAGCCGAGCGGCTCGCCGGCCGCGACCTTGAGCTGCAGCTCGACCAGATCGAGCCCGGTGATCGCCTCGGTGACGGGATGCTCGACCTGGAGGCGGGTATTCATCTCCATGAAGTAGAAGCGGTCGGCCCTGAGGCCGTCGCGCCCGTCGGCGATGAACTCGACCGTGCCGGCGCCGACATAGCCGACCGCCCGCGCCGCCTCCGTCGCCGCCTTGCCCATGGCGGCGCGCACCTCGGGCGTCATGCCCGGCGCCGGCGCCTCCTCGATCACCTTCTGGTGGCGGCGCTGCAGCGAGCAGTCGCGCTCGTAGAGATGGACGACATTGCCATGGCTGTCGCCGAATACCTGGATCTCGACATGGCGCGGCGAGAGCACGTATTTCTCGACGAGCACCCGCGCATCGCCGAAGGCGTTCTTGCCCTCGCGCTGGGCACTGGAGAGCGCATCGGCGAAGTCCTCGTGCCGGTCGACCTTCTTCATGCCCTTGCCGCCGCCGCCGGCGACCGCCTTGATCAGCACGGGATAGCCGATGCGCTTGGCCTCCTGGCTGAGGAAATCGACGCCCTGCTCGGCGCCGTGATAGCCCGGCACGACCGGGACACCCGCCTTCTCGACCAGTGCCTTCGCCGCATCCTTCAGGCCCATGGCGCTGATGGCGGAGGCCGGCGGGCCGACGAAGACGATGCCCGCCGCGGCGCAGGCCTCGGCGAATTCGACATTCTCGGAGAGGAAGCCATAGCCCGGATGGATGCAGGCCGCTCCGGCTTGCTTGGCGACCGCGAGAATCTTCTGTGCATCGAGATAGCTCTCGCGCGCCGGCGCCGGGCCGATCCGATAGGCCTCGTCCGCCATCTCGACGAACAGCGCCTGCGCATCGGCGTCGGAATAGACCGCGATGGTGCGCAGGCCGAGCCGCCTGGCGGTGCGGATCACCCGGGAGGCGATCTCGCCGCGATTGGCGATCAGGATGGAAGGCAGTTTGGCGGCAATCGACATGGGCGCATCCTCGAACCGATGCCACCGTTATAGCCCAGCCTGCCCCCATGTCTGCGCCTTGTTGCGCAGGGTGCGGATGGGCGCTTGCACCAGATCTTCCCAGTCATTCCGGGGCTTCGCGCAGCGACGAGCCCGGAACCCATGACCACGACACAGCCAAGCAGGCCGCCGAACTCGTTGCAGTCCTCTTCTGGAACGTTGTGTTCATGGGTTCCGGGCTCGCGCCTGCGGCGCGCCCCGGAAAGACGACGCGCCTCAATCCAGCAATCGCAGCCGCCGCCCCAGCTTCAGCGTCACCGTCGTCCCGACGATCAGCCCGAGCGCGAACACCCAGCCCGAGACCGCCCCGGCCGAGATGCCGGAGAGTACCGTCCCGACCGTGCAGCCAAGCCCGAACACTGTCCCCCAGCCCAGCAGCACGCCGCCCAGCAGACCCCGCAACACATGCCCGCCGGTCGGCCGCCTTGGCTTGAACTCGCCCGCCGCCAGCGCCGCAGCGAAGGCAGCCGCGACCAGCCCGGCGACGAAGAGCCCGTTCGGCGTCAGCAGCGCATCGCGGATCAGGGTGGCGCAGCCGCGGAAGCTGTCGAGCCCTTCAAGCCTGTCGGGAAGCCAGTGGAACGTATTCGCCAGCTGCCGCGAGCGCGAGCCGAGCTCGGCGGTGACGCCGAGCGGCGACAGGCGAAGATAAGCTGCGACGCCAATCAGCCCGACGAAGAGCCCGCCGAGCCAGGCCGGCCAGCGCCGCAGGAAGATCGCAGCGATTGGGTCGGCTGGTGCGTTCTCCGATGCACCCTGCCCGCTCGGCCCGCCGGCCCGCAGCAGCCACCATGCCGCCGCGCCGAGCACGGCGAGCCCGGCCAGCAGCGCCCCGCCATAGCCGAGCTGGCGCGGCAGCCAGAGCACCGGCGACTCCGAGATCGTCAGGAGATAGAGCTCGTTCCAGCTCAGGAAGCCGAGGATGAAGCCGAGGCCTGCGCCGATCAGCGCGAAGGGCGAAGTCGGCGAGCCCTCGCCCAGCCGGTAGAGATGCGCACTGATGCAGGAGCCGGAGATCGCCATGCCGGCACCGAAGGCGAGCCCCGCCAGCAGCAGCGCCGGGCCGACCGGGCCGATATGCGCCGTCGGCGGCAGGCGCGTGCCCGACGGATCGGGCAGCCAGGCGCCATAGATCAGGGTGTAGCCGGCAAGCCCGACCGCCAGTGCGGCGAGGATGCCGAGCAGCCCGCGCGAATCGCGCCGGTCGAGCCAGTCTTTCCAGATGCAGAAGAAACAGAAGCGCGCCCTCTGCAGCACGAAGCCGAAGGCAGCGCCCAAAATCAGCGAGAGCTGGCGCTGCGGCGCCGGATCGCCATGGCGCCCGACCAGATAGATGGACATTGCGATCGCTACGGCGACGACCGCTGCCGCGATGTAGCGCAGGGGCGGCAGCCTGATCGGCTCCGCCCCCGCCTGCCGGCGCGCCAGCTCATAGTCCAGCGCGCCGCTATCGTCGGAGATGCTCATCAGGGAGCTTACTTGCCGCCCCAGACGGTGCCGGCCGGATTGCTGATCGGCAGCCCGACGACATTGCCGTATTCGGTCCAGGAGCCGTCATAATTGGCGGCCTGGTAGCCGAGCACGCGCGTCAGAATGAACCAGGTGTGGCTCGAGCGCTCGCCGATGCGGCAGGAGGTGATCACCGGCTTGGAGCCGTCGATGCCGACCTCGGCATAGAGCTCCTTCAGCTCTTCCGGCGACTTCAGCGTGCCGTCGGCCTGGTTGACCGCCCGCGCCCACGGCACATTGACCGAGCCGGGGATATGGCCGGCGCGCAGCGCCAGTTCCTGGAAGCCGGCCGGGGCGATGATCTTGCCGGAGAATTCGTCGGGCGAGCGAATATCCAGAATGCGGGCGTCCGACTTCTTCTCGACGCTGGCGACGACGTCGGTGAGGCGGGCGCGCAGCGCCTTGTTCGGCTCGCCGACAGTAAAGCTAGAGGCCTTGACCGGCACCGGATTGGTCGCGACTGGGCGCTTCTCCAGCTCCCATTTCTTGCGGCCGCCATCGAGCAGTTTGACGTTGTCGCGCAGCCCGTAGATGTCGAACACCCAGGCGCCCCAGGCGGCAAACCAGTTGTTGTTGTCGCCGTAGAGGACGACGGTCACGTCCTTGTCGACGCCGAGCTTGCGGGCCAGCGCCTGGAACTTCTCGGGACCGGCGATGTCGCGCGAGACGGTCTCGACCAGGTCGGTATGCCAGGCGATGTTCTGCGCGCCGGGGATATGGCCGCGCTCATAGATGCCGGGCTCGACGCTGACCTCGACGATCCTGACCTTGGGATCGCTGAGGTTCTTCTCCAGCCACTCGGTCGAGACCAGCGGGCCGGACTGTGCCAGCGCCGCGCCGCCGAGCACGAGGCTTGCGGCCAGTGCAGCCACGCCGTGGCGGATGAAAGACAGGACGGACATTCTGGCGCTCCTTGGCGCCGAAAGCGCCGGGATATCGGCGCGTTTCGGCATGAATTGCAGGGACTGCCATGATTTCGCCACGCGGCTCGCCGGAGAAGCCGGACAGCATTTTTTTGTTTGCCATCAAGGCGGAAGAACTGGGTCGTACGATCTTGGTCTAGGGAGAATATTCTCCTTTTGCTTCGACCTTGGTTCGATCCTGCGACTGTGTGGTCGCCCGCCAGATCGCCCAGCTCGCCTGGAAGCAGAGGAAGGCGACGAAGAGGTCGAACAGATATTCCGGCCAGCGCACCGGGAGCAGGCGGGCGGCGAGGCCGAGCAGCGCAAAGCCCGTCGTCGAGATCGCATCGTTGCGGGAAGACAGCCAGGTCGCCTTGATCACCGGGTTCGGCTCGGCCCGGAAGCGCCAGAGCACGCCGATGATGAGATAGGCGATCAGGATCGCGCTCGCCGCCGAAAAGCCGAGCGTGAAGAGCTCGATCGGCCGTGGCCGCAGGATCTTGTCCCAGAGATCGTAGAGGGTGTGGAAGCCGGCGACGGCCATCACCGCGCCGATGCCAAGCGCCGCCAGCTTTTCGGCCCGATCGTCGCGGCCGAAGACCAGCGCCGCGATGCCGTAGAGCGCGACGTCGTAGACCCAGTCGACGCCGTCCTTGAACAGCTGGTTGTTGCCCACGGCAATCGCCCAGAGCACGACATTGCCGGCGAAGATCAGGATGCCGAGCGCGATGCCCCAGATCGTCAGGCGATAGGCCCGCCCGACTTTCGGATCGACCGGCGCGGCGTGGCCGGGTTCGCTCTGAGTCTCTGCTGAATTCTCAAGGCTCGCCACTGGATGCTCCGCACCGCGCAGGGCCAGTCTCGCCCAATCAGCCTGCACAGCAAGCCAAACTTCCTTCCCAACGCACCGGGCGCATGTTTAGCTGGCACGACGCAACCTCAGGGAGAAAATGACCTAGGCACCGCTTATCGAGCGAGACGCTGTAGGCGGCCGCGACAAGACGATCGGATCGAACTTTCAGAACATTCTTTGGCGGGGGCAAATCGGCGTGACTGCGATCATTGGATTCCTCAATACCGTCTTCTGGGGCTACGTGCTGATCTACGGCCTGCTGGCCGTCGGCATCTATTTCACCCTGCGGCTGAAATTCGTTCAGATCCTGCATTTTCCAGAGCTCTTCCGCTCCGTGCTCAACGCGCCGGTCGAGGACAAGAGCGGCATCACCCCGTTCCAGGCGCTCTGCACCAGCCTCGCCTCACGCGTCGGCACCGGCAATCTCGCCGGCGTCGCGGTCGCGCTCTATCTCGGCGGCCCCGGTGCGATCTTCTGGATGTGGATGGTCGCCCTCGTCGGCATGGCGACGGCCTATTCGGAAAGCACGCTCGCCCAACTCTACAAGGTCCGCGATGAGAACGGACAATATCGCGGCGGCCCGGCCTTCTACATCGCCAAGGGCCTGAACGCGCCCTGGGCGGCGGTCTTGTTCTCGCTCTGCCTGATCCTGGTCTTCGGCCTGGTCTTCAATGCGGTGCAGGCCAACTCGATCGCCGATGCGATGCAGGGCGCCTTCGGCTTCGACAAGATCTATGTCGGCGTCGCGCTCGCGGTGCTCTCGGCCGTCGTCATCTTCGGCGGCATCAGCACGATCGCCCGCGTCGCCGAATATGTCGTGCCGTTCATGGCCATCGCCTATCTGCTGGTCGCGATCTACGTACTGGTCGTGAACATCGCCGAGGTGCCTGCGATGTTCGCCCTCATCGTCAAGAGCGCCTTCGGGCTGGAGGCCGCCGGCGGCGGCATCGCCGCGGCGATGCTGAACGGCGTCAAGCGCGGCCTGTTCTCCAACGAGGCCGGCATGGGTTCGGCCCCCAACATCGCCGCGGTGGCGACGCCGAACCCGCACCATCCCTCGTCGCAAGGCTTCGTCCAGGCGCTCGGCGTCTTCATCGACACGATCCTGATCTGCACCGCGACGGCGATCATGATCCTGCTCTCGCACAAGCTGGCGCCGGGCTCCGGCGTCACCGGCACGCCGCTGACCCAGGAAGCGATGACGGTGCATATCGGCGCGGCCGGGCGCTATTTCATCGCGGTGGCGATCTTCTTCTTCGCCTTCACCTCGATCATCGGCAACTACGCCTATGCCGAGAACGCGATGACCTATCTCGGCGCCAATGGGCCGACCGGACTGACGATCCTGCGGCTCGGCTCGCTGGCGATGGTGATCTGGGGCGCCTATGAAAGCGTCGCGACCGTGTTCGACGCCGCCGACGCGGTGATGGGCCTGATGGCCTCGATCAACCTGATCGCGATCGTGCTGCTCTCGGGCACGGTGGCCAAGCTGACCGCCGACTTCCTCGCCCAGCGCAAGACCGGGGTGCCGCGCTTCGCAGCCGCGCAATATCCGGAGCTCGCCGGCAAGATCGACCGCGAGATCTGGGACGAGAAATAGGCGCGAAACCGATCGGCGCCGCCCTGGCGGCGCCGGTTGGCGATGAGCTTCTCAGCCGCGCCCGACGAGCGGGGCCTTGGTCGCCATCACCGTGACGAACAGGATGTTGGCGTCGAGCGGCAGGCCGGCCATGTGCAGCACCGTGGTCGCGACATGATCGACGTCCATCACCGGCTCGACCTTGATCGAGCCGTCCGGCTGCGGCACGCCGGTGGTCATCTTCTTGGCCATTTCGGTCAATGCATTGCCGATATCGACCTGGCCGACGGCGATGTCGTATTTGCGCCCGTCGAGCGAGGCGGTCTTGGTCAGGCCGGAGATGGCGTGCTTGGTCGCGGTGTAGGCGGCCGAGTTCGGCCGCGGCACCTGCGCCGAGATCGAGCCGTTGTTGATGATGCGCCCGCCGCGCGGCTCCTGCGACTTCATCGCCTTGAAGGCTTCCTGCGTGCACAGGAACGGGCCGGTCAGATTGGTGTCGACGACCTTCTGCCAATCCTCCAGCGAGAGGTCCTCCAGCAGCACGCCGCCCGGCGCGTTGACGCCGGCATTGTTGAACAGCACGTCGACGCGGCCGAACTTCGCCTTGGTGGCAGCGAACAGCGCCTCGACGGACGTCTTGTCGGTCACGTCGGTCGAGACCGCGAGCGCCTGCTCGGCCGGCGCGCCCGCGAGCGTGATCGTCTCTTCCAGCGCGTCGGTGCGGCGCCCGGCCAGCACCGTGCGATAGCCGTCCTTCAGGAAGGCGATGGCGACGGCGCGGCCGACGCCCGAGCCGGCACCGGTGATGATCGCGACCTTGTTATGCGCAGACATGCGTTTCCTCGTCATTTTACAATTTCAACCGTTTCAAGTGCCGCACGATAACAGCGCATGCAGTATGCTGAAGCGGACCCGCCGCGCAACCGCGATGCCCGCGCTGCGTGCCGGCTCAGTTGCCCAGCTTCGCCGCAGCGCGCACCCTAGCGGAAAGGTCGACCACTGCGCGCCGGTCCGGTTCGAACGTCAGCGTCGCCACGGCACGTGCCGCCGCGAGCTCGGCGTGGCGCAGCGCAGCCGGCGTCAGCCGGCCCGAACCGGCGGCTGCCAGGATGGCGAGCGCTTTCTGCACCCTGATGCCGACTTCGACCAGGGCGGCCCCGTCGCGCGCCAACGGCGTGAACACGTCGTCGAGCAGGTCGTGCTCGTCGAGGCCGGGGACCGTGACATGCCGGCAGGCCGGCTCCTCCTCCGCGCCCTCCCCGGCCCAAATCGACAGGATCCGCACCGCGCGCCCGATCACGTCGATCGCGGTACCCGGATCGTTGACCGCCGGCGACAGCGCCCGCGAGGCGATCTCGGCGAGGACCGACAGGCCGAAGCGCGGGTCCTGGTCGAACGAGCGCATGTCGCCGATGCTGAAGGCTTTTTGCACGGCCCCGAGTTGCTCATCTGCCAGCCGGCGACTCGAACGGGCGAGGATGCTCTCGCGCGCCACGAATGCGCCCGGCAGTACCAGCACGTCGATGCGCCCGCCGGCCGCCTGCGCCAGCTTGTCGAGCGCCGCGACGTCGAGATGCTGGAGATAGCCGGTCTCGCTCGCAAGGATCGGCACCCCCTCCGCCATGCCCCCGGCTGGTGGCGGCAAGGCACCGAGATGCGGCTTCCGCCGGCGCTCGCGTAACGCCTCGGCTGCGGCTTCCTCCACCCGCCGGGTCGTTTCCCCCAGCCGCCCGAGGCGCGAAAGGTATTCGATCCAGCGCAGCAGGGTGACCACCACGAGGGCGATCACCGCGATGGTCGCGATGAAGAGGACGGCGCGCCCCTCGCCGCCATAGACGCCGGTGCTGAGCGCCACGATGCCGACGATGCTGAACAGGAAGGCGCCGATGAACGTCGAGAGCGCGTTCTGGGCCTTGGTGTCCTGCAGCAGCAGCATCGTCGCCCGTGGCGTGACGCCGGTCGCCGCAGCGGCGTAGGCCGAGACCATGGCGCCGAGCGAGAAGGTCGTCACCGCCAACATGCTCGATGCCATGATGCCGAGCACATTATCGACGGCGTCGGCGCCGATCCGGACCGAGACGGCCGGCGGAATGAACGGCTTCAGCCAGATCGCCACGAGCGCCGTCAGCGCTCCAAGCAGCGAGAACAGGGCCGAGCGCACCCAGAGCCGTCGCGTGAACTGCGCCAGAAGCCATTGCCAGCGCGTCATGCGGCTCGCCTTTCACCAGGTCGTGATCCCGTCGCCAGCTTGCACGCCGACGGCGCCCATTGCCAACGCCCCTGCCAGCCGTAGGTTCATCATGGGAGGACGCATCATGACCAGCCTGAGCCGCCGCAGTTTCATCGCCGCCGGTGCCGCCGGTCTCGCCGCCCCCACCCTCGCCCAGCAGCCCGGGCACGAGCAGCATGGCGGCCATTACGAGCGCCTGAACCAGCCCGGCCGGATCGGCAAGCCCGAGCTCGCCGCCGCCCAGAACGTCTTCGATTCACCGGCCCCGAAGGCAATCAGTCCCGGCCGCTGGAGCACGAAGGCGCTGCTGCCGCTGCCGCGCTCGGAAATGGCCTGGGCGGCGGCGCATGACGACCGCATGCACATCGTCGGCGGTTATGGCGAGCAGCGCACCGACCGGGCCTACCACCATGTCTACGATCCCAAAGCGGACAGATGGAGCGACGGCGCGCCGCTGCCGCAAGGCGCCAACCATGTCGGCGTCACCTTCCTCGATGGGAAACTCTACGCCATCGGCGGTTTCCTGGAGCAGAATCGCAAGCCGCATCCGCGCTGCTTCGTCTACGACCCCAGGGCGGACAAATGGGCGCAGATCGCCCCGCTGCCCCGCCCGGTCGGCTCGGCCGCGATCGTCGGCCTGAACGGCGTGCTGCATGCGATCGGCGGCGCGATCGGCGACACCACCGACACCAAGACTTCCGTCAACTGGCACCTGGTCTATGATCCGAAAGCTGACAAATGGAGCGAGCGCACGCCGATGCCGACGGCGCGTGACCACACCGGAACGCTCGCGATCGGCAATCTGATCCATGTCATCGGCGGGCGCGTCGACTCGTTCCACACCAATTCGAACCTGCACCACGCCTATGACCCGGCGACGGACAAATGGGCGCCGCGCAACCCACTGCCGACCGCCCGCTCCGGCCATGGCGCCGTGCTCTATCGCGGAAAGGTCTTCATCATGGGCGGCGAAGGCACCAACCGCGTCTTCGGCCAGATGGAGGCCTATGACCCCGCCAGCGACGGCTGGGAGCAGTACGCCCCGATGCTGACGCCGCGCCATGGACTGGGGGCGGCGCTGGTCGGCGACGCCATCCACGTCGCCGGCGGCGGCCCGATCATGGGCGGCGGCGTGCAGAGCGCGATCCACGAGGCGTTCAGTCTGAGCTAAGAGCGGCTGGCGGAGTCGCTCGGCGCGATCGGAGCGCCTGAAAACCGCTCGAGGAAAAGCGCTAGAGCCGCCGTCGTGGCAATGGCGAACGCCAGCCGCCCGAGCAGCACCGTCGTCAGGTCGGCGCCGAGTGCGACCACGACCAGCGTGTCCTCGATCAGGCTGTGGGCGAAGCCCATGAAGACGCTGGCTAGGAAGATCTGGCGCGGCTCGATCGGCTGCCGGCGCACCTCAGCCAGCATCAGCCCGCTGCCATAGGAAATGCCGAGCAGCAGCCCGACGGTGGTGAAGGGCAGCGCCTCCTGGCGCAGGCCGACCAGTCGGAACAGCGGCGCCAGCGCCTTGTAGAGCAGATCGAGGATGCCGGCGGCCCTGAGCAGCTCCATCGCCCAGGACAGAGCGAGCAGGACGGCGAGCATCACGACCAGCGTCTTGACCAGCCCGTAGGAGAAGCCGAGCCAGCCGCCCTCGCCCGCCGCGGGCGTCCAAACCGGGACCATCGGCTGCGCCAGCCAGCCGGTCGCGGCAAAGAGCTGGTGCAGCAACGCGGCGAAGACAATCGCCCCGGCGATGCGGATGATCGACGTCGCCCAAAAATTCGGCCCAGCCCTGGCGACGATGCGCTGCTCGACCGGGATGGCATGCGCCAGCAGCAGCAGGGCCGAGAACACCGTCATGTCGGCGCTGCTGAGCACCAGCGTCGGGATCAGCGTGAACAGCACGACGATGCCGCCCCACATCCCGACCAGCAATCCGGTCAGCCAGGCCAGGGCCAGCTCCGGCGGCAGGCCGAAAAGCTGCATCGCCGGCGCCAGCCAGGGCGAGACGGCCTTGATGACCCCGAACTCGGCCAGAGCCTGGGTCGCGATCGCGATCGGGACCATGACCACGACGAGCTCGCGGTAGACGACAAAGGTCTCGATCGTCCTGCGCTGGAATTGGGTCTGGAGCGGCATCGGCGGCAATCCTCGCTTGGTACCGGGACGCTAGCGCCGATGCATGCGCGGCAGTGGTCAAAATCGCCGACTTCGTGCAATTTTATTGCACGACGCTCACCGAGGTTCGCCGTGATGGATCGCATCGACAGAAAGCTGCTGAACCTGCTGCAGGCCGATGCCTCGCGCACCAATGCGCAGCTGGCCGACGAGGTCGGGCTCGCCCCGTCGAGCTGCTTGCGGCGGATCAGGCGCCTGGAACAGGCCGGGCTGATCCTGCGCACCGTCGCGATCCTCGATCCCGTCAAGGCGGGCAAGAATCTGAAGGTGATCATCGCCGTCGAGCTCGCCCGGCATGACGAGCCGAGCCGACGGCAGTTCCTCGAACTGGCGGCCCGCCAGCCGGCGGTCGTCCAGGCCTATGGCGTCACCGGTCAGACCGATGTGATGCTGATGCTGCGCGTCGCCGACATGGATGAGGTGACAGCGCTGTGCGAGTTGCTCTTCGACGGGCACAGCAATGTCACGCGCTATTACACCATGGTCGTCAACAAGACCGGCAAGGAGACGACGGCGATCCCACTGTGATGCCGCCATCTCCCCGCGCGTCGGAGCGCGTTACTGCACGCGTGACGCCGCCTCGATGGCGTCGGACATGATCGCCAAGCCCTGGTCGACCTCGGCCTCGGACACGGTCAGCGGCGGCGCGATGCGGAAGACGCCGCCCATGCCGGGCAGCTTGACGATGTTCATGCTGAGACCGCGGCGCATCGCCTCGTCCATGATATGCGCCCCGAGCTCGAAACCGGCCGCCTTGGTCTTGCGGTCGGTGACGACTTCGAGGCCGAGCAGCAGCCCGCGCCCGCGGACATCCCCGACGCATTCGTATTTCTGCTGAAGCGCGAGCAGCCCCTGCTTCAATCGCTCGCCGCGCTCACGCGCCTGGGCGACGAGGCCGTCGCGCTCGACCACGTCGAGTACGGTGACGCCGACCGCCGCCGTCAACGGGTCGGAGACATGGGTGGTGTAGAACAGGAAGCCGCGCTCGAACGCCGTCTGCTCGATCGCTGCCGTCGTCATCACCGCCGCCAGCGGCAGGCCGGAGCCGAGTGTCTTGGAGAGCGTCAGGATGTCCGGCGTCACGCCGTCGCGCTGGAAGGCGAACATGTGCCCGGTGCGGCCGACGCCGGTCTGCGCCTCGTCGAGGATCAGCAGCATGCCGCGCTCCTCGCATTTGCGCTTGAGCGCGGCAAGGTATCCGGGCGGCAGCTCCAGGATACCACCGCTCGACAGGATCGGCTCGGCGATGAAGGCGGCCAGAGCGCCGGTCGACTGCCGGTCGATCAGCTCGAAGGCGTCGTCGAGCTCGGCCTGCCAGTCATTGCTGCCGTCGGGATGCTTGAAGCGCGGGCGATAGGAATTCGGCGCCGGGATCACGAAGGAACCGGCGGCGGCTGGCCCGTAGCCGCGGCGCCCGGCGCTATAGGTCGCGGACGCCGCCGCCCCGGTCATGCCGTGCCAGCTCTGCGCAAAGCCGACGACCTCGTGGCCGCCGGTGACCAGCTTGGCCATGCGGATCGCCGCCTCGTTCGACTCCGCTCCGGTCGTCAGCAATTGCACGCGGGGGAGCCCGGGCGCGAGCGCCGCCAGACGCTCAGCCAGGGTCACCACCGGGCGCGAGAGCATGCCGCTGAACAGATGCGCCACCGCCCGCATCTGCCGATCGACGGTCGCGACGATGTCGGGATGGGTATGGCCGAGCACGGCGCTCATCTGGCCCGAGGTGAAATCGAGGATGCCGCGGCCGTCCGCATCGTAGACGAAGGAGCCTTCGGCACGCTCGACGATGATCTGCTCGAAGCTCGGCCCATAGCGCGTCAGATGCGTGTTGGCACTGGCCCAGAAGGCGGGATCGGCATTGAGCGACATGGAGGTTCCTTTCGGGGGCGTGCAAGCAGTCGCCATTCCAGAGCGCCAGAGCCGGATCCGATCAGGCTGGCACAGCCTGGTCGGTGAATCCGTCTCTGACTTTGGGTTTAGAGACCGCTTTTACCAATCAGCTTGCCATGCAAGCTGATTGGAGCGGGCTCTAGCGCCGCTTGCCTCAGCAGGCAAATTGATACTTCTTCAATCCGATATCGATTGGATTGATGTCATGTCGACGCTCGATCTTACTCTGCTCAGGAATTTCGCCGTCGTGGCAAGGACGGGCTCGATCAGCCTTGCCGCCGTGCAGGTCGGCCGTACCCAATCGGCGCTGAGCATGCAGATGCAGCGCCTTGAGGAGCTGATCGGCCAGGCGCTGCTGCATCGCAGCGGTTCCGGTGTCCGGCCGACAGCGGCGGGCCAGAAACTGTTGATGCATGCGGAAGCCCTCCTCGCCAGCCATGACGAGATTCTGGCCGAGATGCGCGGCGCCGGATTGAGCGGCGCCTTGAGCCTGGGCTGCCCGGAGGATTACTCGATCGCCTTCCTGCCCGACCTGTTGCGCAGCTTCTGCGCGCTCCATCCCGAAGTCGAATTGCGCATGGTCTGCGCCCCGACCTCGGAACTGCGCCCGCTCCTGCATCGCCGCCAGATCGAAGTCGCACTGGTTTCGCTGCCCGACGCCACGAGCCGGGAGGTCATCCGCGAGGAGCGCTTCGTCTGGGTCGCCAACGAAGCCGAGCCGCCGATTCTCGGCCAGCCCAGCCTGCCGCTCGCCCTCTCCGGCCCGCTGACCCTCGACTATCGCGCCGCCGGCGAGGCGATGGAGGCGGTTGGCCGGCGCTATCGCATCGCCTTCGCCAGCAACAGCCTCGCCGGCCTGATCGCCATCGCCCGCTCCGGTCATGCGATCAGCGTGCTGACCCGGACCGCCGTCCCGCCCGATCTCCACATCGTGCAGACCGGCCTGCCACCGCTTCCGGCGATCGGCATCGCCGTCGAGTTCGCCGATCAGCGACCCTCCGCCGCCGCAGCCGCACTGGGAGCTCATATTCGGGCCGAGCTGCCGCGCCTGTGAGGCCATGCCGAGATCCGACACGGCGCCACAATCTCCTGCATACAAAATTCCGCATACACTCTTGCCGCTGCAGCGCCGGCGCTCTACTCCTTGCATGCAAGAAGCAACGACAATGAGGGAGGACTATGATGAAGCGATTCCGCACGCTCGCTTTGGCCCTGGGAGCGCTCGCCATCGGCGCCGCGCCGGCCTTCGCCTTTCCGGACCGGCCGGTGCAGCTGATCGTGCCCTGGGCGGCCGGCGGCGGCATGGATGCCGTGATGCGCATCTTCGCCAATGGGCTGGAGGCCGAGCTGAAGCAGCCGGTCAACGTCGTCAACCGCACCGGCGGCGGCGGCGTCACCGGCCATACCGCGATCGCGACCGGGGCTGCCGACGGCTACACCATCGGCGGCGTCAGCCCTGAGATCTCCTTCTTCAAGACGCTGGGCCTCGGCGATCTCACGCCGGACAGCGTCGATCTGTTCTCGCGCGTCTCGCTCATCCCGGCGGGCGTCACCGTCAAGGCCGACTCGCCCTACAAGACGATCGCCGACTTCATCAAGGCGGTGAAGGAGAACCCGAAGGGCACCTTCACCTCCTCCGGCACCGGCACCGGCGGCTCCTGGCACGTCGCTTCGGGCGGCCTGATGAAGGCGGCCGGCCTGCCCGCCGACCAGATCCGCTGGGTGCCCAGCAATGGCGGCGCGCCTGCCCTGCAGGATCTCGCGGCCGGCGGCATCAGCGCGTTCACCGGCTCGCCGATCGAGGCCAAGGCAATGCTCGACGGCGGACGGGTGCGCACCATCCTGCTGATGACCGAGGAACGCCATCCGAATTTCCCGGACGTGCCGAGCGCCAAGGAGGCCGGCCTTGACTGGACCTACCAGAACTGGTTCGCCATCGCCGCGCCCAAGGGCGTGCCGGCCGACCGGCGCAAGATCCTCTACGAAGCGGCCGAGCGCACGATGAAGCGCGAGGATGTCCGCAAGGGCATGGCCGATCGCGGCATCACCCCGGTCTGGGATACGCCGGCGCAGCTGCAGGCTTATGTTAAGAGCTTCGGCGAACGCGGCAACGGCGTGCTGAAGGATCTCGGCCTGGCCAAGAACTGACGAAGAAGCGCGCGGCGGCCACCCGCAGCGCGCTCACATCCTGAACACGCCGAAGCGGGTCTCCGGCACCTCGGCGTTGAGGCAGGCGGAGAAGGCGAGCGCCAGCACCCGGCGCGTCTCGGAGGGCAGGATGATGCCGTCGTCCCAGAGCCGGGCGGTGGCGTAATAGGGGGAGCCCTCGGATTCGATCTTGTCGCGGATCGGCGCCTTGAAGGCCTCCGCGTCTTCGGCGCTCCAGGGCTTGCCCTCGGCTTCGAGATTGTCGCCGCGCACGGTCGCGAGCACGCTGGCCGCCTGCTCGGCACCCATCACCGAGACCTTCGAATTGGGCCAGGCAAACAGGAAGCGCGGCGAATAGGCGCGCCCGCACATGCCGTAATTGCCGGCGCCGAACGACCCGCCGACCAGCACGGTGATCTTCGGCACCCGGGCCGAGGCGACCGCCGTGACCAGCTTGGCGCCGTCCTTGGCGATGCCGCGCGTCTCCGCCTCGCGCCCGACCATGAAGCCGGTGATGTTCTGCAGGAACAGCAGCGGGATGCGGCGCTGGCAGCAGAGCTCGATGAAATGCGCGCCCTTGAGCGCGCTCTCCGAGAACAGGATGCCGTTATTGCCGATGATGCCGACCGGGATGCCGTGGATGCGGGCAAAGCCCGTCACCAGCGTCGAGCCGTAGAGCGGCTTGAACTCGTCAAGCTGCGAGCCGTCGACCAGCCGGGCGATGACCTCGCGGATGTCGTACTGCTTCTTGAGGTCGGTCGGCACGACGGCATCGAGTTCGTCGGCGCCGTAGAGCGGCTCGACCGTCTCGGCGAGGTCGATATCGGGCCGCTTGACGCTGTTGAAGTTGCTGGCGATGCGGCGCGCGATCGCGAGCGCATGGGTGTCGTCGCCGGCATAATGGTCGGCGACGCCCGAGAGCCTGGCGTGGACGTCGGCGCCGCCGAGATCCTCGGCCGAGACGACCTCACCGGTCGCCGCCTTCACCAGCGGCGGGCCGCCCAGGAAGATCGTGCCTTGATTCCTGACGATCACCGTCTCGTCCGACATCGCCGGCACATAGGCGCCGCCGGCGGTGCAGGAGCCCATCACCACGGCGACCTGCGGGATGCCGAGCCCCGACAGCGTCGCCTGATTGTAGAAGATCCGGCCGAAATGCTCGCGATCGGGAAAGACCTCGGTCTGGTGCGGCAGGTTCGCGCCGCCCGAATCGACCAGGTAGATGCAAGGCAGCCTGTTCTCGCGCGCAATCTCCTGGGCGCGCAGATGCTTCTTCACCGTCATCGGGTAATAGGTGCCGCCCTTGATGGTGGCGTCGTTGCAGACGACCATCACCTCGCGCCCGGAAACCCGGCCGATGCCGGCGATCATGCCGGCGCCGTGCACATCCTTGTCGTACATGTCGTAGGCGGCGAGCGAGCCGATTTCGAGGAAGGCCGAGCCGGGATCGAGCAGGCGCAGCACGCGTTCCCTGGGCAGTAATTTTCCGCGCGAGGTATGGCGCTCGCGCGAGCGGGCATTGCCGCCGAGCGCGGCGGTCGCGCGCCGCTCCAGCAGTTGATCGCGGAGCGTGCTCCAGGCCGCGACATTGGTGCGCGCCTCGGCCGAATTGAGATCGACCTTGCTCTCGATGACCGCCACGGCGCGCTCCCTCACGACAATTCTTCAGTGCGGGTTATGGCGCGCCGGGCGCAAAAGGCAAACAGGCGACGGCGCGCAGATGCGCCGTGCGTGAATTTGCAGCGCGCTTTCCGTTCAGCCGATCTCGGCTGAACGACCGTAAATCGCGCCAAACGACATTGGCTATTCGCGCATGCGCCGGACCGAGCCGGTCACCGTCGGAGCCGCGAAGGCACCGACCGCCCCGCCCGCGACGGCGCCGATCGGCCCGCCGATGATCGCGCCCGTTCCTGCCCCGGCGGCAGCGCCCGCAATGCGTTCCTCGGTGGTGGAGCAGGCTGAAAGCAGGGCTGCCAGGCAGCCCGCGAAGATGAGCTTCATCGTCATCGTCCCCGTGGTTTCGTCACGGGGAAAGGCATCCCGGCCGATGGTCAATGCGAGGTAAACGTCAGGGAACGGCGACAGTCGGCCCGAAAATCTGCTCGAATTCGGCCCGCAGCGCGCTGTCGACCTCCGGCATCGTCAGCGGCAGGCCGAGATCGACCAGTGAGGTCACGCCCTGGTCGGAGACGCCGCAGGGCACGATGCCGTCGAAATGCGCCAGCTCCGGCTCGACATTGAGCGAGATGCCATGAAACGAGACCCAGCGCCGGACGCGGATGCCGAGCGCCGCGATCTTGTCCTCGACGCCCGCCCCCTTCTCGGGCCGGCGAACCCAGACGCCGACGCGCTCCTCGCGCCGCTCACCGCGGATGTTGAAGGCGGCGAGCGTGCCGATCAGCCAGGCTTCCAGCGCCGAGACGAAACGGCGCAGGTCCGGCTCGCGTCGCTTCAGGTCGAGCATGACATAGGCGACGCGCTGGCCGGGGCCGTGATAGGTGAACTGCCCGCCGCGCCCGGTGCGATGCACCGGAAAGCGCTCCGGCGTCAGCAGGTCCTCGTCCCTGGCCGAGGTCCCGGCCGTGTAGAGCGCCGGATGCTCGACCAGCCAGACGCGCTCGCGTGCCTTGCCGTCGGCGATCAGCGCGGCGCGCGCCTCCATCTCGGCGACGGCCGCCTCATAGCCGACCGGCTCGTCGGCGATCACCCATTCGACCGGCTCGGAACCCGCCTCGGGCAGGAACGAGACCGCAAGCGCCTCGCGCGTCTTCACGTTGGCTTAACCTAGTTTGTTCAAGTCTTGGAAACTGGTGTCGCGCCCGTTTCGCTTCGCCGCTGCTCATGCGCCGGTTTCCGCGTCGCTGGCAAGTTCGTGGAATTGTTTTCAGGTAAGTCTGCGGAGGCAGGTTTTGAAGGCCGATCTCGACAACGTCGCGGTAGAGCTCACGGTGGTGCTCGGCTCGGCGCAGATGCCGATCTACAAGCTGCTGCGCATGGGTCGCGGCGCGATCATCGAGCTCAACGCCACCGAGAACGACGAAGTCCAGATCCTCGCCAACAACCACCCCTTCGCCAAAGGCCATGTCGTCGTCGCCGGCACGCGAATCTCGGTCGAGATCACCGAGATGCTGATGCGGCCGACTGTCTACACCCTCGAAACCGTCGCCGACGCCGCCTGAGCCGGGCCTTCCCACAGTCCTGACGATTTTCCTGACTGCGGCTCTTGTAGCCGGGAACTCGATTTGCTAGACCCGCGCCGCTCCGGAGTTCTCCGCCACAGTGCGGCGGCCTTCAGAGCCGCTGCGGTCATGGCGGAATTGGTAGACGCACTACCTTGAGGTGGTAGCGGGGAGACCCGTGGAGGTTCGAGTCCTCTTGACCGCACCAGTTTAGGACGCAGGTCCGCGAAACGGCGATCCCCTCGGGATCGCCGTTTTTCATTGCGGATGCATCGAATCCGCTCCCGGCGCGTTGCCATGAAGCCGGGGCGCTGACACAAGGGCGCTGACGCGTTCCGGCGCGAATCCCCTGCCCCCGAACTCCCTGCCCTCGAATCGCGGAGCGACCCATGGTGGAAGCCGAGCCCGCTCCGGACGGGACGCTGGAGCGCAAGATCCGCGACGACGACGGCGCGATCGACGCCGGATTCGTCGAGCAGGTCTCGCAGGCTGTGCTGCTCTCCGATGTCACCGCCTTGCGGGAGCTCGTCGCCGAACTCCATGAAGCCGATCTCGGCGACCTGATCGAGGCGCTCGACGCCGATGAGCGGCCCAAGCTGATCTCGCTGCTCGGCAACGATTTCGACTTCGCCGCCTTGACCGAGGTCGACGACGCCGTCCGCGAGGAGATTCTCGACGAGCTCTCGCCCGAGACCGTCGCCGAGGGCGTGCGCGATCTCGACACCGACGACGCGGTCTACATCCTCGAAGACCTCGACGAGGCCGACAAGCGCGAGATCCTCGACAAGCTGACGCCGGCCGAGCGCACGGTGCTGCAGCAGGGTCTCGATTATCCCGAAGGTTCGGCCGGGCGGCGCATGCAGCCCGAGGTGATCGCGGTCCCGCCCTTCTGGACCGTCGGTCAGACCATCGACTTCCTGCGCGAGACCGAGGACCTGCCCGAGCGCTTCTTCGAGATCTTCGTCGCCGACCCCAGCCATCATTTCGTCGGCACGGTCCCGCTCGACCGCCTGCTGCGCACCAAGCGCCCGGTCAGCGTCGTCGACCTCGTCGAGGACGATCGCCGCGTCGTCCAGGCGACCGACGATATCGAGGACGTGGCGCGCATGTTCCAGCGCTACAATCTCGTCGCGGCTCCCGTAGTGGATTCGGCCGGACGCCTCGTCGGCGTCATGACCATCGACGACATCGTCGACGTGATCGAGGAAGCCGGCGACGACGACGTCAAGCAGCTCGGCGGCGTCGATGCCGAGGAAGAGATTTCCGACTCCGTGCGCCAGGTCGCGCTCGGCCGCTTCCGCTGGCGCTTCATCAGCCTGATCGCCGCCTTCATCAGCGCCTCGGTGATGGCGATGTTCGAGCAGCAGCTCGGCAAGCTCGTCGCACTCGCCGTGCTCGCCCCGATCGTCGCCAGTCAGGGCGGCAATGCCGCGACCCAGACGATGACGGTCGCGGTGCGCGCGCTCGGCACCGGCGAGCTCGGCGGCTGGAACATGGGCCGCTTCTTCCGGCGCGAGATGATCGTCGGCGTGCTCAATGGCGTCGCCTTCGCGCTGATCACCGCTCTGGTCGCCGGCTTCTGGTTCGGCAATCCGATGCTCGGCGTGGTCATCGGCCTCGCCATGATCGCGACCCTGATCATCGCCGCGCTGGCCGGCGTCGCCGTGCCGCTGGCGCTCGACAAGGCCGGCATCGACCCGGCGATCTCGTCGGGCACCTTCGTCACCACCATCACCGACGTGGTCGGCTTCTTCTCCTTTCTGGGCATCGCGACATTGTTGTTGCGGCTGAGCTGATAAGACCTGACAGCCAGGGAAAAACCGGTAACGTAAACCGGGCGTCAAGCTTTCTCCATAATTGTTCGAGAAATGACCGCCCGCCGCATGAAATCCTTTTCCCTGGCCCCCTTCGCGCTGCTCGCCGCCCTGACGGCTCTGGGTGGCTGCGTTGCGTTGGACAACTACCCCTCCAAGGGCGATGCCCGGCCGCATCCTGGGGTCGAGGCTGCCAGGAGCTATCCGATCCAGGGCATCGACATCTCGCGCTGGCAGGGCGAGATCGACTGGGCCTCGGTCAAGGCCGCCGGCACGCGCTTCGTCTATATCAAGGCGACCGAGGGCGGCGATCACATCGATCCGGCCTTCCTCAGGAACTGGGAAGGCGCCCGGCGCGCAGGCATCCCGCGCGGCGCCTACCATTTCGTCTATTGGTGCCGCCCGGCCCATGAGCAGGCCGTCTGGTTCAAGCAGCACATCCCGAACGATCCCGACGCGTTGCCGCCGGTGCTCGACCTCGAATGGAACGGCCACTCCAAGACCTGCCCGAAGAAGGTCGAGCGCTCGCTGGCGCTGGAGAAGATCCGGCTGATGCTGACCGAACTCGAGCAGCTCACCGGCAAGAAGCCCGTGATCTACACCGACATCACCTTCCACAAGGACATCCTGGAAGGCGAGTTCAACGACTACCCCTACTGGATCCGCTCGACCGCTGCGAAACCCGAGGTCCGCTACCACAACCGGCCCTGGGCCTTCTGGCAGTTCACCACTACCGGCCGCATTCCCGGCATCAAGGGCGATGTCGACCGCAATGCCTTCTATGGCAATGAGGGCGAGTTCGCGGGCTGGCGCGAGGGCCGTTTCGACATCGGCACCAGGACGTGGACCCGCGAGCGCAAGGTGCCACCGCAACCGAGCCCGGGCCCCGAGCACACGCCGGTAGCGACCATGCCGGGCGCCAGCAGGACGATAGCCGCAGCGGCCTTCCAGCCGGCGCCGCTCGGCCAGGTCGTCGACGACGCGACGACGCCGGAATCCGAGTGAGCGCCTATCCGCGTGGCACCCTGGCGCGCGCCAGTCCGAGTCCGACGAAATAGCAGGCCGCCAAGGCAAGGCTGGCCTTGCTCCAGATATCCGGCACCATGCCCTGCCAGAGCGTCGCCCCAGCCGCGATCCCCCATACCCCCAGCATCGCCATTGTCAGCCCGCGCCAGCGCCGCACGCGCACCGGGTGCACGAACACGACCGGCAGAAACATCAGCGCGGTCGCGATCATGATGACCGCCAGCGCCAGCCAGGCCGGCGGCGCGAAGGCGACGATGTAGAACACGACGATGTTCCAGACCGCCGGGAAGCCGCGGAACCACCAGTCGTCGGTCTTCATGCCGGTGTCGGCGAAATAGAGCGCGCTCGCCAGTGTCACGACCAGACCGGCGATCACGCCATAGGGCTGCGTCATCACCTCCGGCCGCAGCAGCATCGCCGCCGGCACGAAAACATAGGTGACGAAATCGACGACGAGGTCGAGCTGCCCTCCGTCATAACGTCGCGCCCGCTCCGTCACGGCGAAGCGCCGTGCCAGCGGCCCGTCGACCGCATCAACCACCAGCGCCACGCCGAGCCAGACGAAAGCCTGGGTGAGATCGCCCGTGAACACCGCCTGCAACGCCAGGAAGCCGAGCGCGGCACCGAGTGCGGTCAGCACATGCACACCATAGGCCAGGATCTTGCTGCCTTTGCCTTCCCCCTCTCCGCCGGAATCGTCCATCGCCAGCCTCCCGCCGGTTAACCAAGCCTGAAGCCGGTCGCTCGAATGCTAACCACCTCTTAACCCGGCGGCCGCCTATCGTTGTCTCGCGAACAGGAGACAAGCATGGCGTCCCGCGTTGAGACCAGACCAGAAGCGCGGCGCATGGCGAAATCCATCGGTCGGCTGGCGATCTGCGCCCTGCTCGGCCTGTTGGGCGCCGAGCCGGCCTTGGCGCTCTATCCCAAGAAAGGCGATTCGGACCCCCATGGCGGCGTACGCGATGCGCGCCGCCGCGTCATCCAGGGCATCGACGTCTCGCGCTGGCAGGACGAGATCGACTGGCAGAAGGTCAAGGATGCCGGCACCCGCTTCGCCTTCATCAAGGCGACCGAGGGCGGCGACCATCTCGACCCGATGTTCCGCAAGAACTGGGCCGGGGCGAAGGCGGCCGGCGTGCCGCGCGGCGCCTACCATTTCGTCTATTGGTGCCGCCCGGCGAAGGACCAGGTTCGCTGGTTCAAGCGCCACATCCCACGTGATCCCGACGCCCTGCCGCCGGTGCTCGACGTCGAGTGGAACGGCGAATCCGCCAAATGCGGCAAGAAGATCCCGCGCGAAAAGGCCCTCGCCAAGATGCGCGAGATGCTGAAGGGCCTGCAGGAGCACACCGGCAAGAAGCCGATCATCTATACCGACATCACCTTCCACGAGGACGTGCTGGAAGGGCAGTTCAACGACCACCCCTATTGGCTGCGCTCGACCGCCGCCCCGCTGCACCACCGCTATGAGCGCAAGCAGTGGGAGTTCTGGCAGTTCACCACCACCGGCCGCGTTCCCGGCATCACCGGCGATGTCGACCGCAACGCCTTCTTCGGCTCCGAGCACGAATTCGCCGCCTGGCGCGACGGCCGCTATGACATCGGCGCCCGCAAATGGCGTGGCGGCGAGCCCAAGGTCGCGACCACGCCGAAACCGCCCACCACCCCGGCCGGCCTGCGCACCCCGAAGGCCGCCGGCGCCACGCCGCTGAAATTCCTGCCGCCTGGCAAAATTCCACGCTCGGCGCGCGCCGAGGTCGCGACCACCGGCTCGATTGCCCGAGACTGACGCCGCCGTCGCAAAACCGTCATCTGCCGGTGCTGATGCAGGCGGATGTTTCTTTGAATTGGACGCCCCGTGCCGCTCCCGCCGGATATCCAGTCGCAGACCGGCATCGTCTGGGCCTATCGCTTCGCCGCCGACGGCACGCCGACGCTGATGCCGCGCAACGAAGCGCCGACGCTCACACCGGAAGACGGTTTCGTCTGGCTGCACCTCGACCTCGTTCACACCAGGGCGCAGGCCTGGATCGACGAGCGCAAGGAGCTGCCTCCGGCGGCGCGTGAGCTCCTGCTCTCGCGCGAGACGCATCAGCGGCTCGACCATACCGGCAGCCTGGTCTGGGGCATCGCCCATGACCTGACCCGCGACATCGTCGACCGCACCGACACGATCGGGACGCTGGCCTGGGCGGTCGGCGAGCGCTTCCTTTTGACGGGCCGCCGCGAGGCGCTGCAATCGGTCCGCAAGGCGGTCGAGGCGCTGAATGCTGGCGAGCGGATCGCCTCGCCGGCCGAGCTCTTCGAGCATCTGATCGAGTATCTGATCGACGACGTCACCGACGCGGTCGTCAGGCTCTCGGACGAGACCGACAGCGTCGAGGACCAGATCCTGCTCGACCGGCTGGAGGATGGCCCGCAGCGCGTCGGCGCCGTGCGCCGCTCGGCGGTGCAGCTGCACCGCCAGCTCGCCGGTCTGCACCTGTTGTTCCGGCGTTTCGCCGAGACGCCTTCCGGACGCTCGGCGCCGGAAGCGGTGCGGGCGAGCGCGCTGCGGCTGCTGCTGCGGGTCGACACGCTGCGCCAGGACATACAGTCGGTACAGGACCGCGCCCGCCTGCTCCAGGACGAGATCGCCGTGCGCTCGGCCAATCAGACCAATCGGCAGCTTTATGTGCTCTCCATCCTGACGGCGCTGTTCCTGCCGGCGACCTTCATAACCGGCCTGTTCGGCATCAATGTGAAGGGATTGCCCTGGGTTGAATGGGATTTTGGTGCCGGCTTCGTCGCCCTCGCCTGCCTCGCCGCCTCGATGCTGACCCTGTTCCTTCTCAGGCGGCGCGGGGTGATCGGGCGGTAGGGCGGCAATGCCGTTAGGTTGACCAGCGACCTAGCAAGGGCAGTTCAAGCGTCGGCAGCCAACTCCTCTGCCGTAGCCCCTCCGCTTCAGACGCCAGGACACCAGCGGTTTGCTTGGATTGCTCTTGAGCGCGCGCATTCAGCGCCCCCTGCGCATCGGTGCAGAACCATCTGCCGCCTCGCGCCCGCTGACTCCACCGCCAACCGCGCTATAACCGGGCAAAGGCCTCATCCGAGCCGGGAGGATATCATGCTCGCCAACGCGCCCCGCCCCTTCAATTTCGACCTCGGCGAGACCGCCGACGCGATCCGCGACACCGTCCACGCCTTCGCGCAGGAAAAGATCGCGCCGCGCGCCGAGGAGATCGACCGAACCAACCAGTTCCCGCGCGATCTCTGGCCTGAGATGGGTGCGCTCGGCCTGCACGGCATCACCGTCCCGGAGGAATATGGCGGCGCCGGCCTCGGCTATCTCGAGCATTGCGTCGCGATCGAGGAGGTCAGCCGCGCCTCCGCCTCGGTCGGCCTCAGCTATGGCGCCCATTCCAATCTCTGCGTCAACCAGATCGCTCGCAACGGCAACGATGCGCAAAAGCGGAAGTATCTGCCCAAGCTGATCTCCGGCGAGCATGTCGGTGCGCTCGCCATGTCGGAGCCGGGCTCGGGCTCCGATGTCGTCTCGATGAAGACCAAGGCGGTCAAGAAGGGTGACCGCTATGTCCTGACCGGCAACAAGATGTGGATCACCAACGGCCCGATCGCCGAGACTTTGGTGGTCTATGCCAAGACCGATCCGGAAGCCGGTCCCAAGGGCATCACCGCCTTCCTGATCGAGAAGGGCATGAAGGGGTTCTCGACCCATCAGAAGCTCGACAAGCTCGGCATGCGCGGCTCCGATACCTGCGAGCTCGTCTTCGAGGACTGCGAGGTTCCCGAGGAGAACGTGCTCGGCTCGGTCGGCCGCGGCGTCAACGTGCTGATGAGCGGGCTCGACTATGAGCGCGTCGTGCTCTCGGCCGGCCCGCTCGGCATCATGCAGGCGGCGATGGACATCGTCCTGCCCTATATCCACGAGCGCAAGCAGTTCGGCCAGTCGATCGGCGAGTTCCAGCTCGTCCAGGGCAAGGTCGCCGACATGTATGTCGCGATGAACTCGTGCAAGGCCTATGTCTACGCCGTCGCCAAGGCCTGCGACCGGGCCGAAACCACCCGCGAGGACGCCGCCGGCGCCATCCTGATCGCCGCCGAGAAGGCGACGCAGCTCGCCCTCGACGCAATCCAGCTGCTCGGCGGCAACGGCTACATTAACGACTACCCGACCGGGCGCCTGCTGCGCGACGCCAAGCTCTACGAGATCGGCGCCGGCACCAGCGAGATCCGCCGCATGCTGATCGGGCGCGAATTGTTCAACAAGACGAAGTGACGCGCTCGCAGGGCGCGTCATGCTCGGGCTTGACCCGAGCATCTCGGGACGAGAAGCCTGCGCGGACAACAAGCGCCCTCCCGTCCTGAGATTCTCGGGTCTGCGCTTCGCTCCGCCCGAGAATGACGTGGTGCCGACATGCCCCTCTACTTCGCCTATGGCGCCAACATGGACGTCGCCGCGATGCGCGAGCGCTGCCCGCGCTCGACGGCGCTCGGCCTCGCCCGCCTGCCGCGCCACCGCTTCATCATCACCACGGACGGCTATGCCTCGGTGCTCCGCGACCCGCGCGAAAGCGTCCATGGCGTGCTTTGGGATTGCGCGCTCGGCGATATCCGCACGCTCGACAAGTTCGAGGAGCTCGCCAGCGGCCTCTATATCAAGATCAACCAGCCGGTCGTGGTCGAGGGCGGCGCCAAGCGCGCTCTGATCTATGTCGGGCGCAGCGCGCAGATCGGAAAGCCCCGCCCAGGCTATCTCGAAAGCGTCATCGCCAGCGCCAGAAACTGGGCTTTGCCAGAGACTTACCTTACCGGCATGACTCGCTTTCTGAGCAAGCCGATTCCGGATGGCAAGTCGTTGAATCAGGACATGAGCGAACAGCCGCCGGCCGGCCCGGTCGCCGGCGTCAGGCCGCGCGCCGCCGCGCCGAGCTCGGCGATCCGGGCCGGAAAAGCCTCCGAATAGTTCGACTTTCGAAAGATTGACGCTCGCGCATGCACGCCATGCGCGAGGCCTTCCTACCTGCGAAAATCGCGCTGGCCCGGACAGGCGGCAGGCGTCCGGAGGCAGCTCCGGGCTCCTTTCTCGAACTGTCTCGATGGAGGCCCCAATGAGCGGAATCGTCGGCTGGATCACCGGCAAGATCAAATGGCTGCTGCTGATCGCAGCGATTGGAGGACCAGTCCTCGCCTTCTTCAGCTGGCAGGATGGCGAGCGCGTCAGGACAATCGCAGCCAAGGGCATCGAGGCCCAGGCCTCGGTCGAGGGCGCGACCCGCACCAAGCGCCGCCGCGGCGGCACCAGCTATTCCGTCGACCTCGCCTGGAAGGATGCGGCCGGCAAGGATCGCACCGCCGAGAAGATCTCGGTCTCGACCCAGTTCGCCAACCGCATCATCAGCAACGACAAGCTCACCGTTGACACGCTGACGATCAAGTATCTGCCGGACGAGCCCGGCAAGGACGCGGTGATCATCGCCGACGATGCCGCCAAGCAGGCCGACCAGGACAGCGAGATGATCTATGTCGGCGCCGGAGCCGGCGCGATCGGCATCCTCGGCTCGGGGTTGTTCTTCCTGCTCGGGCGGCGGCGCTCGGAGGGTGAAGAGCAGGCCGCCTGATCGCAGCGACACCGACATGAAAAAGGGCCGCTCACAAGGCCCTTTCCCTTGTTGCGAAGGCAGTGGCTTTACGCCACCAGCCCCTTGGCCAGTTCGCTGACCTGCTTCTCGAACAGCGCCCGGTAGATGCCGCCGTCATGGCTCAGCAGCGCCTCATGCCGGCCCTCTTCCACGACCTTGCCGCGGTCGAAGACCAGGATGCGGTCCATGGCGCGCACCGTCGAAAGCCGGTGGGCGATGACGATGGTGGTGCGGCCTTCCATCAGCCGCTCCATCGCCTCCTGGATCAGCGCCTCCGATTCCGAATCGAGGCTCGAAGTTGCCTCGTCCAGGATCAGGATCGGCGCATCGGCCAGGAAGGCGCGCGCCAGCGCCACCCTCTGCCGCTCGCCGCCCGAGAGCTTGACGCCGCGCTCGCCGACGAGCGTGCCGTAGCCCTTGGGCAGGCGCATGATGAACTCATGCGCGTTGGCGAGCTGCGCCGCCTGCTCGATCTGCGCCATGCTGGCGCCCGGCCGGCCATAGGCGATGTTCTCCGCCAGCGAGCGGTGGAACAGCACCGGCTCCTGCTGCACGATCGCGATCTGCGCCCGCAGACTGGCCTGCGTCGCCGAGGCGATGTCGCGCCCGTCGATGGCGATGCGCCCGCCGGTGACGTCGTAGAGACGCTGCACCAGCTTGACGAAGGTCGTCTTGCCGGAGCCGGAGCGTCCGACCAGGCCGACCTTCTCGCCCGCTTTGATCGTCAGCGAGAAATCGCGATAGAGCGGCTCGATGTGGCCCCCATAGTGGAAGGTCACCCGCTCGAAGGCGATCTCGCCGGCGGTCACGTCCATCGGCAAGGCACCGGGACGATCCGGCACGCCGAAGGGCAGCGCATGCATCGCCACCAGCTCCTCCATGTCGTTCACCGAACGCTGGAGGTTGTGCACGTGCTGGCCGACATCGCGCAGATAGCCATGCACGACGGCATAGCTCGTCAGCACGAAGGCGACGTCGCCGGGCGAGGCCTGGCCATTGGCCCAGAGCCAAATCACCAGGCCGATCACCGCGGCCCGCAGCGCCAGCAGGACGACCTGCTGCGCGGTTCCCGACCAGGTTCCTCGCACCCAGGTTCGCCGCGTCCGCCCGGCCCATTTCGCCAATACGCCCGAGAGGCGATTGTCCTCGCGAGTCTCGGCGCCGAACGCCTTGACCACCGGGTTGCACGAGATCGAGTCGGCGAGCGCGCCGCCGAGCCGCGTGTCCCAGCTGTTGGCGAGCGTCGCCGCCGGCGCGACGAAGCGCAGCGACAGCAGGATCGTGACGGCGCAGTAGATCACCGCGCCGGCAAAGACGACCGCACCCATCGCCCGCCAATGCCAGGCCAGCAGCGCCGTCGTGCCGAGCAGCACGATCAAGGACGGCAGCAGCGCGATCACGATCGTGTCGGTAAGCAGGTCGAGCGCCCACATGCCACGCGTGATCTTGCGCACTGTCGAGCCGGCAAAGTTGTTGGCGTGCCAGTCGGTCGAGAAGCGCTGCAGGCGAGCGAAAGCCTCGCGCGCCACGTCGCTCATGGTGCGCAGCGTCATCGCCGTGATGCCGATGAAGGACAGGTGCCGGAACAGCACCGTGCCCGCGCCGAGCGCGATCATCATGGCGAGCGCGGCGAGCGCGGCATTGAGCCCGCTCGCCTTCTCGCCGGCGACCGCATCGACCAGCCGCCCGGCATAGAGCGGCATGAACAGGTCGGCGGCGGTCGCCGCCATCACGGTGAAGACCACGCCGGCGACGCGCCAGCGCTGGCGACCCCAATGCGAAAATGTGAAGCCGAGAACGGCCCGGAACGGCTCCTGCCGCTCCGTCTTGGGAGAAAGAGACATGAAAGCATCCGGTCCCGAGAGACCGGCTCCAAATTCAGGCGAAGCGCAGCAAAGGCCGCAGCTTCAGAAAACACGTTTGGAAATGATGGCTCGGGCCGCCTGCAGGGCGGGCCTCGTGCGGATCCGACCTAGTGGCGGCGGGACCGCATGGCGGGAGCGACGATGGTTGCGAATTCCATTCAGCCCTCCCTTTCCTGAGTTGGAGCCAAGGCAGGCAAGATGCCCGATGCCCGCTTATTGTGCAAGCCGCGTCCGATGCATGGGGTGGTTGCAACCGAAACCGATCGAACTTCGCAATGCGGTCACAATGGATCGGGCTGCGGCCTCGGCTATGGCAATCCGAGGAACTGGAACGGAACAGCGTCCTGGAAACTCCCGCTCGCTTCACCGGCGAAGGTGCGGGTCTGGTTCTCGCCGAGATCGAGCTTCATCACCTTGCCGCGCTCAGGTGAGAAGTCGATCTTGCGCAGATCGACCCAGAACGTGTTCGGCGTCAGCGCGGACTCGAAGAAGTAGAGCTTGCGCTTGTGATCGATCACCGTGCGCCAACGCGTCGAGGAAATATTGGGCTCCTCGGCCGTCGTGATCCCGAAAGGCACCGAGGCGTTGCGAATCACGCTGAAGACGCTGGCGACCGCGGTGTTCGGATCGTCGAATTTGGGAATGGCGTTGATGTAGAAGGACGCTCGCGCGAAGCGATCGGCCGCGCGATTGGTTCCCGGCAGCATGACCGTGCCGCCGATCTGCTTCCAGTATGCGTTCAGCGCCAGCTGCTCGTCGAAGATCGGCGAGTTGGTCATCACCTGATAGGCCGGGCCGTGATGGATGACGCGCTTGCCAGCGATATATTCGAAGATGGCGCTGTCACCGCGCGCGTCGGACAGCGAGAGATGCAGGGTGGCGAGCCGGTTCTCGCCCGGAACCTTGTCGGTCACGATGACGAATGGCTCGGCGCGCAAAGCGGCGACCGCTTCCTCGACCGTCGCGAAGTTGTCGAGCGCATATTGGGCCCAGGCGGCAATGCTGAGACCGGGCCGTGATCCGTCGAAGGCGGGGTATTGCGATTCCACCAGCCACAGCACATTCGCGGCCAGCCCCGCCTCGTTGACACCGTCGGTCGTCGAGATGTCATAGCCGGAGGCGATCACACTGCCATAGCGCGACCTCCAGCGCAGCGAGTTAGGACCGGCCTCGCCACTCCGCTCCATGCCCCTCGGGAAAATCCAGAGATTGGTCGCGATGTCGTTGCGCCAATCCATCGAGCGGGCGGTGATCACCATCCCGTCCCGGCCGAGATAGACCGCCCGCGTGCAGGCTTCGGCCTGGGCCGAAGCCGCGATCGCCAGCGCTAGCGACAGCGCCGCGGCGCGCATGCCCTGCCAAGACCTAACGAACATGGCGTGATCTCCTGCGATCCCGTCGGCGATCATAGCGCCCGGGCGCTTGATCGGCCACGGACAGCTACCATAGCAGCGCCAGCAGCCTCATCCCGATCACCAGCAGGAACGCAGCGATGATCGTGCCGAGCACGCGCTGGCGTTTGGCCCGGTCGGGAAAGCGCTTCGCCAGCAGGCGGCCGAGCGGCTTGCGGAAGACGAAGCAGACGACCAGAAAAACGATGATGAAATGGGACAAGCGCCGGGCTCAGCCTTGCTTCGGCGCGGGCGCATCGAACGGCGCGCCGGCCTTCTTCCAGGCGCTAAAGCCGCCCTCGACATGCGCGACCGGCTTCAGCCCCATATCCTGCGCCGTCTTCGCGGCCAGCGCCGAGCGCCAGCCGCCGGCGCAGAAGAAGACGAACTGCTTGTCCTCCTGGAAGACCGGCTTGGCATAGGGGCTTTCTGGATCGATCCAGAATTCGAGCATGCCGCGCGGGCAGTGGAAAGCGCCGGGCATGCGCCCTTCCCGCTCGAGCTCGCGCGGGTCGCGCAGATCGACGAAGACGATGTCGTCGCGCCCGACCAGGCTTTTCGCCTCCTCGACCGAGAGCGTCTTCACAGCAGCTTCCGCTTCGGCCAGCAGCGCCTTGTAGCCCTTGGTGATCGTCTGCGGCATGGCCGGCCCTCCCTCGCGAGGCCGGCAAGGTGGCGGCTGTGACGGCTGGCGTCAATCGACAGGCTTGCAGGCGCGCGCGCGCCTCGCCAATCTGCCGGCCGGAGGGGCTCATGGCCGGATTCGGACCGCTCGACTTGATCGCGATCGCCTTCTTCGCCGCCGCCTGGATCGGCTATCTCCTGGCCGTCGAGGCCGGCCCGCATGCGCGGCGCAGCCTGAACGCGCTGATGAACGAGCGCCGCGAGCGCTGGATCATGGAATCGGTCAGGCGAGAGAACCGGATCATCGACACGCAGGTGATGAACGGGCTGCAGAACGGCACCGCCTTCTTCGCCTCGACCTCGCTGATCGCCATCGGCGGCTCGCTGACGCTGCTGCAATCGGCCGACCGCGTCGTCCAGATCTTCGCCGACCTGCCGTTCGCAACCACGACGACCCGCGCCGCCTGGGAGATCAAGGTCATCGGACTCGCGGTGATCTTCGCCTATGCCTTCTTCAAGTTCGGCTGGGCCTACCGATTGTTCAACTACTGCGCCATCCTGATCGGTGCGATCCCGCCGCATACGGAGGCCGACAAACCCGAAACGATCGCGGCGGCGCGCGAGGCGGTGGCGATGAACATCGCGGCCGGGCTGCACTTCAATCGCGGCCAGCGCGCGTTCTTCTTTGCGCTGGCCTATCTCGGCTGGTTCATCTCGCCCTGGCTCTTCCTGATTGCCACAGCAGCGGTGCTGACGGTGATGTGGCGCCGGCAATTCGCCTCGGATTCGGCCGCAGCGGTCGGCGCGGGACGCAAGGCCGCTTGACGCAGCTCCCCCGCCGGCCCAGCAAGCGGCATGACCAGACCGACCGATGAAGACCTCGCCGAGACCATCCTGCGCCTCGCGGCCGAACGCGGCGACGAGCGTACGCTCGCGCCGATGGACGTCGCCCGCGCCCTCGGCGGCGACCATCCCGATGGCTGGGGCCCGCTGATGCAGCCGATCCGCCGCGTCGCCGTGCAGTTGATGAAGGACGGCCGGCTGGTCATCACCCGAAAAGGGCGCCCGGTCGACCCCGATGACTTCCGGGGCGTCTATCGTCTGCGTTTGCCTGGGCCGGACGAGGCCAGTCAGGGCTAGAACTTTCCGCCGCGAGCAGCCCGCATCGCGCTGCGGCGACGCAACAAAAAAGGGCCGAGGAATGCCTCGGCCCTTTGCCACTATCATCGTCTAACGCGCCCGGGGACTTGCGGCAAGCCCTCCTCCATGGCCTAGCAACGCTGCCCTCGACCTGAATCGCAGGTCAAAGGGAGTAGCAAAATGCGTGTCTTGTTATCGACTTACGGCTCGCGCGGCGATGTAGAGCCCATGGCGGCGCTGGCCGTGCAATTGCAGACGCTCGGCGTCGAGGCGGTGGTGTCCGCCCCGCCGGATCCCGAGTTCGTCGAGCTGTTGGCCCGCGCCGGCGTGCCGCTGGCCCCGGCCTTCATGCCGATCCGGCAATGGATCGCCGAGCGGGCGAAACCGGCTGCGGCGGCTGACTTCCATGGGCTGGCGGCCGAGATGATGGCCGCTCAGTTCGCCGCCATCGCGGCGGCGGCCGAGGGCTGCGACGCGATCGTGGCCACCGGCCTGTTCCCTTCTGTCGGCGCAGCGCGGTCGATCGCCGAGCTGAGAGGGCTGGTCTATCGGCACGCCACCTTCTGTCCGATCTTTCTGCCGTCGCACCATCACCGGCCGATCCCCTATCCGGGCCATCCCTTTCCGGCGGGGATGACCGACAACCGCGCCTTATGGGAGTTCAATACCCGGACCATGAACACCCTGTTCGGTGAGGCGCTCCGGACGCATCGTCGGGCGGTCGGTCTGCCAGCCGTCAACGATGCCCGCGAGCATGTCTTCACCGCCCAGCCATTGCTGGCGTCGGATCCCGTGCTGTGGCCCTGGCGGCCGACCGAGCTCTGCCATGCCGTGCAGACCGGCGCCTGGACCCTGCCCGACCGGCGCCCGCTCCCGCCAGAGCTGATCGCCTACATCGAGGCCGGCGAGCCGCCGATCTATGTCGGCTTCGGCAGCATGGTCGCTCAATCCGCCAGGGACGCGGCGCTGGCGGCAATCGAGGCGATCCGGGCGCAAGGCCGCCGCACGGTGATGCTACGAGGCTGGGCCGATCTCGACGCAGGAGGGGATCAAGGCGATTGCTTCGTGACCGGCGACGTCAACCAGCAGGCCCTGTTCCCCCGGATGGCGGCCGTCATACATCATGGCGGCGCCGGCACCACCACGGCCGCGACGCGGGCCGGGGTGCCGCAGGTGATCGTGCCGCAGATCGTCGACCAGCCCTATTGGGCTGGCCGTGTGGCAGAACTCGGCATCGGCGCGGCCCTCGATGGTGCGGCTCCGAGCGTCCGGTCATTGTCGGTAGCGATCGCCGCGGCGCTTGCACCCGAGACCAGAGCGCGCGCGGCTGCCCTGGCTCGCACGATTCCGGCCGACGGAGCTTTGGTCGCCGCGAGGCTGATCCTCGATGCGATCGGCAGGAAACGGCCGCTCTCCTAGCGCCGCGTCGCCGCCTTCGCCGGCCCGGGGAACAGCGCGTCCGTATAGCCGGCGAGATAATAGGCCACGAGCCCGACCCATTCCTTGAAGCCGTCGTCGGCGATGTCGAGCCCGCGCGCCGCCTTGCGATAGGGTCGGAGATAGTCGGCGGGCGTACCGGCGGAGATGAAATCGACCGGAAAGGCCTCGACCTGGAAGCCTGCCTTGCGGAACACGCCCATCGCCCGCGGCATATGCCAGGCCGAGGTCACCAAGAGCCAGCGCTCGCCGGGCTTGGGATCGACCAGCCGGCGCGTGAACACTGCGTTCTCCACCGTATTGCGCGACTTGTCCTCGAGGACGAGGCGGCTCTCCGGCAGGCCGAGCCCAAGGAAGAGCAGCCGCGCCCCGTCTGCCTCGGTCCGCACCACCGGCGAGAGCAGATTGCCGCCCCCGCCGGCAAAGACCAGCTTGGCCTCGGGATGGGCACGGGCGAGCTCGACCGCTTTGGTCATCCGTGCCGCGGCATTGTTGAGCACGATGTCCTCGCGCGCCACGCCGATCGCGCCGCCGAGCACAATGATGCCGTCGACCTTGCCCGAATTCACCGCCTGCTGCGGGAAGCGGTCCTCCAATGGCCTGATCACGATGCGCGGCAGCGAGCTGAAGGCGAGCAGGCCGAGCATGACGACGCAGATCAGGCCGAGCCAGCGCCCTGGCCCCGAAAAGCGCGTGAAGGCGAGCAGGCTCGCCAGCACCAGGCCGGCAATGGCGAGGTTCACCGGCGAAGCCAGGAACCAGAGGATCTTTGAGAGTGCGAAGAACATGATTTTCTTGAACAGACCCGCCTCCCCTTACGCGCAGAAAGCTGACAGGCGGTTAGGAAACGGCTGGGCGCGCCCGGGGTTCGGTGCAAGGTTGCATTTACGCTGAGGAGACGGGCGGAGGGCCGGGCCGTCATGGCCAACGCAGCGATTCTCGGGCGGAGCGAAGCGCTGGCCCGAGAATCTCAGGATGAGAAGGCACGGGCCGGAGCCTCTTCCGGCCTGAGACGCTCGGGGCAAGCCCGAGCACGGCGCGCTGAACGACTACCGGATGATCTGCGGCGGTTGGGCCGGCGCACGGCGCATCTGTCGTGCCGCCAGGCGCTCGACCTCAAGCGCCCGCTCGGCGACCTCGCGCAGTTCGCATCCGGCCTGCAGCCCCGCCGCGCGCGCCGGCGGCTGGGACGCGCCGTAGAAGGCACATTTCTGCACGGCATAGCTCTGCCAGGCGAGCTGCAGCGCCGCAAACTGGCTGCGCGCGCCGGCATCGAGCGTCCGGCCCAACGCCGCGCCCGCCAGCGTCAGACGCTCGCGCCAGACCGCCTCCTCGCGCCGCGCACAGCTGATCTCGGCCTGCGCCCGATCATTCACCGAGGCGGCACTGACGCAGGGCACCGCGACGAGGCCAATGCAGGCGGGACGGGTGGCGAGGCCCTGCCTGACGCAATTGGCCACCTGCATGCGATCGGCGGATTGCACCGGACTGGTCGGCACCTGCGCGAGCACTGCCGCACAGCAAAATTGCGCCACGAGGACGGGAATGACGTGGAAACCGCGCATGGCGGCGATCATGACGGCCAAACCGGCCGGGTCAAGCGCGGCTGGCCATCCTCACGAGATCGGCAACGGCATGGCCGGACCGGCCGCCGGCCGCGCCGAGACCTGTGCATACCAGCGACGGATATTCGGCCAGTCCTTCTGCTGCACCGGCATGTGCAGCCAGCGATGCGCCCCGAGCGCCACCGTGATATCGGCCATGCCGAAGCGCTCATTGGCGAGGTAAGCTCGCCCCGCCAGATGCGCCTCCAGGATATCGAGCTTGGCTTCGGCCTTGCCGACCGAAGCCGCGATCGCCGCCTCATCAGTATAGCCCGGCGTCTTGCGGATCAGCCCCCAGAAGGCCGGCGTCATCGCCGGCTGCAATTCGGACAGCATCCAGTCCATCCAGCGATCGGCCTCGGCCCGCCTGGCCGGATCCTCCTCCCAGATCCAGCCGGCGCCGTAGCGGGCCGCGAGATAGCGCACGATGCTGTTCGATTCCCAGATGCAGATCTCTCCGTCCTCAAGGGTCGGAACCTGTCCGTTCGGGTTCTTGGCGAGATAGGCCGGTTCGCGATTGCCGCCGAACTTGCCGCCGACATCGATGCGCTCGAAGGGCTGGCCGACCTCGCCGGCGGCCCAGACCGCCTTCTGCACATTGATCGAGGTGATCCGTCCCCAGATCGTCAGCATGTCCGCCACCTTCGCGTGATAGGGCGGCGACAATCAGCCGGCAGCCCCGCGAAGGCAAGCGCCTCAGGCGAATTCCATGATGACGGCGTCGACGGCCAGCGAATCGCCCTCCTTGGCCAGGATCTTGGCGATGGTCACATCCTTCTCGGCGCGCAGCACGTTCTCCATCTTCATCGCCTCGACCATGGCGAGCGCCTCGCCCGCCTTGACCTCCTGACCGACGCTGACGAGCAGCGCCTTGACCAGGCCGGGCATCGGGCAGAGCAGCACCTTGCCGGTGTCGGCCGCCGCCTTCTCCGGCATAAGCGCCGCCAGCTCCGCCTCGCGCGGCGTATAGACATGGGCGTTGGCATAGGCGCCGGCATGGCCGAGCGAAACGCCGTTGAGGATCGGCCGGACCTGCGCCGCAATCGCGACGCCGTCGACCGTACCACGCCAGACCGGCTCGCCCGGGCGCCAGTCGCTGGCGATCGTCAGGCTGCGCTCGGGGAACGCGATCGTCACCGCCCCGCCCTGCTCCGAGACCTGCCCTTCGAAACGCTCGCCGCCGAGCGAGACGATGCGGGTGCGCTCGAACTCGACCTTGCGCCAGCCTTCCATCTGCGCCGAGACGTTGCGCTTGCGGCTGTTCAGGCGATGGTCGCAGGCGATCGCGATCGCTGCCATGCGCAAGGCGATCTCGCCCTCCGGCTGCGGCAGCGAGAAGCCCTCGGGGAACTCCTCGGCGATGAAGCCGGTCGAGAGATTGCCCGAGATCCAGCGCGGATGCTGCATCACCGCCGCGACGAAGGGAATGTTGTGGCGGATACCGTCGATGGCGAAGGCATCGAGCGCCCGCGCCTGCGCCTTGATCGCCGCCTCGCGCGTCGGCGCGTGCGTCACCAGCTTGGCGATCATCGGGTCGTAGTAGATCGAGATCTCGCCGCCCTCGAACACGCCGGTGTCGTTGCGCACGGTGGCGTCGCCATCCGGCCCCTCGCTCGGAGGGCGATAGGTGACGAGCCGGCCGGTCGAGGGCAGGAAGTTGCGGGTCGGGTCCTCGGCATAGACTCTGGATTCGACCGCCCAGCCATTGAGCTTCACGTCGGCCTGGCTGATCGCGAGCCTCTCGCCATAGGCGACGCGGATCATCTGCTCGACGAGATCAATGCCGGTGATCATCTCGGTGACGGGATGCTCGACCTGCAGCCGGGTGTTCATCTCGAGGAAATAGAAAGACTTGTCCTGGCCGGCGACGAACTCGACCGTGCCGGCGCTGTCATAGCTCACGGCCTTGGCCAGCGCGACGGCCTGCTCGCCCATCTTGCGGCGGGTCGCCTCGTCGAGCAGCGGCGACGGCGCCTCCTCCAGCACCTTCTGGTTGCGGCGCTGGATCGAGCATTCGCGCTCGCCGAGATAGATGACGTTGCCGTGCTTGTCGCCCAGCACCTGGATCTCGATATGGCGGGGGTCGACGATGAACTTCTCGACGAAGACGCGGTCGTCGCCGAAGGAGGACGCCGCCTCCGACTTGGCGCGGGCGAAGCCTTCGGCGACCTCGCCGGCCGAATGGGCGATGCGCATGCCCTTGCCGCCGCCGCCGGCCGAAGCCTTGATCATCACGGGATAGCCGATCTCGTCGGCGATCTTCACGGCATGCTCGGGGCTCTCGATCACGCCGAGATAGCCCGGAACCGTCGAGACCTTGGCGGCGGCCGCCGCCTTCTTCGATTCGATCTTGTCGCCCATCGCGGCGATGGCGCCCGGATTGGGGCCGATGAAGACGATGCCGTTATCCTTCAACGCTTTGGCGAAGGCCTCGCGCTCGGAGAGGAAGCCGTAGCCGGGATGCACGGCCTCAGCCCCCGTCTGCTTGCAGGCAGCGATGATCTTGTCGATCTGGAGATAGGATTCGGCAGCGGGAGCGGCGCCGATATGCACGGCCTCGTCGGCCATCTCGACATGGAGCGCATCGCGATCGGCGTCGGAATAGACCGCCACCGTCTTGATGCCCATGCGCTTTGCCGTCTTGATGACGCGGCAGGCGATCTCGCCACGGTTCGCGATCAGGATCTTCGAGAACATGCGTAGCGTCCCCCGGCCCGGAGCATTGATTGTGCAGTGCGGGCTTTACGGGAGGCAAGCGCATCCGTCCACTGATGCGAAAGTTTTGTAACGTGCGCAAACGCCCGGCGGCGGCCGGGCGTGAACGCTCCGATCTGCAGGGCGGCTCAGCTCGCCAGCACCACGCGCTGAGCGATCGGGGTGGTCGCAATCCGGGCATCCGCCTTGCGCAGCGCGAAGCCGACCAGCGCCTCGTCGCAGGATTCAGCTTCACGGACGACCTCGAAGGCGATCTTCTGCGCCAGCGGCGTCGGGCCGTCGCCGGCCGAGAGCGTCGTCACCAGCCAATGCGCCTTGTCGCGGTCGATCTTGCCGGTCGGGCGGCTTTCCCAGACCGAGAAGTCGACGCAGAACGCCAGCAGCACATCGGCGAAGAGCGGCGACTTGTCGGCGACGGCACGGTCGAGCGCCACCAGCACATCGATGGTGTCACGGGTCAGGACGACCTCGTGCAAGATTTCACGCTGAAGAATTCGGACGTCTTCATCGTCGATCACGCGCCTGTCCATCACGTGATCGACGAATTCGCGAAGTTCGTGGCCAATCATCGTTCAACCCCTGTCCGACGTTGTTATGTGTCGGTTTGTCCCTGTCGTGTGAAGACGATGCGACCGGGCCAGTCATCAGGTGGTTAATGCGCAAATCTGAACGTCCGTTCAGGTTAAACGGTCCTGAGTCAGCGTGGTTGCGAGGAGATTACCGGAGCAGATAACGAAGCCACCGCAAACGCGATGACAACGGCCAAAAGCGCGAGGCTCCACGCCACATCATTGTCGGTCACAGCCCTCGGGTCGGACTTCGACCGGCCCAAGGATTGATCCGCGAAGACCCGAGGACGCAACGGGGCCGATAGCAGTCTCGCCGTCCGGCATGCTCGGATCGAGCCGCGCACGCCGCGCAATCGGCGCACCGCGCTCCTTCGGCTCAGGCCGCCAAGGACGGAGCGCCGATCAGCGCCGTAAGCTCGGCGCAACTCTCGATCACATGACGCGCGCCGGCCGCGCGCAGCGCCGCGACCGGCTGGAAGCCCCACGAGACCGCGACCGGTGTCACGCCGGCCGCCACCGCCATCTCCATATCGAAGGTGCTGTCGCCGACCATCAGCGTGCGCTCGGGGCTGGCGCCGGTCTCAGCCATCGCTCGCAGGATCATGTCCGGATGCGGCTTCGAGATCGCGTCGTCCGCGGTCTGGGTGGTCGCGAACAGCGCAGCCCAGCCATGGCGCTCTATGGCGTAGTCGGCACCGCGCCGCGACTTGCCGGTGGCGATGCCGAGCACCGTGGCAGGCCGCTGCGACAACCCGGCCAGCAGCTCGACCACGCCGGGAAAGAGCGGCTCGGCCAAAGACGGGTCGGTCTCCGCCCGTTCCCTCATCCCGTTGAAGACATCCCGGTAGGTCTGCGTCAGCACGTCGTCCGGCTCGGCCAGCCCTGCCAGCCGCATCAGCGCGATGTCGAGGGTCAGTCCGATCACGCCGAGGCCGGCCTCGCGTCCCGGGTGGACAAGGCCGCAGCGCGCAAACGTCTCGTATTGCGCGCCGAGGATGATCGCTTCGGAATCGATCAGCGTGCCGTCGAGGTCGAAGATGACGAGGTCCATGCCGGCGCTCTACAGCAGATGGCCGGGCGCCGCCATATCCGCCGGCGCAGGGCCCTCATGCCATCGCAGCCTCATCCTTGCGGGCTGCGGCCGCATTCGGCGATCGCCGCCCTCAAGGCGTCGCCATCGAGCCCCTTGCCGCGCGCCTCCTTGCGGCATTCGGCACGCTGGGCCAGGTCCGGCCGCTTGCCGTTGAAGCAGGCGACCAGCGCCGCCGTCCGCTCGGCGCCCTTGAGCCCGCTCGCATCGGCCTCCTGCTTGCAGACCGCCCGCGCAGTCGCTGCGGTCGGCTTGCCGTCGCGGGTCAAGCCGTCGCTGGCATAGAGCTTCACGCCGGGAAAGCGCTCCTGCATGCAGTCGCGCATGGCGCGGCGCAGATCGTCGCCCGAGAGCGCAATGTTCTCGGCATAACAGTCACGCCGCGCCTCGGCGCGTGCAGCGCGCGGCACCGGCTCATCGGCCGCTGCGGCGGCCGGTTTCGGAGCAGCCTGAGCCGGCTGTGTCTGGGCGAAACCGGCGGAGGAGAACGACAGAACGAGGCCGGCGGCAAGCAAGGCGATGCGCAACATGGAGAGCCTCCCATGATGACGAATTCACAGGAACAAACTTAGAACATATCGCGTTTTGTTCAGCAAGTGTTCTTACGCGAGGTCACGCAACTTTCTCGTGCGGACCTCACTCGTCCGGCGCGTCGACGATCGGGTCGTAGGGTGCATCTTCGAAGCCGAGCAGGTTCCAGCTCTGGCGCATATGCGGCGGCAGCGGCGCGCTGACGTCGATCGTGCCCTTGCCGCGCGGATGCGGCAGCACGATCCGCCGCGCCAGCAGGTGCAGCTTGTTCTGAATGCCGCCCGGCATCTCCCAGTTCTGGATGTCGAAATACTTGGGATCACCGACGATCGGATGGCCGATATGGGCGGCGTGGGCGCGCAGCTGATGCGTGCGCCCGGTCACCGGCTTCAGCGAGAGCCAGGCCAGCTTCTGCGCAGCGGTCTCGACCACGGCGTAATAGGTCACCGCGTGCATGGCGCCGTCATCGCCATGCTCGGCGACGGCCATGCGCTGGTCGCCGTCATAGGCTTCCTCGCGGGCGAGATAGGTCGAGATCCGGCCCTGCTTCACCCGCGGGACATGATAGACCAGCGCCCAGTAGACCTTGCGTGCCGAGCGCGAGCGAAAGGTCTTTGCCAGGGTCGCCGCGGCGAAGCGCGATTTCGCGATGACGAGGCAGCCGGCGGTGTCCTTGTCGAGCCGGTGAACGAGGCGCGGCTTCTGACCGTCCTTTCCGGTCAGCGCCGCCAGCATGCCGTCGACATGTCTGGTGGTTCCCGAGCCGCCCTGGACGGCGAGGCCCGCCGGCTTGTTGAGGACCATGACATCTTCGTCCTCATAGAGCGTGATCGAGCGCAGGAAGCCGATCGTGTCTGCATCGGCCTTGGCCGAGCGCGGCCGCTCCGCCGCCTGCTCCAGCTTCAGCGGCGGGATGCGCACGGTCTGGCCGGCCGTCAGCCGGTCCTTGCTGTCGGCGCGCTTGCCGTCGACACGAAGCTCGCCCTTCCGGACGATGCGCTGGATATGGCTGAAGGAGAGCTGCGGGAAGCGCGCCTCGAGGAAGCGGTCGATCCGCATCTCGTTCTCGTCCTGCGTCACCACGAGCTGCTGCACGCCGGTCGCCAGCACCTCGGCGGTGACGGCCTTGACCTCGGCGCGGGTCGGCGCATCCGTGATCGGCGGCTTGCGTGGCGCGGGCTTGCGTGGTCCCGCCGCCCTTGGCGCCGGATGATGCGGCTTCGGGTTGCGCGTCGGCGCGGTGCGCACGACCTCGTCCTCCGCCGGACGCGGCCTGGCCCGAGCCGAGCGGCGCGCATCATGGCTCGGGCGCTTGCCTTTCGGCGCGCCGGAGGCTGGCGGCCTGCCGCCGCGCTTGGGGCCGTTGCCGCGTGGAGGACCGCCAGTTCCCTTGCCGCCCATTCTCATGACAGCCCCCTGACCAGAGCGAGCCCCGCGACCAGCGCCGCGAGCGACAACACGACCGAGCCGATCACATAGGCCGCCGCCAGCATCGCCTCGCCGCGCTCCCAGAGCAGCACCGCATCGAGCGAGAAGGCCGAGAAGGTGGTGAAGCCGCCGAGGACGCCGGTGGTCAGGAACAGTCTGGCGGGCTGGGTCCAGCCCTCGCCGGCCTTGAAGGCGAGCCAGCCGGCGACGAGGCCCATCACGCCGGAGCCGAGGATGTTGATCGCCATCGTGCCATAGGGGAACGAGGCGCCGAGCCATTTCAGCGAGACGACGTTGACGCCGTGCCGGAGCACGCCGCCGATGCCGGCGCCGAGGAAGACGAGAGCGGTGGAAAGCATCCCCGAGGCATAGAGCGCCCTGCGACCGCAGACAAACGAAATCCGCGGCGGATGCCTCGTTCCAGTCTGGTCTGCTGCTTACCTCACCGTTTCCGTGCCATAGCCCCGCAGGAATGCGTCGACCCCGGCCTGCGCATAGCGAACGAGCTCGGCCGGATCGCTATCGCATTTGCCGCTGAACATGGCGCGGTTCAGCGGGATCCATAGCAACAGCCCGGCGAAATGGTTGGCTGCCATCAGCGGGTCGTCGATCCGCAGGCGCCCCTTCGCGGCATAGCGCTGGAAGGCGGCGGAAAGCGTCTCCAACACGCGTTCGAAGCCACCAGAGAACCAGCCCTGCCCGACCTCGGGGAAGCGCTCAGCATTGGCGATCACCAGCCGGCGCAGGCGCAGCAGGTCCGGCTGCATCAGCGTGGTCAGGAACTTGCCGGCGAGCCGGCTCAGCCCTTCCCTGGGGTCGTGTGAGGCCGCAAGCTCCTCGGCCACCAGCCGCAGCAAGCCGTCGATATTGTCCGTCGTCGCCGCGACAATCGCCGCATAGAGCCGCTCCTTGTCGGCGAAATAGCGGTAGAGCGTCGGCTTCGACACAGCCGCAAGCGCCGCCACCTCGTCCATGGTGGTGCCGTCATAGCCCTTCGCCAGGAACAGGCTCGTCGCCGCCTCCAGCACGGCGCCACGCTTGCGCTCGGAACGATCGAGAACGGTTTGCGACATGACGGCTCCCAGGGACTTGACATCAGAAATGAAACTACACAGTTTAGTTGTACTAAACCGTTCAGTTTCACTCTACTCCTGTCGCTTCCGGAGAGCCAGATGCAGACCGCCCCCTCTTCTCTCGACCGTGCCCTCCTCGCCTGCGGCGTGGCGAGCACGCCTGTGTTCTACGGCCTCGCCGCGCTGCAACTGGCGCTCAGGCCGGGCTACGACATCCGCACCCAGCCGATCAGCTTCCTCGCGCTCGGCGAGCTCGGCTGGATCCAGGTCGCCAACTTCGTGCTGACCGGTGCATTGGCGCTCGCCGGCGCGCTCGGTTTGCGCCATGTCCTGCGCGGCCAGCGCGGCGGCACGGCCGGGCCGATCCTCGCCGGCCTCTACGGAATCGGCATGGTCGGCGCCGGGCTGTTCGGGCCCGATCCCCTGCCCGCCCCGGGCCAGGCCCCACAGATGAGCGCGACCGGCGCGGTGCATATGGTCGCCTTCCTCGTCTCGTTCCTGTCGCTGATCGCGGCTTGCTTCGTCTTCGCCCGCCGGTTCAACGCCGTCGGCAAGAGCGGCTGGGCGCTCTACAGCGTCGTAACCGCCCTGCTCGCTCCCGCGCTCGTCGCCACGAGCATGGCGAACCCGGCTTTGGCCGGGCTGATCGTCGGCGCCGCCGGTCTCGTGCTCTTCGGCTGGTTCTCGCTCGTCGCATTCGAGATTCGCAACGAAACCTCGGCCTACTCGGCGGTCCCGCCCCGGGCGACTGCCTCCGCCTGAGCAGCCGCGATGATCATGCGGCCTGCGATCCGCCGCAGGCCGCTCCCGCGCAAAAGCATCACCCGCCCCCGCTCCGCCTGCGCGATTGACTTGCCACCTCCCCGACCGGCAGAAACACCGAGACGAAAGGGGTGGTCGTCGCGCCGATGGCAAGCGGTTCTGAAGCGGGAGGCAAGCCTATCGGCGCGGCGCTCTGGCGCGCAGCCCTGCCAGCCGGCCTCTGCTTTGCCCTTCTCTCGCAAACCGCCCTCGCTGCTCCGTCCCGTCTGCCGTCGCGCCCGGCGCAGGCGCCGAGCTTCGCCCGCGCCTGCACCATCGCTTTGCCGGAAACTCCGCCGCTCTTTGCCGGCAAGCCGGCAGAGCCCGCGGCTTCGGGCGAGGACGAAGCAGACGACGACAGCGACAGCGACGACGAGGAGGACGATGACGACGAGGACCCGCCGGAGCGCGGCCTTGTCCTGCCCGGCTCGGCCACCTGCCTCTCGATCACCGGCACGGTCAGCGCCGGCATCCAGCGCGATTCCTTCCGCGCCTCGCGCAATGGTCCGCCGCCGCCATCGAGCGCGACCTCGTTCCCGGTCAGTGCCGCCTTCCGCATCGCGACCTCGCACGAGCTCGCCTCGGGCCTAAGGGTTGGCACCGCCTTCGGCTTCACCATGTACGGGCCGGTCGACGGCAGCAGCGAGACCTCGCTCGACGAGGCGACGATTCTCGTCGGCCCCTGGACCTTCGGCCTCGACACGTCGCGCTTCGCGTTCTGGACCGGCGACGAGTTCATCTTCTCGGCGCGCGTGCCCTCGCGCACCGTCGGCCTCATCGCGCTGGAACTGCCGCTGACCGAGAGCTGGACCGCGACGCTCGCTGTCGAGGATCCGGCGCTTGGCAACGCCTCCGTGACCGCGCCGGTTCAGACCGGGCGACGCATACCCGATACGATCGGCCGGCTGGTCTACGAACAGGGCGGCTGGACCGTGCATGGTGCATTCGCCTTGCGGGAGATCCCCGGCACACCGTCGCGCTTCGGCCGGGCCGGCATTCTCGGCGCAACCTATGAAGGTGAGGCGTTCGGCAAGAGCTGGAGCCTGACGGCGCAGCTCGCCGGCGCGATCGACGGAGCGCCCTATCTCGGCTCGCAGCTCGACGCCCGCATCGTCAACCGCGTGCTCGTGGCGAGCGACGCCACGCGCGGCTTTTCCACCGTGGTTTCCGGCCGCCTGGAATGGACCGACGAGCTCGCCAGCAACCTCTATCTCAGCCGGTATTGGCTCGAAGTGCCGCTCGCCAACCAGGTCCGCGGCGAGATCAGGATCGACCGCTTGGCCGCCAATCTGGTCTGGACGCCGGTCGAGGGCTTCAAGCTCGGCATCGAGAACTCGATCGCCTGGGCGAAGATCGCGCTGACCGGCCGCGAGATCGCGGCGGGGTTGGCGGGGCGACAGATCTCGACGCAGCTGTTCATCGAGCGGAGTTTTTAAAGAAAACGTCATTCTCGGGCGTAGCGAAGCGCAGACCCGAGAATCTCGTGGCGAGAAGGCGTTGATTGGTGCCTCTTCCGGCCTGAGATGCTCGGGTCGAGCCCGAGCATGACGCGGGCTGAAGCCGGCCCCCTACTCCCCACGCTCCTGCCGGAGCTTCTCCCAATACTCCAGCCGCTTCCTGATCTCGCGCTCGAAGCCGCGCTCCGGTGGATCGTAGAAAAGCTGGCGACCGAGCGCCTCCGGCCAGTAGTTCTGGCCGGAGAAGGCGTCGGGTGCGTCATGGTCGTAGGCGTAGTCGGCGCCGTAGCCCTCCTGCTTCATCAGCTTGGTCGGCGCGTTCAGGATGGTCTTGGGCGGCGTCAGCGATCCCGCCTGCTTGGCCGTGCGCATCGCCGCCTTGTAGGCGACATAGGCCGCGTTCGATTTCGGCGCAGTGGCGAGATAGATCACGGTGTTCGCCAGAGCGAGCTCACCTTCGGGCGAGCCGAGCTGCTCATAGGTCTCGGTCGCGGCGCGGGCATGCACCAAGGCCTGCGGGTCGGCGAGGCCGATATCCTCAACCGCCATGCGCACCAGCCGCCGCGCCAGAAAGCGCGGGTCCTCGCCGGCGTCGAGCATGCGGGCGAAATAATAAAGCGCCGCATCCGGATCGGAGCCGCGGATCGTCTTGTGCAGCGCCGAGATCAGATTGTAGTGGCCGTCCTGCGCCTTGTCGTAGATCGGCGCGCGCCGCTGGATCACCTCGGAGAGCCCGGCTTCGTCGAAGATCTCTCCCGGCTTGGCGGCGCGCCAGGTCTCTTCCGCCAGCGTCAGCACCGCCCGCCCGTCGCCATCGGCGAAGCGCGCCAGTGCGAGCCGCGCCTCCGGTGTCAGCGGCAGTTCGCGGTTCTCCAGCGCCTCGGCCCGGCCGAGCATGAAGAGCAGCGCGCCTTCGTCGAGCGCCTTGAAGGTCAGGACGCGGGCGCGCGACAGCAGCGCGGCGTTCAAGGCGAAGGACGGGTTCTCGGTGGTGGCGCCGACCAGGGTGATCGTGCCGTCCTCCATCACCGGCAGAAAGGCGTCCTGCTGAGCCCGGTTGAAGCGGTGGATCTCGTCGACGAACAGCAAGGTGCCCTTGCCGCCAAGCCGTCGGCCGCGGGCGGCGTCGAATACCTTCTTCAGATCGGCGACCCCGGAGAAGATCGCGCTGATCTGCTCGAAGCCGAGATCGGTCGCACCCGCCAGCAAGCGCGCGACGGTGGTCTTGCCGGTGCCGGGCGGCCCCCAGAAGATCAGGCTGCCGAGCGAGCCCGAGGCGATCAGCCGGGTTAGCACGCCGTCCTCGCCGGTCAGGTGTTCCTGTCCTGCGACCTCGCCGAGCGTCGTCGGCCGCACCCGGTCAGCGAGCGGGCGCGGGCCGGATTTATCGAGACCCGAGGCGGCGAAGAGGTCGCTCACCTCACCCGCCGAACACGGACGTCACGGTCTGGCCGCCGCGCGAGATCGTCACCTCCCAGGCGCGCTTGCGCTCACGCGTCGCCAGCTCGATCTCGCGCGAGGCATTGATGCGCTCGCCATTGATGGCGAGGATGAGATCACCCTTGCGGAAGCCGACGCGTGCGGCCGGGCTGCCCTCCTCGATCTCGCTGACGACCACACCTTCGGTCGAGAGGTCGATCGAGAGCTCCTCGGCCACCGCCGGCGACAGGTTGAGCACGGTCAGGCCCGTGAAGGGCGAGCGGCCGGCGACCTTGACCGGCTCGCGCGGACGCGTCTCCGGCGCCGGCGTCAGCTTGATCGGGACGGTGATGCGCTTGCCGCCGCGCAGCACGGTGAGCTGCGTCGTGCCGCCGATCGGCCGCGTGGCGAAACGGTATCCGAAGCTTTCGGGATCGTCGACGCCGACGCCGTCGACGGCGAGGATCACGTCCGAGCGCTTCAGCCCGGCTTCCGCCGCCGGGCCCGAATCGACCACGCTGGCGACGACCGAGCCGGCCGGCCGGTCGAGCCCGAGCCCGTCGGCCACCTCCTGGGTCAGCGCCTGCAGCCGCGCCCCGAACCAGGGCCGCTTCACCAGCTTGCCGCCGGACTTGGCGCTCTCGACCACGACGCGGACCATGGCGGAGGGAATCGCGAAGCCGATGCCATGGCTGCCGCCCGAGCGCGAGAAGATTGCGGTGTTGATGCCGGTGAGCCGCCCCTGCATGTCAACCAGCGCGCCGCCGGAGTTGCCGGGGTTGATCGCGGCGTCGGTCTGGATGAAGGACTGTGCGTCGCCGACGCCGACTTGCGTGCGCGCCAGCGCCGAGATGATGCCCTGCGTCACCGTCTGGCCGACGCCGAACGGATTGCCGATCGCCAGCACGAGATCGCCGATCTGCAGCGTATCGGAATCGCCGACCTCGATCGCTGTCAGCTCCTTGGCGCCCTTGACCTTGAGCACGGCAAGATCGGTGCGCGGATCGCGCAGCACGATCTCGGCCTCGAACTCGCGCTTGTCGGCGAGCGCGACCTTGACCTCGGTCATGCCTTCGATGACGTGGTTATTGGTGACGACGAGGCCGCCGGCATCGACGATTACGCCCGAGCCGAGCGAGCGCTGCACCTGCTCGCGCGGCAGGCCGAAGCCGCCATCGCCGAAGAAGCGGCGGAAGAACGGATCGTCCATGAACGGGTTCTGCGGCCGCCGCTCGACCCGAGCGCCGTAGACGTTGACGACAGAAGGGGCCGTCTTCTGCACGACGGGCGCGAAGGACAGCGTGATCTGCTGGCGCGCTTCCGGAACCTGGCGGGCCTGAGCGAGCGCCAGCGACGAAGCGCCGATGGACAGCGCAAGACCGAGGTTCAGCGCGACAAACCGGCTGCGCTTCGGCATGATGGAACGGCGCATGCCGATCTCCTTCTTGAAACAAAATAGCTGCCTTGGAAGTTCAGTATCTGAACCATCCCCCCGCGGCAGCATCCCGGACACTGTCGAGAACACGCGCTGCGCGTTCCTGTTCCGGGCCGCGAGACATCCCAGCCTGCTCCCGAAAGGACCAATGACGTGAGCCTCGTTCGCCTTGTTTATGCCAGCCGCAGCCGACTCGTCGAGGTGGATCGACGTGGGGAGCTCGCGCGCATTCTCGAGACGGCGCGGCGGCGCAATGCCGAGAGGCATGTCACGGGTTTCCTGATGGCGACGCCGGGCGGATTCGCCCAGATCCTCGAAGGCGACGCCGGTGCTATCGCGGAAACCTATGGCCGGATCATGGTCGATCCGCGCCATGGCGATCTGCGCCTGCTGGCGCAGGATGCCGTCGCGCACCGGCGCTTCGCCGGCTGGGCGATGGCCTTGGCCGAACGCGACGAGACCACCGAGTTCATCTTCGGGCTCTATGGCGTCTCGCCGGAGGCCGAGATCTTCGAGCAACCTCTGGACGTGCTGCTCGATCTCGCTGGCGAGCTCGCCATCGCGAAAGCGTGAGATCTATTTGCTGTCGCTGAGCAGCACCTTGTACTTCTCGATCTCGGCCGGAACCATCTTGGCGACGAACTCGGGCGACATCTCGTCCTTTTCAGGCAGCACTGAGGAGAGCTCCTTGAAGCGCGCATGCAGCTTTTCGCTAGAAAGCGCGGTGCGCAGCGCCTGATTGAGCTTGTCGATCACCGGCTGCGGCGTACCCTTCGGCGCGAAGATCGCGTTCCAGCCCTGGGCCTGGAACGCCGGCAGGCCGGCTTCGGCCGAGGTCGGCACATCGGGCAGGCTCGGCAGGCGCTGCGGCGTCGCCACCACCAGCGCCTTGACCTTCTTGCCCTGGACCGCGCCGGAAAGCGAGGTGGCAGCATCGCAGACGCCGTCGATCTGCCCGCCCATCAGGTCGTTCAGCGCCGGGCCAGCGCCGCGATAGCTCACCAGCGCCACGTCGAGGCCCGACGCCTTCAGGAAGTTGCGGCAGATCAGATAGTTCGACGAGCCGACGCCGGCATGGCCGAGGCTGAGCTTGCCGGGATTGGCCTTGGCGTAGGCGAGGAACTCCTTGAGGTCCTTGGCCGGAAAATCGAGCTTCAGCGCGATCATCGGCGAGGTCTTGGCGACGAGGCCGATCGGCACGAAATCGGCTGGGGTGTACTTCAGGTCGTTGTAGATCGTGTAGGAGGCGGCATTGGTGCCGCTATTGCCGATCACGATGGTGTAGCCGTCTGGCTCGGCCCGGGCTGCACGCGTCAGCGCGGTGGCACCGCCCGCCCCGCCCATGTTCTCCATCACGATCCGCTGGCCGAGCACCTGCGCCATCTCCTCGCCGACGAGGCGAGCGATCACGTCGGAGGAGCCGCCGGCCGCGAACGGCACCAGCATGTTGATCGGCTTGGACGGATATTTGTCCTGGGCCTGGGCCGGCAGGATGGCGATGGCGGCGAGAACGGCCAGAGCAGCGCGCTTCATGCGAATATCTCCCTCGACGCCGGGCTTGCTTTCAAAGCGGCGTCGTGCCGCCCTGCCCGGTTCGGGCAGACGCTAGCACCCACCTGACTCAGGGAAAAGCGCAAGCGGGCGCAACAATCTCGCACAGCGGTAGTCTCTCGCTTCTGATCTACACGGGCAACGAAAAAGGGCGGCCCGAAGACCGCCCTTTCGAATACCTGGATGCCCGAAAGCTCAGGCCGCCTGCTCGTCATCCGCCGTGAAGACCGGGCCGGAATCCTGGCCCTTGGCGTCGACATCGCGATCGACGAACTCGATCACGGCGAGCGGGGCGTTGTCGCCGAAGCGGAAGCCCGCCTTCATGATGCGCAGATAGCCGCCATTGCGCTCCTTGTAGCGCGGGCCGAGCACCGCGAAGAGCTTGCCGACCAAAGCGACGTCCTTGATCTGCGCGATCGCCTGGCGGCGAGCGTGCAGGTCGCCGCGCTTGCCGAGCGTCACCAGCTTCTCGACGACCGGACGAAGGTCCTTGGCCTTCGGCAGCGTGGTGGTGATCTGCTCGTGCTTGATCAGGGCCTGGGCCATGTTGGCGAACATCGCCTGGCGATGCTCGGCAGTGCGGTTGAAACGACGACCGCGGAAACCGTGACGCATGATTGGCTCCTTCGTTGCTTACGGCCGCCGTGCCACGGAACGGCCGTCCTTTATGCTCCGGTGCTCATGCGCCGGGCGGGAAGTAGCGCGGGAAGCAGTCCCGCGCCGGGGTCTCAGTAGTGCTCTTCGAAGCGCTTGGCCAACTCTTCGATGTTCTCCGGCGGCCAGCCCTGCACGTCCATGCCGAGATGGAGGCCCATGGTGGCGAGCACTTCCTTGATCTCGTTCAGCGACTTGCGGCCGAAGTTCGGGGTGCGCAGCATCTCGCCCTCGGACTTCTGGATAAGGTCGCCGATATAGACGATGTTGTCGTTCTTCAGGCAGTTCGCCGAGCGGACCGACAGTTCGAGCTCGTCGACCTTCTTGAGCAGGGCCGGGTTGAACGGCAGCTGCGGCGCGGTCGAGACGGCCTCTTCCTTGCGCGGCTCTTCGAAGGTGATGAAGACGGCGAGCTGGTCCTGCAGGATGCGGGCGGCGAGCGCCAGCGCGTCCTCGGGCGAAACCGAGCCGTTGGTCTCGATCTGCATGGTCAGCATGTCGCGGTCGAGATTCTGGCCCTCGCGGGTGTTCTCGACGCGATAGGAGACCTTCTTGACCGGCGAGTACAGGCTATCGACCGGGATCAGGCCGATCGGCGCGTCCTCGGGACGGTTCTGCTCGGAGGGGACATAGCCCTTGCCGGTGTTGACCGTGAACTCCATGCGGATCTCGGCCCCGTCGTCGAGCGTGCAGAGCACGAGCTCGGGGTTGAGGATCGAGACGTCGCCGATGGTGTTGATGTCGCCGGCGGTGACGGCGCCAGGGCCGGTCTTGCGCAGGGTCATGCGCTTGGGACCCTCGCCCTGCATCTTGATGGCGATCGCCTTGATGTTCAGGACGATGTCGGTGACATCCTCGCGTACGCCCGGGATCGAGGAGAACTCATGCAGCACGCCGTCGATCTGGACGGCGGTGACGGCCGCGCCCTGGAGCGAGGAGAGCAGCACGCGACGCAGCGCATTGCCGAGCGTCATGCCGAAGCCGCGCTCGAGCGGACGCGCGATCACGGTGGCCAGACGCTTCGGGTCGTCTCCGACCTTGACTTCGAGCTTGTTCGGCTTGGACAGATCCTGCCAGTTCTTGCTGATCACGACCGCACTCCTGGTGCTTCAATAATGGCGGCGGCGGGCCGCCCCGTACCGGCGCCCGCCCCTGCGGGCGCCGCTTCGATCCGGCTAAGGCTCAGACGCGGCGGCGCTTGCGCGGCCGGCAGCCATTGTGCGGGATCGGCGTCACGTCGCGGATCGAGGTGACGGTGAAGCCGGCGGCCTGCAGCGCGCGCAGCGCCGACTCGCGGCCCGAACCCGGACCGGTGACCTCGACCTCGAGGGTGCGCATGCCGTGCTCGGCAGCCTTGCGGGCGGCGTCCTCGGCGGCGACCTGGGCGGCATAGGGGGTCGACTTGCGCGAGCCCTTGAAACCCATCGTGCCGGCGGACGACCACGAGATCGTGTTGCCCTGCGCGTCGGTGATGGTGATCATGGTGTTGTTGAACGAGGCGTTCACATGCGCGACGCCGGAAACGATGTTCTTGCGTTCGCGACGGCGGACGCGCTGGGCTTCTTTGGCCATAATCTCTTTCTTTCATCCTTCAGGCGCGCCCGTGATGCCAGGCGCTGGGGAGAGAACGTCATGCTCGGGCTTGCCCCGAGCATCTCTTGCTGGAGGAGGCGCCGGGCGGCGCCCTCGTCACGAGATCTTCGGGTCAGGCCCGAGGATGAGGATTGCCTGCGGCAACCCTCACTTCTTCTTGCCGGCGATCGGCTTCGCCTTGCCCTTGCGGGTACGGGCGTTGGTGTGGGTACGCTGGCCGCGCACCGGCAGCGAGCGGCGATGGCGCAGGCCGCGATAGCAGCCGAGGTCCATCAGGCGCTTGATGTTCATCGAGACTTCGCGGCGCAGATCGCCCTCGACGAGATAGTCGCGGTCGATCGTCTCGCGGATCTGCAGGACTTCGGCGTCGGTCAACTGGTTGACCCGGCGCTCGGCGGCGATGCCGACCTTCTCGCAGATCTCCTGGGCCTTGTGGGCGCCAATGCCGTGAATGTACTGCAGACCGATGACGACACGCTTGCCGGTCGGAATGTTGACGCCCGCGATACGAGCCATGTTCTTCACCTCTCCATGGGGCTGCAACGCCGGGCGCTGCGGCAATGACGATAACTCCGCGTCCGGTGGAGGCCGGCCCTTGCGGAGCGTTGAACCCGTTCCATGCGAGAATGCGACGCCGTCCCTTCTCCCGAAGGCATCGGCATCGCTCATATGAAACCGGATGGCCGGCTGTTAGTCGGTCGGGCGCGTCCTGTCAACCCAGGCGCGCCCAACCATACTGGTTCACTTCTTCACCAGCGGGCACTTGCTCTCCGACAGCGGCGCGATGATCTCGGCAGCCGGGATCTTGCGGACCACCTTGAAGTAGTCCCACGCCGCCTTCGATTCGGACGGCGCCTTGGCCTCGACCAGCAGCATGTCGTTCAGCAGGCGGCCGTCTTCGCGGACCTTCGCACCCGGCGCATAGAAATCATCGACCGGCAGCTCCTTCATCTTGGCCGCGACCGCGGGACCCGCCGCCGTGCCGGCCGCCTTCACCGCCTTGAGATAGTGCAGGACTGACGAGTAGACGCTGGCCTGGATCATGCCCGGCATCTTCCTGGTCTTGGCCATGTAACGGTCCGCCCAAGCGCGGCTCGGCTTGTCGGCGTCGTGATAATAGGCGGTGGTGGTGATCAGCCCCTTGGCCTTGTCGAGGCCGAGCCCGTGCACGTCGCTCAGCACAACGACCATGGCGGCGAGCTTCTGGCCGCTGTCGACGAGGCCGAACTCGCCGGCCTGCTTGATCGAGTTGATCGTGTCGGTGCCGGCATTGGCAAAGGCGACGATCTTGGCCTTCGAGGCCTGCGCCTGCAGCAGGAAGGAGGAGAAGTCCGGCGTCGATAGCGGCGCGCGCACAGTGCCCAGCGTCTTGCCCTTATTGGCCGCGACGATCGCCTCGATATCAGCGGTGAGCTGATGGCCGAAGGCATAGTCGGCGGCGATGACGTACCAGCTGTCGCCGCCCTCGCGCAGGATCGACAGGGCCGTGCCCTTGGCCGAGGTCGCGGTGTCGAAGGTCCACATGAATCCGGTCGCCGAGCAGTCCTCGTTGAAGAGGCGCGTCGTCGCCGGCCCGTTATAGAGCGTGACCTTCTGCTTCTCCTTGGCAATGCCGGCGACCGCCAGCGCGACCGCCGAATTCGTCAGGTCGGCAATCGCGGTGACGCCGTCGACATCGTACCAGCGCCGCGCCAGGCCGGCGGCGACGTCCGGCTTGTTCTGGTGGTCGCCCGAGACGATCTCGATCGGCTTGCCCAGCACCGAGCCGCCGAAATCCTCGATCGCGAGCTTGGCCGCCTCGACCGAGCCGAGCCCGCCGAACTCGGCATAGTTGCCCGACTGGTCGTTGAGGATACCGATCTTGACCGCGTCCTGCGCCCGCGCCATCGCCGCGGTCGCCAGCAGCGCAGCCGCCACAAGGCAAGCAACTCGTTTCATGCTGTCCTCCCGATCTCAAGGCTTGTCGGTCAGCCGGCGATGGCTGGTGCCACCGGCCTCGGTTGCCGCTGCCCTGTCTTGACCCTCTTGGGCCTGGAGCCGAGTTCAGTCGGCGGGAGGAGATGTGTCAATTGCAACCGCGGCGCGCGAAATCGCGCCTGCGCTGGCGCAAATGCGCACCAACCTTGCCGGGCGAACAACGATGCCTCAGTAGCGCGTGAAGGCCCGCCGCATCGCTTCCTCCATCTCTTCGCGCTGCCTTTGCAGCTTCTCGTCGAGCTCGCGCCGCTCGCGGTGGTAGCGGGCGTTCCATTCCTGCCATTCCCGCTTTTTCGCGAGAGCCGTGACTTGCCCCTGGGTTGACCAGATCCCGGCAAGGTTGCTGCCGGCGACGAAGATTCCGATCAGCGGCAGCGCGATCTTGATCATGTCCCAGGGCGAGAGGGGCCGCGGCGTCCCTCCCGCCGCCACCACCTTCCGCCCGGACGCAGCCTGCGTCTCGGCCATATCCGGCCGGCGCGCGGCATAGATCACCGGCACGCTCGGCCTCGGCCTGTCTGACGCTCCGCCGAAAGCCCGCCAGCGCACCTCGACCGCCCCGCGCAATTGCTGCGGCGTGACGCCCACGAATTCCGCATGCAGAGCGCACTGGACCATGTCGCCCTTCGCGATGAAGGCCGTCTGGTGCCAATAAGGTCCGCGCTGGAACAGCGACTTGATATGCAGGTTCGCCTGGTAGAACTGCTTGGTGACCAGTGCCACTGTGACGTCGTTGTAGTGCAGATTCCGCGGGTAGCGCGCCAGCCAGTGCCAGACCACGATATCGATCGTGTCGATCCCCTTGATCTCGCGCCAGGGAATGAAGCTCTCCCTGCGTGACGACCAGCAGATGTGGACCCCGTCGGGCGACAATACATAGACCGGCTTGCCGCGCCGGAACCGTCTCCGCAGCACGAAGACCGAGAGGCCGATGCCGACGAGGATCGCCGCGAATGCGCCGAAGGTCTCGCCGGGGCGCGGCCAGTCGGGCATCTCCATGGCGAATATGAAAAGACCGCAGAACAGGGTCAGCAAGCCGATCGGCAGCCAGCTCGCGAATTCCGCGTCCAGCCGGTATTCGAGCGTCTGATGGACATCCGAAGGATCGACCTGCACGGCCAGCCCGCCCGCTCTTCCAGGCCGCAGCATGCCACAACTTCGCGGGTTTGGAACGTCGGGGTTCGGGCGTCACGGTCGGAGAGCCGCGGTGATGCACACGGGGGGCTCCTCGTTGAGCCAAGGGCCTGACCTCAGCCTTGCGAACGGCACAATCGAGACATATGCTCAGGCATATGCCACAGCGTCGGAGCATACGAATGAACGAAATCCGGCATGTCAGGCTGTTTCGCAACGGCCGCAATCAGGCCGTCCGCATCCCTGTCGAGTTCGAGCTTCCCGGTGACGAGGCCCTGATGCGTCGCGACGGCGATCGCCTCGTCATCGAGCCGCTGGCGAAGCGGGGCCTGTCCGCCCTGCTTACGAGTCTGGAGCCACTCGACGAGGCATTCCCGGAGATCGCAGATCCGCAACCGGCGCCGGAACGCGACCTTTGACGCGCTATCTGCTCGACACCAACATCATCTCCGATCTGGTCCGTCAGCCGCAAGGCCGTGCCGCGAAACGCATCGCCGAGATCGGCGATCGTCACATCCTGACCAGCGTGATCGTTGCGGCAGAACTGCGCTATGGGTGCCGGAAAGCCGGCTCGGCGCGCCTGTCGGCGACGGTCGAGGCCCTGCTCTTCGAGATCGAGGCCATTCCTTTCGCCGAAGCCGCTTCACGTGCCTATGCCGATCTGCGCACGGCCCTCGAAGCGAAAGGCCAACCGATCGGCGGCAACGATATGCTCATTGCCGCCCAGGCTCTCTCGCTCGGCTGCATCATGGTCACGGCGAACACTGCAGAGTTCGAACGCGTCGACGGCCTCAAGGTCGAGAATTGGCTGAGCTGAACTGCGCCTGCTCAGCGCTTGCGCACGAACTCCGTGCGCAGCACCAATCCCTTGATGCTCTCATGCCGGCAGTCGATCTCCTCGGGATTATCCGTCAAGCGGATCGAGCGGATCACCGTGCCCTGCTTCAGGGTCTGGTTGGCGCCCTTGACCTTGAGATCCTTGATCAGCGTAACCGCATCGCCATCCACTAGGATGGTGCCGGAAGCATCGCGAACCTCGGACTTCTGGACCGCAGCCGTCGCCAGCTCTGAAGCCGGCCGCCACTCACCGGTCACTTCATCATAGACGTAGTCGTCGTTGCCGCTGGTCATGGCCCGCCCTATCGCAAGAAAAAGCCGCGCGGCGGGAACCGCGCGGCATTTGAATTCGCATCAGGCCGGAACTCAGCCTGCGAGCGCCGTCTCAATCGCCCTGGTGACCTGATCGATCGGCTGCATGCCGTCGATCGCGGTGAGCTGGCCGCGCTTCTCGTAATAGGGCGCGACGATCGCGGTATCGCGGTTATAGGCTTCGAGCCGGGTCTTGAAGACCTCCGGGTCATCGTCCTTGCGGACCGGCTGGCCGGCGGCCTTGGCCTCCTCGGCCCGGCGCACGATCCGGTCGACGAGCTTGCTCTGGTCGACCCGGAGCTCGAGCACCTTGTCGAGCTTCAGCCCCTTGCCGGCCAGCATCGAGTCGAGCGCCTCGGCCTGCGCCAGGGTCCGCGGGAAACCGTCGAGGATGAAGCCCTTCTTCGCATCGGCTTCTTCGATGCGGTCGGCGACGATGCCAATGACGATCTCGTCCGAGACCAGCCCGCCGGCATCCATCACCGCTTTCGCCTTGAGACCGACCGGGGTGCCGGCCGCCACCGCGGCACGCAGCATATCGCCGGTCGAGAGCTGCGGAATGCCGTACTTCGCGACGATCCGCGTCGCCTGAGTGCCTTTGCCCGCCCCCGGCGGCCCCAGGAAGATCAAACGCATGAAATCAGCCTCATCAGCGCCTCGCCCCCCTCAACTTCGCCTTCTTGACCAGGCCCTCATACTGATGGGCCAGGAGATGACCGTGGACCTGGGCGACCGTGTCCATCGTCGTCGTGACCACGATCAGCAGCGAGGTGCCGCCGAGCAGGATGATCGGAATCTGGGCATAGGTGATCATGAACTCGGGGATCAAGCAGACGATAGTCAAATAGGCGGCGCCGAGCACGGTGATGCGGGTCAGCACCCGGTCGATGTGCTCGGCGGTGCGCTCGCCCGGACGGATGCCGGGCATGAAGCCGCCATGCTTCTTGAGGTTGTCTGCCGTCTCGACCGGATTGAACACGATCGCGGTGTAGAAGAAGCAGAAGAAGATGATCAGCGCCGCATAGAGGATCATGAACAGCGGCCGGCCATGGGCCAGATAGGTCGCGAGCGTCGCCAGGAAGCCGGTGCCGCCCGAAGCCTGCGAAAAGCTGGCGATCGTGGTCGGCAGCAGCAGCAGCGACGAGGCGAAGATCGGTGGAATCACGCCGGCGGTGTTGAGCTTCAGCGGCAGGAACGAGGTCTGGCCCTCATACATGCGGTTGCCGACCTGGCGCTTGGGATAGTTGATCAGCAGGCGGCGCTGGGCGCGCTCGACGAAGACCACGAAGGCGATGACGCAGACCGCCATGACCAGCACCAGCAGCAGCAGGCCGGTCGAGATCGCGCCCTGGCGGCCAAGCTCGAGCGTCTGCGCCAGCTGGGCCGGGAACTCGGCGATGATGCCGGCGAAGATGATCATCGACGTGCCGTTGCCGATGCCGCGGCTGGTGATCTGCTCGCCGAGCCAGAGCAGGAACATGGTGCCGCCGACCAGCGTGATGGTGGTCGAGATCAGGAAGAACGGCCCGGGTTCGAGCACGAGATTGCCCGAGCCTTGAAGACCCACGCCGATGCCCCAGGCCTGGAACAGCGCCAGCACCAGGGTGAGGTAGCGGGTATACTGGTTCAGGATCTTGCGGCCTGCCTCGCCTTCCTTCTTCAGCGCCTCGAAGGTCGGAACGACGCTGGAGAGCAGCTGGATAATGATCGAGGCCGAGATGTACGGCATGATCGCCAGCGCGAAGATCGCGAGCCGGCCGACGGCGCCGCCCGAGAACATGTTGAACAGGCCGAGCACGCCCGACTGGGTCTGCTTGAACAGGTCGGCGACCGCATCCGGGTTCATGCCGGGCAGCGGGATATAGGTGCCGAGCCGATAGACGATCAGCGCCCCCAGCGTGAACCAGATCCGCTTCTTCAGCTCGTCGGCCTTGGCCAGCGCGCCGAAGTTCAGGTTTGCCGCAAGCTGTTCAGCCGCCGATGCCATGCGTCCGGTCCTTGGGTGTAGAATTCTGGTCTAGACAGTCGAACGGCGGCCAAGGCTTCGGGCCCGGCCGCCGCTCGCGTTAGTCATGTAAGCGCAAGAGCCGGATGCTTCCAGATGGCTGCACACAGTGCAGTCATCTGGAAGCTGAATCCGTCTCTCATCAAAAAGTTGGAGCAGGATTCATGCGAAAAACCGGTTCCCACTTTTTCGCATCCTGCTCCGGTCACGCCTGTGAAGCGGCGGCCGCCAGGATCTTGACCGTGCCGCCAGCCTTCTCGATCGCCTCGACGGCCGACTTCGACGCACCGGCCACCTCGAAGGCGAGCTTCGCCTTGAGCTCGCCGACGCCGAGGATCTTGACGCCGTCGCGCGCCGCCTTCGAGATCACGCCGGCAGCGACCAGCGACTCGAGGGTGACGGTGCCGTCCAGCTTGCCGGCTTCGACGGCCTGCTGGATGCGGCCGAGATTGACCTCGTTCAGCTCGCGGGCGAACAGGTTGTGGAAGCCGCGCTTCGGCAGGCGCCGATAAAGCGGCATCTGGCCGCCTTCGAAGCCCTTGACCGCCACGCCGGCGCGAGCCTTCTGGCCCTTGACGCCGCGCCCGCCGGTCTTGCCCTTGCCGGAGCCGATGCCGCGGCCGACGCGAATACGCGACTTGCTCGCGCCTTCGTTGTCACGAATGTCAGTGAGTTTCATGGTTCGCCCCTCCTCACTTCGCGTCGACGACGCGGACGAGGTGCTTGACCTTCTCGACCATGCCACGCGCAGCCGGCGTGTCCTGCAGGGTCGATTGGCGGCGGATCTTGTTCAGGCCGAGACCGATCAGGGTCTGGCGCTGCGAGGCGTCGCGGCGGATCGGCGAACCGATCTGCTCGACGGTGAAGGTCTTCTCAGCCTTTGCCATCGAACCCTCCTCACGCGTCCGCGCCGGCATCCGCGCCAGCATCGCGGCGGCGGGTCTGCAGGGCCGAAACCTTGAGCGAGCGACGCGCGGCGACGCTGCGCGGCGAATCCTCGTTCTTCAGCGCATCGAAGGTGGCGCGCACGAGGTTGTACGGGTTCGAGGAGCCGAGCGACTTCGAGACCACGTCCTGCATGCCGACCGCCTCGAAGACGGCGCGCATCGGGCCGCCGGCGATGATGCCGGTACCGGCCGGGGCGGCGCGCAGCACGACCTTGCCGGCGCCGTGACGGCCCTGGACGTCATGGTGCAGCGTGCGGCCTTCGCGCAGCGGGATGCGGACGAGGCCGCGCTTGGCGGCTTCCGTCGCCTTGCGGATCGCCTCGGGAACTTCACGGGCCTTGCCGTGGCCGAAGCCGACGCGGCCTTTCTGGTCGCCGACGACGACGAGGGCGGCAAACCCGAAGCGACGGCCGCCCTTCACCACCTTGGCGACGCGGTTGATGTGGACCAGCCGGTCCACGAATTCCGAATCGCGCTCTTCGCGATCGCGATCACGAGGTTCTCTCGCCATGTCTTCCTCTTACTTGCGCGGACGGTGCCGATCCTGGCCCGCCGCTCGCTCGAGCGCCCCGGAATGGAGCGACTTCCCAAATGCGACATGCGGGAAGCCTTTTGGGCCTCCCGCATCCCGCGGTGTTCAACCAATCAGAAGCTCAGCCCGCCTTCGCGAGCGGCCTCGGCCAGCGCCTTGACGCGGCCATGGTACATATAGGCGCCGCGATCGAACACGACCTCCTTGACGCCGGCCTTGATGGCGCGCTCGGCAAGGATCTTGCCGATCTGCGCCGCGGCCTCGACATTCGCGCCCGACTTGATCTCGGCGCGGATGTCCTTGTCGAGCGACGAGGCCGAAGCGAGCGTCAGCCCCTTCGTGTCGTCGATGACCTGCGCGTAGATCTGCTTGCCGGTGCGGTGCACCGACAGGCGGGCGCGGCCATTGGCCACTGCCTTGATCGCGCGGCGGACGCGGGCCTTGCGGCGCGCAGTCGCAACTGTCTGCTTGCTCATGGCTCGGGTCCTTACTTCTTCTTGCCTTCCTTGCGGAAGATGAATTCGCCGGCGTACTTGACGCCCTTGCCCTTGTAGGGCTCGGGACCGCGATAGTCGCGGATCTCGGCGGCGGTCTGGCCGACGACCTGCTTGTCGATGCCGACGACGACGATTTCCGTCGGCTTCGGCGTCGTGATCGTCACCCCAGCCGGGATTTCGTAGTCGATGTCGTGGCTGTAGCCGAGCGAGAGCTTCAGGACCTTGCCGGCGACAGCGGCCTTGTAGCCGACGCCGTTGATCTCGAGCTTCTTCTCGAATCCGGCCGTCGTACCGACGACCAGGTTGTTGATGCGGGCGCGCGAGGTGCCCCAGAGCGCGCGGGCGCGCTTGGTCTGCGAACGCGGCTGGACGGCGATGGCGCCGTTCTCCAGGGCGACCGAGACCTCCTCGGGAACCTCGAAGGACAATTCGCCCTTCGCGCCCTTGATCTTGACCAGCTGGCCCGAGACGTTGGCGGTGACGCCAGCGGGGACCGAGACGGGCTTCTTACCGATACGAGACATTGGATCTCTCCTGATGAGCAGCTGTGCGTGAAAGGTCAGAAGACCTTGCAGAGCACTTCGCCGCCCACGTTCTGCTCGCGGGCAAGGTGATCGGACATCACGCCGCGGGGCGTGGAGACGATGGTGACGCCGAGGCCGTCGGCCACGCGCGGCATGGTCTCGACCGAGGAGTAGACGCGACGGCCGGGCTTCGAAACCCGCGAGATCGACCGGATGACCGGCTGTCCCTCATGGTACTTCAGCTCGATGTCGAACTCGGTACGGCCGTTGCCGAACTCGGTGGTCGAATAGCCGCGGATGTAGCCTTCCGACTGCAGCACGTCGAGGACGCGGGCGCGCAGCTTCGAGCCCGGCGTCGTGACGCGCGACTTGCGCCGCATCTGCGCATTGCGGATGCGGGTCAGCATATCGCCAAGCGGATCGATGATCGCCATGATGCTACCTCCTCACCAGCTCGACTTGACGAGGCCGGGAACCAGCCCCTTGTTGCCGAGCTCGCGCAAAGCAACGCGCGACATCTTCAGCTTGCGATAGAACGCGCGCGGGCGGCCGGTGACTTCGCAACGGTTGCGCACGCGGATGCCGGCGGAATTGCGCGGCAGTTCGGCCAGCTTCAGGCGAGCGAGGAAACGCTCGTCCATCGACTGGTTCTCGTCATTGGCGATCGCGAGAAGGCGCGCCCGGCGGCCCGCGAACTTCTTCACGAGCGCCTTGCGGTGGTTGTTCTTCTCGACGGAGCTCTTCTTAGCCATCGATATCTCCTGGTTTCCGCGTATGAGCCCGAAGGCTCACTGCCGGAACGGGAAGTTGAAGTGCTTGAGCAGGGCGCGCGCCTCGTCATCCGACTTCGCAGTCGTGCAGACGATCACGTCCATGCCCCAGACCTGGTCGACCTTGTCGTAGTTGATCTCGGGGAACACGATGTGCTCCTTGATCCCGAGCGCGAAATTGCCGCGCCCGTCGAACGACTTCGGGTTGAGACCACGGAAGTCGCGCACCCGCGGAAGAGCGATGGTGACGAGCCGGTCGACGAACTCGTACATCTTGGTCTTGCGCAGCGTGACCTTGCAGCCCACCGCCATGTTCTCGCGCAGCTTGAAGCCGGCGATGGCGAGGCGTGACTTGGTGATGACCGGCTTCTGGCCTGCGATCATGGCAAGGTCGCCGGCCGCGTTGTCGACCTTCTTGCGGTCGGCAGTCGCTTCGCCAACGCCCATGTTGATGACGACCTTCTCGATGGTCGGCACTTCCATGACGTTCTTGTAGCCGAATTCCTTGATCATCGCGGGACGGACGACGTCCTCGTAATGCTTCTTCAAACGCGGCGAGAGAGCCGCCTGCTGAGCCTCAGCCATCGATCAGATCCCCCGAACGCTTGGCGAAACGGACCTTGCGGCCGTCATCGAGCACCTTGAAGCCGACGCGGGTCGGCTTGCCGTCCTTCGGATCGGCCACGGCAATGTTCGACAGGTCGATGGTGGCCTCTTTCGAGATGATGCCGCCTTCCGACTGCTGCGACTGCTTGGTGTGCTTCTTCACCAGATTCACGCCACGCACGACGGCACGGCCGTCCTTCGGCAGGACCTGGAGCACTTCGCCGTTCTTGCCCTTGTCGCGGCCGGCGAGCACGACGACCTTGTCGCCCTTCTTGATCTTCGCAGCCATCACAGCACCTCGGGAGCGAGCGAAATGATCTTCATGTGGTTCTTGGCGCGCAGCTCGCGCGGAACCGGTCCGAAGATACGGGTGCCCACCGGCTCCTTCTGGTTGTTGATCAGCACGGCCGCATTGCGGTCGAAGCGGATCACCGAACCATCGGGACGCTTGATGTCCTTGGCCGTACGAACGACGATCGCCTTCATGACGTCGCCCTTCTTCACGCGGCCGCGCGGGATGGCTTCCTTGATCGAAACCACAATGATGTCGCCGATGCGGGCATAGCGCCGCTTCGAGCCGCCGAGAACCTTGATGCACATCACGCGGCGGGCGCCGGAATTGTCGGCGACCTCGAGATTCGTCTGCACCTGGATCATGGCCTTGATCCTTCCATTCCATATCAGCGCGGTTTCCGGACAAAGGCGGAGTGCCTAAGCCCGGACTACGACTGACGGGGGTCGATCGCCCCCTGGCCTCAATGATTCGACTTACGCCTTGGGAGCGTTGTCGAGCACAACCCAGCTTTTCAGCTTGGAAATGGGCTTCGACTCCTCGATCCAGACCGAGTCACCGACCTTGAACGACCCCGCCTCGTCATGGGCGTGGTAGTTCTTCGAACGGCGCACCGTCTTCTTGAGGAGCGGGTGCGTATAACGCCGCTCGACCTTGACCACAACTGTTTTGTTTTGCTTGTCGCTGACGACGACGCCCTGCAGCACGCGCTTCGGCATGGTCCCCTACTCCTCAGGCGCTCACTGCGGCGGTCTTCGACCGCTGCAGCGTCTTGATGCGGGCGATCTCCTTGCGCACCTGGGTGACCCGAGCGGTGTTCTCGAGCTGGCCGGTGGCGCGCTGGAAACGCAGGTTGAACTGCTCCTTCTTGAGCTTCAGAAGCTCGTCCTGGAGCTGGTCCGTGCTCATCACTTTGAGATCGGACAGGCGTTGAGTCGATTTCATCTCGCCCTCCTTACTCGGCGATGCGCTGGATGAAGCGGGTCTTGATCGGCAGCTTGGCGGCGCCGAGACGCAGCGCCTCGCGGGCGATGTCCTCCGGCACGCCGTCGAGCTCGAACATGATCCGGCCCGGCTTGACCTTGGCCGCCCAGAACTCGGGCGAACCCTTGCCCTTACCCATGCGGACTTCGGTCGGCTTCTTCGAGACCGGCACGTCCGGGAAGATCCGGATCCAGACTCGGCCCGCGCGCTTCATGGCGCGGGTGATGGCACGACGGGCCGCCTCGATCTGGCGGGCCGTGACGCGCTCCGGCTCCTGGGCCTTCAGGCCGAACTGGCCGAAGTTGAGGTCCGTACCGCCCTTGGCGACGCCGGAAATGCGTCCCTTGAACTGCTTACGGAACTTAGTGCGCTTTGGTTGCAGCATGGCTCTTCTCGATCAGCCTTACGCAGCCTGCTCGCGACGTTCGCGGCGCTCACCACCGGAGCGGCCGCCCTCGTCCGAGAGGCGCTTGTCCTGGGCCATCGGGTCGTGTTCGAGGATCTCGCCCTTGAAGATCCAGACCTTGATCCCGCACGTGCCATAGGTCGTGAAGGCGGTGGCGACGCCGTAGTCGACGTCGGCGCGCAGCGTATGCAGCGGCACGCGGCCCTCGCGATACCATTCGAGGCGCGCGATTTCCGCGCCGCCGAGACGGCCCGAGCAGTTGATGCGGATGCCCTCGGCGCCCAGACGCATCGCCGACTGAACGGCGCGCTTCATGGCGCGACGGAAGGCGACGCGGCGCTCGAGTTGCTGAGCGATCGAGTCGGCGACCAGGGTCGCGTCGATCTCGGGCTTGCGCACCTCGACGATGTTGATCGTCACGTCGGCGTTCGTCAGCTTCGAGACCGTCTTGCGCAGCTTCTCGATGTCGGCGCCCTTCTTGCCGATCACCACGCCCGGACGAGCCGAGTGAATGGTGACGCGGCACTTCTTGTGCGGACGCTCGATGATGATCTTCGAGACGGCGGCCTGCTTCAGCAGCTTCATCAGGGCGGCGCGGATGGCCATGTCCTCATGCAGCAGCTTGCCGTACTCGCCCTTGCTGGCGAACCAGCGCGAATCCCAGGTCCGGTTGATGCCGAGACGAAGGCCGATCGGATTGATTTTCTGACCCATCGTTCTCTCCTCAGGCCTTCGCAGCCTGAACTTCGCGCACCACGATCGTGATGTTGGCGAAGGGCTTCATGATGCGGGCGCCACGGCCGCGGGCGCGGGCATGGAAGCGCTTCATGACGAGCGCCTTGCCGACGAAAGCCTGGGACACGACCAGATCGTCGACGTCGAGATCATGGTTGTTCTCGGCATTGGCGATCGCGCTCTGCAGGCACTTGCGCACATCGGTCGAGATCCGCTTGCGCGAGAACTCGAGGTCGGCGAGCGCGGTCGAGACCTTCTTGCCGCGAATGAGCTGGGCGAGAAGGTTCAGCTTCTGCGGGGAGACGCGCAGGTTGCGCGCCACCGCCTTGGCCTCGTTCTCGGGCAGCGCACGGGGGGCGGAGGGCTTACCCATGGCTTACTTCCTCTTCGCCTTCTTGTCGGCAGCGTGGCCGGGGAAGGTGCGCGTCGGCGAGAACTCGCCGAACTTGTGGCCCACCATCTCCTCGGAGACGTTCACCGGCACATGCTTGTGGCCGTTGTAGACGCCGAACGTCAGACCGACGAACTGCGGGAGGATCGTGGAGCGACGGCTCCAGATCTTGATGACTTCAGAGCGGCTCGAGGTACGGGCGACCTCGGCCTTCTTCAGGAGGTATCCGTCGACGAACGGACCTTTCCAAAGCGAACGCGCCATGACGGACCTCAGTTCTTCTTCTTGCGGGCGTGACGGCTCGACACGATGAAGGTGTCGGTCCGCTTGTTCGAGCGAGTCTTCTTGCCCTTGGTCGGCAGGCCCCACGGGGTAACCGGGTGGCGGCCGCCCGAGGTGCGGCCTTCACCACCGCCGTGCGGGTGGTCGACCGGGTTCATCGACACGCCGCGATTGTGCGGACGCTTGCCGAGCCAGCGATTGCGGCCGGCCTTGCCGATGTTGATGTTCATGTGGTCGGGGTTCGAGACCGCGCCCACGGTGGCGTAGCACAGGCCGCTGATCAGGCGCTGCTCGCCCGAGTTCAGGCGGACGATGACGTAGCCCTGGTCACGGCCGACGATCTGGGCGTAGTTGCCCGCCGAGCGCGCCAGCGCGCCGCCCTTGCCGATCTTGAGCTCGACATTGTGGACGATCGTGCCGATCGGCAGCGAGCCCATCGGGGCGGCGTTGCCGGGCTTCACGTCGACGCTGTCGCCGGCGACGACGGTGTCGCCCACGGCCAGGCGCTGCGGCGCCAGGATGTAGGAGAGCTCGCCGTCCTGATACTTGATCAGGGCGATGAAGGCGGTGCGGTTCGGATCATACTCGATCCGCTCCACGGTCGCCGGCATGCCGGCCTTGCCCCGACGCTTGAAGTCGATCAGGCGCAGGGTGCGCTTGTGGCCACCGCCGCGGAAGCGGACGGTGACGCGGCCGAGGTTGTTGCGGCCGCCCGAGGACGACTTGCCCTCGGTCAGCGCCTTGACCGGCTTGCCCTTGTAGAGCTCGCTGCGGTCGACGATCACGAGCTGGCGAAGGCTCGGCGTGATCGGCTTGAAACTTTTCAAAGCCATGATGACGATCCTTCTCAGAGGCCCGTGGTGACGTCGATGGAGTGGCCCTCTTCGAGGGTCACGACCGCCTTCTTGACGTCAGAGCGCTGGCCGAGACGGCCGCGGAAGACCTTGACCTTGCCCTCGGTGACGAGCGTGTTGACGCTCACCACCTTGACGTCGAACAGCTTCTCGACGGCCGCCTTGATCTGCGGCTTGGTCGCGGTCTTGGCGACTTTGAAGACGACCTTGTTGTGCTCGGAGAGCATGGTCGCCTTCTCGGTGATCACGGGGCCGACGATGACGTCGTAATGCCGCGGATCGAGGTTCTTGGACTGGCTCATTTGAAGCGCGCCTCCAGCGCATCGACAGCCGAGCGCGTCAGCACGAGCTTGTCGCGACGCAGGATGTCATAGACGTTGATGCCCTGGACCGGCAGCACGTCGACGTTCGGGATCGAACGCGCGGCCAGGCCGAAGTTCACATCGATCTCGGCGCCGCCGATCACCAGCGCGCTCGACAGGTCGAGCTTGCCGAAATGGCCGAGCAGGATCTTGGTCTTCGGCTCCGCGAGCTTCGCGTCGTCGATGATGATCAGGCCGGCGTCCTTGGCCTTCGACGAAAGCGCATGGCGCAGGGCCAGGGCCTTCACCTTCTTCGGCAGCTCGTGAGCATGGTCACGAACGACCGGGCCGAAGGCCTTGCCGCCGCCGCGGAACTGCGGAGCGGAAGCCGCGCCGTGGCGAGCGCCGCCGGTGCCCTTCTGCTTGTAGATCTTCTTGCGCGAACGATCGACTTCCGAGCGGCCCTTGGTCTTGTGCGTGCCGGCGCGGCGCTTGGCGAGCTGGTAGCGCACCATGCGGGCGAGCAGGTCGGCGCGCGGCTCGAGGCCGAAGATCGCGTCGGACAGTTCGAGCGAGCCGGCGTTGCCGCCGTCAAGAGTGACGATATCGAGTTTCATCACACGTTCTCCTCAGCCTGGGCCGCAGGAGCCTCGACAGTTTCGGCCTTGCTCTCGCCGGAAACCTTGAACTTGCCCGGCAGCGGGGCGTCCTTCGGCAGCGAGCGCTTGACGGCGTCACGGACGTGGATCCAGCCGCCGGCAACGCCGGGGACGGCGCCCTCGACCAGGATCAGGCCGCGCTCGGCGTCCGTCTGGACGACGCGCAGGTTCTGCGTGGTGACGCGCTCGGTGCCGAGATGGCCCGGCATCTTCTTGTTCTTGAAGGTCTTGCCCGGGTCCTGACGGCCGCCGGTCGAACCGATCGAGCGGTGCGAGATCGAGACACCGTGCGTGGCGCGCAGACCACCGAAGTTCCAGCGCTTCATGCCGCCGGCGAAGCCCTTACCGGTGGTCGTGCCGGAGACGTCGACGAACTGGCCGACGACGAAGTGGTCGGCGGTCAGCTCGGCGCCGACCGGGATCAACGCGTCGTCGCTGACGCGGAACTCGACCAGCTTCTGCTTCGGCTCGACCTTGGCAACGGCGAAATGGCCGCGCTGCGCCTTCGAGACGTTCTTGACCTTGGCACGGCCCGTCCCGAGCTGCACGGCGACATAGCCGTTCTTGTCCTTCGTGCGGTGCGCGACGACCTGGCAGTTGTCGAGCTTCAGCACGGTGACCGGGATGTGCTCGCCGGCATCGGTGAAGATGCGGGTCATCCCGACTTTCTGTGCAATCACACCGGAACGCATCGGTGCATACCTTCCTTTGGGGTCATGTCCATCCGGGGACACCGGAAACAGAGGACCCGTTTAATCGGATCAGAGCTTGATTTCGACGTCGACGCCGGCGGCGAGATCGAGCTTCATGAGGGCGTCGACCGTCTGCGGGGTCGGATCGACGATATCGAGGACCCGCTTGTGGGTCCGCATCTCGAACTGCTCGCGCGACTTCTTGTCGATGTGGGGCGAGCGGTTGACGGTGAACTTCTCGATCAGCGTCGGCAGCGGGATCGGGCCGCGCACCTGGGCGCCCGTCCGCTTCGCGGTCGAGACGATCTCTCGCGTCGACGCATCGAGAATGCGGTGATCGAACGCCTTAAGGCGGATCCGGATGTTCTGACCGTTCATGGTCCTGGTGTCTCCGTGACGTGAAAAGGCGAAAGCCCCGAAGGGCTCTCGCCCTCACGAAAACGCGTTACGCGATGATGCTGGCGACGACGCCGGCGCCGACGGTGCGTCCGCCTTCGCGGATGGCGAAGCGCAGCTTCTCTTCCATCGCGATCGGCACGATCAGGTGCACTTCCATGGCGATGTTGTCGCCCGGCATCACCATCTCCGTGCCCTCGGGCAGGTGCACCACGCCGGTCACGTCCGTCGTGCGGAAGTAGAACTGCGGGCGGTAGTTGGTGAAGAACGGCGTGTGGCGACCGCCCTCCTCCTTGGTCAGGATGTAGGCCTCGGCCTTGAACTTGGTGTGCGGCTTCACCGAGCCCGGCTTGCACAGCACCTGGCCGCGCTCGACGTCCTCGCGCTTGGTGCCGCGCAGCAGCGCGCCGATGTTGTCGCCCGCCTGGCCCTGGTCGAGCAGCTTGCGGAACATCTCGACGCCGGTCACCGTCGTCTTCACCGTGTCCTTCAGGCCGACGATCTCGATTTCCTCGCCGACCTTGACGATGCCGCGCTCGACGCGGCCGGTCACCACCGTGCCGCGGCCCGAGATCGAGAACACGTCCTCGACCGGCATCAGGAACGGCTGGTCGATCGGGCGCTCCGGCTGCGGGATGTAGTCGTCGACCGTCTTCATCAGCGCGATCACCGCGTCATGGCCGATCTCGGGGGTGACGCCGTCCAGCGCCGCCTTGGCCGAGCCCTTGGTGATCGGGATGTCGTCGCCCGGGAAGTCGTACTTCGACAGAAGCTCGCGGATCTCCATCTCGACCAGCTCGAGCAGCTCGGCGTCGTCGACCAGATCCACCTTGTTCATGAACACCACCAGCGCGGGAACGCCGACCTGGCGCGCCAGCAGGATGTGCTCGCGGGTCTGCGGCATCGGGCCGTCGGCAGCCGACACAACCAGGATCGCGCCGTCCATCTGCGCCGCGCCCGTGATCATGTTCTTCACATAGTCGGCGTGCCCGGGGCAGTCGACGTGCGCATAGTGGCGGGCCGGCGTCTCGTACTCGACGTGAGCCGTCGAGATCGTGATGCCGCGCGCCTTCTCCTCAGGCGCCTTGTCGATCTGGTCATACGCCGTGAACGACGCGCCGCCAGACTCAGCCAGAACCTTCGTGATCGCAGCCGTCAAAGACGTCTTGCCATGGTCGACGTGACCAATCGTACCAATGTTGCAGTGCGGCTTCGTGCGAGCAAACTTCTCTTTGGCCATGACACCTTGTTCCTGACGACGCCCGCGCAGGGCCGGAAAACGCGGTCGCATTAGGGCGTTTTGGGGCGGGATGCAAGCCAAAGGCAAAGTATCGCGCGCAAGCGTCGCCCGCGCGGGCCGCTTGCCCTGGCGATGCCATGGCGGCAGAAGCGTTTTCGAACCCGCCGGCCCTCGCCCGGCACCGCTTCGGAGTGGACCATGACCGAACCCAAGCTAGGCCCGCGCATCGCCATCACCTATTGCAGCATGTGCAACTGGCTGCTCCGTTCAGCCTGGATGGCGCAGGAGCTGCTCCAGACCTTCGGCCAGGACCTCGGCGAGGTCGTGCTGATCCCGCGCACCGGCGGCATCTTCCAGATTCACTATGATGGCGAGCTGATCTGGGACCGTACCGTCGATGGCGGCTTCCCCGATGTGAAGCAGCTCAAGCAGCGCGTACGCGACCGACTTGATCCCGAGCGCGATCTCGGCCATCTCGACGACCACAAGAAGAAGCTCGTGCAGGGCTGATCAGCCCTGCACTCGGCATCTTCCTGAAAACGCCGTCAGACGGCCGCTGGAATAGAGTTTCGGGATGGCCTCAGATGCCGCCGCCGCAATCGCCGGCCAGGATCTGGTCCATCGAGCGCGAGGGCTCGGCGCAGCCGGCCTCGCCCACTACCTTGGCCGGCACGCCGGCGACCGTGGTGTTGCGCGGCACCGCCGCGAGCACGACCGAGCCGGCGGCGACGCGGGCGCATTGCCCGACCTCGATGTTCCCGAGGATCTTGGCGCCGGCGCCGATCAGCACGCCCTTGCGGATCTTGGGATGGCGGTCGCCGCCCTGCTTGCCGGTGCCGCCCAGCGTCACGTCCTGCAGCATCGAGACATTGTCCTCGATCACCGTGGTCTCGCCGACGACGAGGCCGGTGGCATGGTCGAGGAAGACGCCCTTGCCGATCTTCGCCGCCGGGTTGATGTCGGTCTGGAACACTTCCGACGAGCGGCTCTGCAGATAGAGCGCGAAGTCGCGCCGGTCCTGCCGCCACAGCCAATGCGCCAGGCGATGTGTCTGCAGGGCGTGGAAGCCCTTGAAATAGAGCACCGGCTCGATCAGCCGGTAGCAGGCGGGATCGCGGTCGAGGACGGCGAGGACGTCGGCGCGGATGCCCTGCCCGATCTCGGGATCGGCCTCGATCGCCTCGTCGAAGGCCTGCGCGATCAGTTCGGCCGGCACGGCGCCATGGCCGAGGCGCGCCGCGATGCGATGGGCGACCGCGGCCTCGAAGCTCGGCTGGTTCGAGATCGTCGCCAGGACGAAGCTCGCCATCGCCGGCTCGCTCGCGATGGCGAGATCCGCCTCGTTGCGCAGCCGCGACCAGACGGGATCGACACGGTCGAGACCGGTGGCGGGATCGCGGATCTCGATGTTCGGGCGCCCGGATGGCATGGCGTTCTCCGCTGCGGTTCGCTCGTAGATCAATCTGGCACGACAGGAGCGCGCCAGAGCACGTGGTGCCGCCTTCTAGCTGAATCAAGCCGCGAAGAACAAGAATCGATTTACGAAACAAGCCTCGCAAGCCATTGTCGTAGAATAATATTCTACCTGAGGAGAACGTTATTCTACGGCCGGCGCGCCAGGAACTCGACGACGGCCTGCTTGTGCGTGCGATCCCCCACCGCGAGATTGTGATCGCGTCCCTCGATAGCAAAGCTTTGCGCGCCTGGGATTAGCGCCGCCAGCTCCGGCCCGGAGCCGGAGACATCGTCCTTGGTGCCGACGCTGACCAGGGTCGGCACGGCGATCTTGCCGACCTCCTCCTTGCTCAGCGTCTGGCGCGTGCCGCGTATGCAGGCCGCGAGGGCTCGCAGATCGCTGCCGGTGTTCTCGGCGAAGGCGCGGAACATGCGCTGCATCGGGTCGGTCAGGTCGGCGAGCGAAGGCGCCTCCATCGCATCGGCGATGCCGAGCGGCAGGCCGACGCCCTCGACCAGATGGATGCCCAGCCCGCCGAGCAGCAGCGAGCGCACGCGCTGCGGATGGGCGAGCGCCAGATGCGATGAGATCCGCGCGCCCATCGAATAGCCCATGATGTCGGCGCGCTCGATCGCAAGATGGTCCATCAGCCGGCGCGCATCCTCGGCCATAATGTTGGAGTGATAGGCTTGCGGGTCATAGAGCTTCTGGCTGCGGCCATGGCCGCGATTGTCGTAAAGCACCACGCGATAGCCGGCATGGGTCAGCGTCTTCGTCCACTGCGTATTGACCCAGTTCACCGCATGGCTCGAGGCGAAGCCATGGATCAGGAAGATCGGATCGCCGCTGCCCTCCCCGGTCGGGGCAAGGTCTAGATAGGCGATCGAGACGCCGTCGGAATCGAATGTCTGCATGGCCCTGCCGCCGGCTGCTTGATCTCAGGGCAGGTCTGCCACGGCGGCGCGGCTTTGGGTAGCGCTTCTCGAACAGGGGCGCTGGTCGTCCCGGGCGACCGCAGGGAGACCCGGGACCCATGCCTGAACCTCTTCCGGAAAGGCTCCGGAATGGGTCCCGGCTCTCCGCTTCGCTACGGCCGGGATGACTCGCGCAAGTTGATGAGAGCGGCTCACCCCTTTCCGCGACGCATCGCGCCGCTTATGACGAAGCCATGAGCGAGCAAGCCCAATCTCCGGCCGGCGGCCGTATCGAACTGGTCGATCTGGCCCGCGGCATCGCGCTGCTCGCGATGTTCGTCTACCACTTCGCCTATGATCTCTCCTATTTCCGGCTGATCAGTGTCGATGTCGTCAGCGATCCCGGCTGGCGTATCTTCGCCCGGCTGATCGCCGGCTCCTTCCTGGCGATCGTCGGCTTCAGCCTGGTGCTGGCAACACAAAAGGGCTTCGATCGCGGCAACTATCTGCGCCGGGTCGCCCTGATCGCCTGCGCCGCGGTCCTCGTCACCTGCGCGACCTGGTTCGCGCTGCCGGACGTCTTCATCTTCTTCGGCATCCTGCACCATATCGCGCTCGCGAGCGTGCTGGCCCTGCCCTTCCTGTTCCTGCCGACGGCGGTCATCGCCATCACGGCGGCCGTCGTCTTCGCCCTGCCCTTCATCCTGGGTCACGACCTCTTCACCCAGGACTGGCTCGCCTTTCTCGGCTTCGGCCCCTGGCCGCTCACGGCCGATTTCGTTCCGGTCTTCCCCTGGTTCGGCTGCGTGCTCGCCGGCATGGTGCTGGCGCGGATCGCGCTGCCGAAGGCGCCAGGCAGCTTCTGGGCGAACTGGCGGGCGACGTCTACGCCTGCCAAGGTCGTCGTCCTCGGCGGCCGCAACAGCCTGTTCGTCTATCTCGTCCACCAGCCGCTCTTCATCGGCGCGCTGTTCCTGTTCATGCAGGCGACCGGCCAGATGGCCGGCCCGAGGCTGCCGGACGCGGACGCCGCGCCCTTCCTGACCGCCTGCCAGCGCGCCTGCACTGGGAACGGCTCGCCGAAGGAGATCTGCGAGCGCGTCTGCTCCTGCTCGATGGACGGGCTCAAGCAGGCCAACCTCTGGGTCAAGGTGACAGCCGACGCACTGAGCCCGGCCGAGACCGAGCGGGCCCGCGAGATCGGCATCACCTGCGCCCGCCGCTCCCAGTGACCTTGCCGCGCGCAGCGGCGACAGGTCACGGCAGGATACGTCGCGATCTATCAAGCGTGCACTGGCGCACCGGCGGTCGAGCGACTATCGTGCCGCCGAATTTGCAAGGACGAGAACCATGGCCGATCACGGCACCCCGCATTTCCACAATGATCCCGGCGTCGCCGTGATCCATGTCGGCGCGCGCGAGTTCATGTGCATCGGCGCCAAGCCGCCCTTCGACCACCCGCATGTCTTCCTCGACATGGGCTCGGACGACGAGATCGTCTGCCCCTATTGCTCGACGCTGTTCAAATACGAGCCGTCGCTCGGCCACGGCCACTGCAAGCCGGCCGAGTGCGAATACCACGACACCGCCGCCAAGGCGGCGTGAGGGACGCCTCCCGCCGGGGGCGCGGCGGGGCTGAACCAATGGCAACGCTACCCATCCTCATCGCGGGCGCCGGCATCGGCGGCTTGACCGCCGCGATCGCGCTCGCCCGCCGCGGCATCCCCGTCGCCATCGCCGAGAAGCGCACCCGCTTCGACGAGGCCGGCGCCGGCATCCAGGTCTCGCCCAATGCCGGGCGCGTGCTCGAATCGCTCGATCTCGGCCTTGCCTTGCGCCGCGTCGCGATTCGGCCAGAGGCGCTGGCGATCGGCCATTGGGGCGGCGGCAAGCCCTTGCTAACCATGCCCTTTGCCCCACTGGTCGAGGGCGCAACCCCGTCGCGCTCGCTGAAGCGGGCCGACCTGCACCAGTTGTTGCTCGATTCGGCCAGGACCCTGCCGAACATCCGCTGGATCATTGGCCGCGGCCTCGTCGATGCGCATGAGACCGAGGAAGGCGTCAGCGTCACGCTCGGCAGCGAGAGCGGCGGCACCGAGACGGTCGAGGCCATGGCCCTGATCGGCGCCGACGGCCTCTGGTCGAGCGCCCGCGGCCTTGTCGGCGACACCATCGAGCCCGGCTTCACCGGCTGGGAGGCCTGGCGCTCGCTGATCCCCGCGGAAGGCTTGCCCGACGCGCTGCGCCGCCCGGCGGTGGCGCTGCATCTCGGCTCGGCCCGCCATGCGGTGCATTACCCTGTCTCCGGCGGCAAGGAGATCAACCTCGTCCTGATCCGCGCGGCGCGCGAGGCGCGGCCGGGCTGGTCGCGCGAGGGCGAGGCCTCGCAACTGACCGAGATCGCCGGCAATGCCGGCCCCGGCCTGCGCGAGCTGATCGAGCGCGCGCCGAACTGGCGGATCTGGTCGCTCTACGACCGCGCGCCCGCAAGGATGGCCAAGGGCCGCATCGCTTTGCTCGGCGACGCCGCCCATCCGATCCTGCCCTTCCTCGCCCAAGGCGCGGCGCTGGCCATCGAGGACGCCGCCGTGCTGGCGCATGAGCTCGCGACGGGGTTGGCGAGCGAAGGATCAGGCTCCGTGCCGGCGGCGCTTACGGCCTATGCCAGAGCCCGCGGCGAGCGCGCGGCGCGCGTCCAGCAGGCCAGCCGCAAGAACGGCGAGGCCTATCATCTCGGCCGGCCCTGGAGCTTTGCGCGTGACTTCGCCATGCGCCGCATAGGTCCCGACGGCATGCGCAAGCGCCATGCCTGGATCTATGACTGGCGCGCGCCGGGCTGACGAAATCGTCATCGGCTCGTCCCTCCTCATCTCGTCAACGCCGCATTCGCTTCCTAGATTATCGGCGGGTGACACGACACGAAACGAGCCAATGATCCGTATCGACCTCAACAATGCTGCCAGCGCCCGCCTGGTCCGCTTGCCCCGCTGGGCGAGCTGGCTGGTCATGGCCGGTGCCTTTGTCGTCGGAGTGCTGATTTTCCTGGTCGCGGCCAGCCTGGCGCTGATCCTCGTGCCGCTGATCATCGCCGGCGGCGCCTTCGCCGCCTGGCAGATGCGCCGCCGCATGCGTGCCGCCGGCATCGATCCGCAGAATCCGTTCGAGCGCAGGCCGCAGGACGCCGCCCGCGGCGAGATCGTCGACGCCGAATACCGGGTGATCGAGCCGGGCGAGCGGCGTTAAGCGTCGGCGCGGGCAGCCAGCTCGGCTCGTAGCCGGGCGTTCTCGATTTCCAGCTCTTCCATCCGCCGCCGCACCGGAGCGAGCGCCGGCGCCAGCTCGGCCTCGCTGAAGCGCGGCGTGATGTGCTGCGGGCAATTCCAGTCGAAGGCCTCGACCTTGATGGTGACGCCGCGCTCCGGCACGGCGCGATAGCCCGGCACGATCAGGCGCTGCGCCAGCTCAGGTTCGACCGCGAGATCGTGAAAGCTGGCCCGGCCGAAGATCTTGAGCCGCGCCCGGTGGCCGTAATTCATCAGGAACAGGCAAAGCCGGTCGTCGGCCGTGAGATTGCCGAGGCTGAGATACTGCCGGTTGCCGCGCAGGTCGGCGAAGCCGAGCGTGGTCTCGTCGAGCACGCGCAGGAAGCCGGCCGGCCCGCCGCGATGCTGCAGATAGGGCCAGCCCGTCTCCGACACGCTCGCCAGATAGAAGGAATCGCGCGCCGAGATGAAGCCGGCCTCGGCCTCGCCCAGCCGGTCATGATGCGGCTCGCCCTCCTCCTGCCTGGCGTAGGAGCGCCGGCTGCCCTGTGCTTCCTGGGCAGCCTTCACGGCCGGTGTCGTCGCGATCTCTAGGAAACGGTGGGTCATCTCATCCCTCCACGACAGGGTGAGCACCCGGCCATTATCTGGCCGGGTGCGGAGGCGAGGTCCAAGGCGATGGCAGCCCCGCTCGTTCGGACGTGCCGCCGATATCAGGCTGCTTCGGCAGCGAGCACGACCGGAAAATCGATGTCGGTTTCGGCGACGTTGTTGAGATAGTTGGTGAAGACGTTGACCGCGACGAGCCCGACGATCTCGACCAGCTGCGCCTCGCTGAAGCCGGCACGGCGTAATTCGGCCAGATCGTCATTGCTGACGCGTCCTCGGGTTTCGACGACCCGTAGCGCAAAGCGCAGCGCCGCTTCCGCCTTTGGATCGCTGGATGCGCCGGCGCGATTGCGGGCGATCTCGGCAGCATCGAGCTTGGCCAGATTGGTGCCGAGATAGCTATGGGCCGAGAGGCAGTAGTCGCAGCCATTGCTCTGCGCCACGGCCAGCGCAATGCGTTCACGCGTCCGACCGTCGAGCGCGCGGCCGAGCGCGCCGTTCAGCCCGAGAAAGCCTTCAAGGGCCGCCGGGCTCAACGCCAGCAGCCGAAACAGATTGGGCACCGATCCGAGCTGCTTCTCGACAGCATCGAGCAGCGGCTGCGCTGCTTCTGGCGCCTCGGCGCGCGCGGGAATGGCAATGCGGGACATGGTGGTCTCCTGATGACTGGCAGCGGCCGTTCGTTGGCAGCCATCAGGATATGTCTCCGCACGCCCGGGAAAATAATCAGCGAGCCAGACAGTTCAGAATTCCATTTCCTGAAACAATCGCCGTCACGCCGTGAACCGCACCAAGATGACGCCCGCCGCCGCGCAGCCAGCCAGCACCGGGATCATGCCGAACTTGAAACGCAGGAGCGCGACCATCGCCAATGCAGCGAGCACCGCGGCCCGCCAGTCGAGCGAAGCCAGCACCGGCAGGTCTGGCGCCAGCGGCCCGACCACGACCGTCTGAACCATGCGGAACAGCACATGCAGCCCGAACCAGAGCGCCAGATTGGCGATGACGCCGACGACAGCGGCGGTGATCGCGGTCAGCGCCGCCGAGAGTGCCTTGTTGCCGCGCAGCGCCTCGATGTAGGGCGCGCCGAGGAAGATCCACAGGAAGCAGGGCGCGAAGGTCACCCAGACCGTCAGCAGTCCGCCCAGGCTGCCGGCGACCAGTGGATCGAGCCCGCCATGGCCGCGCCAGGCGGCGAGGAAGCCGGTGAACTGCAGCACCAGGATCAGCGGCCCCGGCGTCGTCTCGGCAAGGCCGAGCCCGTCGACCATCTCGCCGGCGACGAGCCAGCCATAGGTCTCGACCGCCGCCTGCGCAACGTAAGCCAGCACGGCATAGGCGCCGCCGAAGGTGACGACCGCCATGGCGCTGAAGAAGCCGCCGATCTGGGTGAAGACGTTGCCGCCGCCGAGCAGCACCCAGAGCAGCGCGACAGGCCCCAGCCAGAGCGGCAGCCAGATCGCAAGGACCCTGAGCGCCTTCCCGATCGACGGTTCGGCATGGGAAAGCTCGCCGCGTTCGAACATCAGGTCGACCACGCCCTTGAACTCCGGAGCGCCGTCCTTGCCGATATGGCCGCCGCCGCCGAACAGGGCCGGCGCCCAGCGATTGCCCAGCCAGCCGATGATCCCGGCGCCGAAGATCACCAGCGGAAACGGCGCCTTCAGCAGGAAGAGCGCAAGGAAGGCGGCGATCGCGATCGCGACCATCGCCCGGTTCTTCAGCGCCCGCTTGCTGATCCTGAGGCCGGCCTCGACGACGATGGCGAGCACCGCCGCCTTGACGCCGAAGAAGACCGCATCGACCAGCGGGACATGGCGGTAGAGCACATAGAGCAGGGCCAGACCCCACATCACCAGCGCGCCCGGCAGGATGAAGAGCAGCCCTGCGATCAGCCCGCCGAGCGTGCGGTGCATCAGCCAGCCGATATAGGTGGCGAGCTGCTGCGCCTCGGGTCCCGGCAGCAGCATGCAGTAGTTGAGCGCATGCAGGAACCGGCGCTCGCCGATCCAGCGGCGGTCCTCGACCAGCTCCTTGTGCATCAGCGCGATCTGCCCGGCCGGCCCGCCGAAGGAGAGCAGGCCGATCTTGAGCCAGACCCGCGTCGCCTCGGCGAGGGTCGGTGTGGCGGGGGCGGCCGTCGCCGCCCCATCGTTCGTCGCGGCCGTCATCGTCCGGTCCTCAAGTCTTCACCGTCGCGGACGGCCAGTGATGGGTTTCCTCGGTCGCGTCCCGGCACCAGCGATAGAAGGCATCGTAGAGCAGCATGCCGGCCTCGAGCTGTGCCAGATCGTCACGATACATCCGTGACAGGCCGAGCGATGCCGCCAGGAATCCGGCCGCCTGCGGCACGAGGTCGAGCCTGGCCGTATCGGCCGCCCGCACGATGGTGGCGAGCTGATCCAGTGCCGGCGAGGCCAGCCCGAACTCCTCGATCATGGTGTCGAAGCTGCAGCGCGCGCCGCGATGGCTCCAGAACACGCCGTCGATGTCGAACGGCGTCGCCCCGAAACGGTCGGCGACATCAGGCACTTCCGAGGCCGAGACGAACAGGAAGACGGCGCGAGGATCGACGAAGCGGCGGATCAGCCAGGGGCAGGCGATGCGGTCGACTTTGGGCCGCGCCCGCGTCACCCAGAGCGTGCGCCCGGCGGCGTCGCGTTTCGGCAGCTTGCCGGTCTCGACGAGGGGCCCGCCCGCCTCGCGCCAGGCCTCGAAGCCGCCAGCGAGGTTCTCCGCCTCGACGCCTTCATGCCGCAGCCAGGCGGCGACGCCCTCGCTGAGCTTCTGCCCGCGCTGGCAGATGACGACGACCTTGCGGCCGGCATAGGCATTCGCCCAGCCGGCAACGTCGCGATGGCTGCGCCGCTCGCTCGCCGGCAGCAGGCGCGGATCGGCGGCGACGTCCTCGTCGATGCGGACATCGAGCAGCACCGGCGCATCGGGCAGGCCGACGAGCCGGGACAATTGCGCGGGCGTGATCTGGATGTTGGAAGACATGAGCGTCCATCCTTGAGCAAGGAGTGTGGACGCGATCCTTGGGCTGACGCCTCACGGGGCGGTCGCGATAAGCCCCTGCGGGGAGTTTAGATCACTATGCCGAGTCAGGGTCAACGGCTGCCTGCTCTTCCGGCCAGAGCCAGCCTGTGCAGGACCTGAACGGGCGGCCAGGAGACGCAATCCACGCTGTCGAATGTCAACTCGAACGCATCAAGCGATCGCGATACCAGCTGCAGCGCATCTGGTCGCTTCGAAGCTGGAATTGCCATTGCAAGGGTCAGATGCGGCCTCCACTGCTCCGGGGCATAGTGGGGATCGCAGGGCAGCGCCTTCGGTCCAAGCGCCGCATGAAGCCGGCGATGCAGGTCGAGCAGGCGCTGGTCCTGCCGTGGCGCCAACCAGAGCACGAGCGGGTCGTGGTCGAAGAAATCGACCCGGTCGAAATACAGCGAGATCGCGGCTTGGCGATCGAAAACCTCCATGCCCTTTCGAAGCACGGAGGGCTCGATCGTCGAATAGCGTGTCAGCGTGAGGTGAGGCCGATAGCCAAGCGCTCGGATCGATGGAGTGCCCTCTAAGACCGAGGCTTCATCGACCTGATCCCAGAACGGCTGCGCGAGAGAGCTTGCGCTAAGGGTGATGCCGAGCATGGCGCTTCCCTCGCATCAACCTTCCAGTCGGGTGAACAACCCGCCTCAATCCACTCTACTGACCAAGAGCTTGTCGATCCGCCGGCCGTCGAGATCGACCACCTCGAAGCGCCAATGGCCCTTCTCGAAGCTCTCGCCGACATTGGGCAGCCGGTTCATCTCGGCCAGCACGAAGCCGGCGACGGTCTGGTAGTCGGCATCGCGCGGCACATGGATGCCGAGCTCATGCGAGAACTCGTCGACCTGCATCCAGCCGGCGACCAGGAAGGAGCCGTCGGCGCGCGTGACGATCGCCGGCTCGTCGGCCTCGTCCTCCTGGAAGGCGCCGGTGATCGCCTCGAGCACATCGCTCGAGGTGATGATCCCCTCGAAATGGCCGTATTCGTCGAAGACCAGCGCGAGATGGACATTCGACGCGCGAATGGCGCGCAGCACGTCGAGCGCCCCGCTGGTGTCAAGCACCACCGGGGCCTCGTGCACGAGGCTGCGCAGGTCGCGGCCGTCACCGTCCGAGAGCGCGTCGAACATGTCCTTGACAGTGACGACGCCGATGATCGCGTCGGCCTCCCCATCCTGCACCGGCAGGCGCGAGCGCTTGGTGGCCCGCACCTGGGCCTTGATCTCGTCGGTCGCATCGGCAAGGTCGATCACCTCGACCTCGCGCCGCGGCGTCATCAGTGCCCGGGCCGAGCGGTCGGCAAAGCGCATGACCCCGGAGATCATCTCGCGCTCGTCGCGCTCCAGCACGCCGGCATTCTCGGCTTCGGCGATGATGGTGCGGACCTCCTCCTCGGTCACCGTCTCCTCCGGCTCGCCCTTCTGGCCGAGCAGCGCCAGCACCAGCTTGCCCGACGTGTCGAGCAACCAGACCAGCGGCGCGGCGATCTTGGCGAGGACCGCCATGGTCGGGGCGACACGCGCGGCGACACGCTCGGCATCACGAAGCGCGATCTGCTTCGGCACCAGCTCGCCGACGATCAGCGAGAGATAGGTGATCAGGACGACGACGGTGCCGACGCCCAGCGCATCGGCCACGTTGTTCGAGAAGCCGTGCGTGCCGAGCCATTCCGACAGGCGCGCGCCGAGCGTCGCGCCCGAAAAGGCGCCGGAGAGCACGCCGACCAGCGTAATGCCGATCTGCACGGTCGAGAGGAAGCGGCCCGGATTTTCGGCCAGCCGGATCGCCGTCGCGGCCCCTTTGCTGCCTTGATCGCTGAGGACTTTGAGCCGTGCCGGCCGGGACGAGACGACCGCAAGTTCCGACATGGCGAGCACACCGTTGATGACGGTGAGGACGACGACGACCAATATCTCCGTAAACAAAACCGGCTCGAGGGCTGCAGGACCGCAATCTGTATCGGCCTGCTTCTAAGCCGCTTATAACGCATCGACGGCCGAACGCGATGGGAGAAGGCGATGACCCAGGACGATTCCCGCCAACACGCGCCGGCGACACAGCGCAACCGCGAGCCGATCCTCGCCGTGCTGCGCGATGTGCTGCCGGCGCAGGGCCTCGTGCTGGAGGTCGCGAGCGGCTCCGGCGAGCATGCCGTTTACTTCGCCGGCGCCTTTCCGAACCTGATTTTCCAGCCGAGCGATCCCGACCAGGCCGCCCTCGCCAGCATCGATGCCTGGGCGGGCGAGAGCGCCCTGCCGAACCTGCGCTCCGCCATCCGCCTCGATGCCACCGCGCCGCGCTGGCCGATCACCGAGGCGGACGCGATCCTGTGCATCAATATGGTCCACATCTCGCCCTGGGCCGCGACGGAAGGGCTGATCCGGCAGGCGGCGCAGCTGCTGCCGGTCGGCGGACCGCTCTATCTTTATGGTCCCTATCGCCAGCATGACGTGCCGCTGGCGGCGAGCAACGCCGTCTTCGACGACAGTCTGCGCCGGCGCAATCCGAAATGGGGCCTGCGCGAACTCGAAGCCGTCGCTGAGCTGGCGAGCGCCGCGGGCTTCGGCGAGCCAGAGGTGACGGCGATGCCGGCGAACAATCTCAGCGTGGTGTTCAGGAAGGCCTGATCGCGCCAAAATGGTCGTCCCGGGCGAAGCGCAGCGCAGACCCGGGACCCATGCCTGAACCTCTCGGAAAAGCTCAGGCATGGATCCGGGATCGGCGCCGCTTCGCGGCTTGTCCGGGATGACGAGGAGAAGTGTTTCAGCCGCCGTCGCAGCTCGTCTCCTGCGTCGCGCAGATGCGGTCGACCCAGGCGCGGAAGCGGCCCGGCTCGGCTCCTGCCTTCGCCGCCGGCTTGATCTCCAGCCCGGACAGAACCTCGCTATCCGCCGGCAGGCCGTACTCGACCAACACCCATTTGCCGCTGCAGCCGAGCAGGCGGCCGTTCTGGAGGAAGGCGTCGCCGTCGAAGCTCATCCCGTCCTGACCTGACAGCACGGCCGCTGCCTTGGCGTCCGGACGCTGCCGGCCGGCGGTCGCCTGCGATTTCACCGTGAGCTTGCGCCCGCTCACCCAGCCGGAGCCCTTGAACATCGGCCGCGGCGGCGCGTCGGTCAGCATCTCGTTGTCGCGCGCCTTGGCGATCCTGAACCAGCCATTGGCGCCGGCACTGACCTCGACCTCGACCATGGCGCGCACGGGCGGATCGTCGCCGCTGAGCTTCACCGGCGGCAGCGTGCCGACAATCCTGTGGCTGGTGCCCGGTCCGGCGCGGACATTGAGCCCCTCCGGATCGGTCTCGCTGACGAAGGCGCCGAAGGAGCAGGCGACCTGTCCGGCCGGCGCGGGCGCCACCCCCTCCGACTGCGCCCACGCCGCCGGAGCGGCGAGCAGCAGGGCCGCTAGGCCGGCTGCGAGGACCTCACGACGCGGCATTGACCAGCACATAATAGAAGGCGTTGGGCTTGCCGACCGCTTTGAGGAAGGTCGGGTAGCGGTTCTTCGGTACGGTCTGGCAGCCAGCCGACCAGGTGTTGGGCTCGAGCACAGTGTCCGCTCCGCCGCGATGGATATACATGCTGGTCCCAGCGCCTTTCGGGTCGATCCGGCTCTTGTCGCCTTCCGTGAAGCGGCCGTCGCCATCAGTGTCGCGCTCGGCGATCTGGGTATCCTTCACCTGGAAGGCGCGGTCGCCGAGGAAGCCGCCCTTCTTCTCGAAATACTGGTAGGTGCCCTCGGTCAGGCGGCCGGCATCCTTGATGCCGTCCTTGTTGATGTCGACGCCGTCGGCCTTCTTGAACGCGACGCCCTTGTAGCGCTTGTCGCCGCTGCCGGCACGCTGCGAGTACTGGGCGCCGGGCTCGGTGCAGATCGGGAAGCTCGACAGTTCGCGGAAGCGCCCGGTGCGGCGCATCACCACGACGAGGTCGTCATAGGAGCCCTTGCCGTGATTGGCGATGGTGCTGCTCTCCTTGCGCAGAGCCAGCAAGACGAGGCGGCCGAAGCGCAGGTCGAAGCGGGCCTGGGTCGAGCCGAAGCGCCAGAAGATCGCCGAGTAGGAATCGAAAGCCTGCTTGGTCGTCCGGAACTGCGGACGATCGGCCGAAGGCCGGCGGAAGCGGGCATCGAGGATCTCGCCATAGAAGTCGCGCCATTCGCGCAAGCCCCGCAGGCGCGTCTCGGCGACCGGGCTGAGGTTGACCTCGACGACGCGCCAGAAGAAGTCCTGCAGTCCGGGCGGCACCGCCGCGACATTGTCGCGCCAGCGCGAGAAGGCGATGACCTTGTCCTGGCGCAGGCAGCGGTCGAACTGCCGGGCGAAATGGCCGAAATCGAGCTCGGCGAGGTCGGGGCGGCGGGCACTCATGCCTCGCCACCCGATCGTTGGAATGGGCGCATCGAACCCTCCACCGCTGTCCTGTCGGAGCGATCATAAGGCAACGCCGCCCGAAGGTCAGGCGGCGATCAGCCGGTCGATCAGCAGCTTGTGGCGGTCTGATACGTTTTCGCTTGCTTTGATACGGCCCACGCTCCCCTCAGCCCTCATCCTGAGGAGGTCGCGTCAGCGGCCGTCTCGCAGGATGATCCAGGTATCTCCGCAGCCTCCTGAAGAATCCTTCGAGACGCAGCCTACGGCTGCTCTTCAGCCTGAGGACTCAGGGATATTCGGGCGTTCTCAGAGCACCATCGGCAGCACGAAGAAGCCGCCGACGATGACCACCACCAGCGCCAGCGCCGTCATCGGCAGGTGCTTCTCGATGAAGATGCGGATGTCGTCGCCGTAATAGCGCAGCGCCACCGCGATCATCGCGAAGAAGGTGACGCGCGAGACGACCATGCCGACCGTGAACTTCCAGATGTCGAAATGCAGGAAGCCGGACATGATCGTGACGATCTTGAACGGGATCGGGGTCAGGCCCTTGGTCAGCAGCACCCAGAACCAGTAGTCCTGCGAGGTCGCGATCAGGTGCGCGGCCTTCTCCTGCAGGCCGTAGAGGCCGATCAGCCAGGCGCCGACCGATTCATAGAGCAACGCGCCGATCGCATAGCCGAGATAGCCGCCCGTGACGGCGCCGAGCGAGCAGACGCCGGCATAGAACCAGGCACGGTCGGGCCTAGCGATGCACATCGGGATCAGCAGCGGGATCGGCGGCAGCGGGCTCACCGAGCTTTCGACGAAGGTGATGGCGAAGAGCAGCCAGGGCGCAGCCGGGTGGGACGCGTAGGAAACGCACCAGTCGTAAGCACGCTTGAGCATGTAGGGGAAACCGTTCCTGGGTTCTCGCGCCGGTTGCAGGGCTGCCCTGCGTTCTATGCATTAATCCAATTGGCGCAATCAGGCCACTAATCTCTTGGGCTAGAGTCAATCGCGCATGTGTCCGTCAATTGCGCGACGGATTCGTGACGAGATTGCGGGAGCGGCTCAGGCGAGCCGCTCCAGCGCCTCCTTGATCTTGAGTTTGCGGGCTTCGGCCGCCGCCTTGCGCTCGCGGTTCTCCTCGACGATCTCCTCCGGCGCGCGCGCCATGAAGTCTGGATTGCCGAGCTTGCGCTCGACCGCGGCGATGTCCTGGTCGAGCTTGGCGAGTTCCTTGTCGAGGCGGCCGCGCTCGGCGTCGAGATCGATGATCCCGGCCAGCGGCAGCGCCGCGACCTCGCCGCGCACGATGATCTGCGCCGACTGGCCGGGAGCCTGATCGGCGAACTCGATCGCGGAGAGCCGCGCCAGCCGCTCGATCATTGGCGCCCAGGCCTCGACCGCGGCCCTGGTCGCGTCGCTCGCCCTGACCAGCACCAGCGGCACCTGCGTCCCGCCCGGCACGTTCGTCTCGGAACGGATCGAGCGGATGTCGGAGATGAGATCGACGACGAAGCCGATCTCGGCCTCGGCGGTCTCGTCGATCAGCGTCGACAGCTCCGGCCAGCGCGTCAGGCAGACCAGACCCGCCTCCCCGGCAGGAACGGCGCGCGGTGCGCCGGCATTGGCCTTCTGCGCCCAGAGCTCCTCGGTCAGGAACGGCATGAACGGGTGCAGCAGCTGGCAGATCAGGTCGATGACATGCGCCACCGTCGCCTGCGTCTCCGCCCGCGCCGCGGTCCCGGCGGCGTCCAGCTCCTCGGCCTGCAGCACCGGCTTCGACAGCTCGAGATACCAGTCGCAGAACTGGCCCCAGACGAAGCGATAGGCTGAATCGGCCGCCTCGTTGAACTTGAAGCTCTCGATTCCGGCTGCGACCGCCTCGGCCGTGCGCGCCGCCTCGGAGAGGATCCAGCGGTTCAGCGGCAGCGTGACGGTGGCCGGAGCGAAGCCCTCGGCCCGCAGGCAGCCATTGATCTCGGCGAAGCGGGCCGCGTTCCAGATCTTGGTCGCGAAGTTGCGGTAGCCCTCGACACGCGAGGTCGCGAGCTTGATGTCGCGCCCCTGCGCCGCCATCGCCGACAGCGTGAAGCGCAGCGCATCCGCCCCGTATTTGTCGACGAGCACCAGCGGATCAATGACGTTGCCCTTCGACTTCGACATCTTCGCGCCCTTCTCGTCGCGAACGATGGCGTGGATGTAGACGTCCTTGAATGGCACCTCGTCCATGAAGTTGAGGCCCATCATCATCATCCGGGCGACCCAGAAGAAGATGATGTCGAAGGCGGTGACCAGCGTGGCCGTCGGGTAGTAGCGCTTCAGCTCCGGCGTCTCCTCCGGCCAGCCGAGCGTCGAGAACGGCCACAGCGCCGAGGAGAACCAGGTGTCGAGCACGTCCTCGTCGCGCTTGAGCTCGACCGCCCCGCCATAATGGCTAAGCGCCAGCGCCTGCGCCGCGGCTTCCGACTCGGCGACGAAGCATTCGCCGTCCGGCCCGTACCAGGCCGGAATCTGGTGCCCCCACCAGAGCTGGCGCGAGACGCACCAGGGCTCGATGTTCTCGAGCCAGTCATTGTAGGTCTTCGTCCAGCTTTCCGGCGTGATCTTCGTCTTGCCGTCCCTGACCGCCGCGAGCGCGCGCTGCGCCAGCGGCTGGACGTCGACATACCATTGGTCGGTCAGCCAGGGCTCGATCACGACATCCGAACGGTCGCCATGCGGCACGGTATGCGTGTTCGGCTCGATCTTGCGCAGCAGGCCCCGCGCCGCCATCAGCCCGACCACGGCCTTGCGGGCCGCAAAGCGGTCGAGCCCATGCAATGCGAGCGTCTCCGCCTCGGGCGCCGCGCCTTCCAGGAAATCGGCATTGTCCTGAATCAGGATGCGAGCTTCGCCGTCCAGGATATTGACGATCCTCAGCGAATTGCGCTTGCCGACATCGAAGTCGTTGAAGTCGTGCGCCGGGGTGATCTTGACCGCGCCGGTGCCCTTCTCCGGATCGGCATAGTCGTCGCCGAAGATGGGGATGACGCGCTTGACCAGCGGCAGCACGGCGCTCTTGCCGATCAGCCCCTTGAGCTTGTCGTTCTCCGGGTGCACGGCGACGCCGGTATCGCCGAGCATCGTCTCCGGCCGGGTCGTCGCGACGGTGATGTAGGTTTCGGGATTCTCCGGGTCGTAGGCGGCGCCTTCGATCGGATAGTCGAAATAATAGAGATGCCCGTTCGGGTCCTTGGCCAGCGCCTTTTCCAGCTTGCCGGCGTCGAACGCCTCCTCGCCGCCACCATGCCATTTGAACGTGCCGGTCTTCTCGACCTGCAAGACCTCGAGATCCGAGATCGCGGTCTGGAACTTCGGATCCCAGTTCACCAGCCGCTTGGCGCGGTAGATCAGCCCCTGCTTGTGCAGGCCGACGAACACCTTGAGGACGGCGGCCGAGAGCCCCTCGTCCATGGTGAAGCGCTCGCGCGACCAGTCGCAGGAGGCACCGAGGCGCTTGAGCTGGTTGACGATCGTCCCGCCCGACTCCTCCTTCCACTTCCAGACCTCCGCGAGGAAGGCCTCGCGGCCCATGGTCCGGCGGTCGGTCTTGTTCTCGGCCGCGAGTTTGCGCTCGACCACCATCTGCGTCGCGATGCCGGCATGGTCGGTGCCGGGCTGCCAGAGCACGTCCTTGCCGCGCAGGCGCTCGAAGCGGCAGAGCACGTCCTGCAGCGTGTTGTTGAGCGCGTGGCCCATATGCAGCGAGCCGGTGACGTTCGGCGGCGGGATCACGATGCAATAGGGCTCGGCCCCGGGCGCGGCTCCCCGGCCCGCCTTGAAGGCGTCCGCCTCCTCCCAGGCCTTGCTGATGCGCGCCTCGACCGAGGCCGGCTCGAATGTCTTGTCCATCATCGCTCTGCTCGAACGCCAAACGGCCGGGGAGCCTGCCCCGGCCGCGAAAAACGAAAGCCAAAAGGTCTGCGGTCTTAAGAGCGCATGGGACGGCCCCGCGTCAACGGGCTCGTCACGGCGGATGCTTCAAGCCGCACTCGATTCGAGGAACCACAGTGCCTTGTCGAGCGCCCGCGAATAACCGGTGAAGATGTCGGCCGTGTCGGCATCGCCGGCCTCGTCGGCGGCATCGATCGCAGCCCGCACCGACTTGGCGGCCTCGGCATAGCGCTCGATCAGCTCGGCGAGATGGTCCTTCACCGCGACGATCTCGGTCGGATAGGCCTTGAGCCTGGTCGCGCCGGCGACGACCTGCACCGTGCCGAGCGCGATGCCGCCGAGCTGCGCCACGCGCTCGGCCACCGTATCGACATGGGTGTCGAGTTCAGCCCGGAAGCCGTCGAGCATCTCGTGGATGGCGATGAAGCCGGGCCCCTTCAGGTTCCAGTGCGCCTGCTTTGTCACCAGCGCAAGGTCGATGCTTTCGGCGAGCCGCGCATTGAGCAGCTCGATCATCGCCGTCTTGGTATTGGATTTCAGGTCGTTGCGGGATTTGATCTTGGCCATGGCAACCTCGCGCCTCGTGGAAGGCCACCATAGCAGCGAAGACGGCAATTCGGCGACCGCCGGAGACGGAACCTCGGCCCCGCTTCGGCGGTTGGGTTAGGAACCGCGAAAGGAGCGCCCGATGACCAGGAAGACCGACCAGGACCGAGCTTGGGAGCTGATCGACGAGATCGGCCTGTGCATGCTCGTCAGCCATGACGGCAATGGCGACCAGCTGCGCGCCCGTCCGATGAGCGCTCATGCCCGCCGCGACGAGGATGCGATCTACTTCCTCACCGATCTGCGCGCCCATAAGGACGACGAGATCGAGATCAACGAGAATGTCTGCCTCTGCTTCGGCGACAACAGCGCCTACAAATACGTCTCGGTCACGGGTACGGCGAATTTGCTCGACGACCGGGCGCGCGTCGCCGAGCTCTGGTCGATGGCCGCGCGCGCCTTCTGGGAGAGCAAGGACGATCCCAATATCCGCGTCCTCAAGGTGCGTCCCACTCTGGCAGAGTTCTGGGACAGCCCCGGCAAGATCGTGACCACGGTCAAGATGGCGGCAGCTGCGGTGACCGGCTCACGCCCTGATCTCGGCAGCAACCGCAAAGTCCTGCTCTGAGGAGGCCGGCCATGCGACTTCTCGTTCATCTGGTCGGCGCTTGGGTGGCGTCGGAAGCGGCGTCCGGCCGCTATCCTCGCCCGCTGTCGCTCGGCCTGCAGCTCCTGGTCTCGCGCCTGGGCCCGCAGACGGCGCTGATGGCGCTGGCGGGCTACGCGATCCAGAGCCTGAATGAAGGCGGAGCCTTCGGACCGCGCCGGGCGCCAACCCGGAAGCGGCGCTAAAGCCGACCGACTTCACACGCTACCACCGTCATCCTGGACGAGCGACGCTCGGCCCGGGATCCATCGCAAAGCTCCGGCGCCTTACGATGGATCCCGGAATTGTGCGGCTTCGCCGCTCGTCCAGGATGATGGTGGTGATTCCGAGGAAAATCAGCGCAATCAGCGTCGCCCGCCGCGAGCGACGCGCTCGATCTCGGCCCTGACCAGCCGCTCGACCATCGCCGGCAGGTTGTCGTCGAGCCAGGTCTTGAGCATCGGCTTGAGCATGTCCTTGACCAAGTCCTCCAGCGTGCGCGCATTGTTGCTGAGCACAGTGTTGGCAAGCGCGCCGAAGGCGTTGTGCACGGCAGCGCCGGTCTGATCCGAGATCAACGCCGTTATGTCCATCGGCGGCGCGGGCTGCGGCTGGATCGGCGGCGCCGCAACGGCCAGGGGCTGTGGCGGTTCCGGTTCAGGCAACGCCGCGACCTGCGGCTCGACGAAGTCGAGATCGTCCGCCGGCGCCGCGGCGGCTGCAGCAGGCTCGTCCGGGATCAACTCGGCTTCGGCACCGAGATCGAGCACGTCGTCCTCGACCGGCTCGGGCTCGGGTTCCGGCGGGGGCTCCGGCTCGGGAGCCAGTGCGGCCGGCTCCGGAGCGGGCTCCTCCGGCGGCGCGGCAGGCTTCTCGTCATCGGCGATGATCTTCCGGATGGAGGCGAGAATCTCCTCCATCGAAGGTTCATTGGCCTTGGGCTGCGCGCTCATGCTGATTCCGGTCACTCGACTCAGAGGACGCCAAAGGAATCAGTGCGCCCCGCTGCATGAGTATTTCACCGGAAAACCGGCAGGCAAGGCGGGCAGGACGTGTCCCACAGGAGAAATCCGGAGTGTTGCACCGGCGCGTCTCGCGCCGGCCTCCTACACGCACTCAGCGTCCATCCGGCGTCTGCGTACCCCAGAGCAGGCCCTTGACCTGGTCGTAGTGCTTGCGGGCGTCATAGCGCTCGGCCTTGAGCTTCAGCTTGTCGGCCGAGAGCAGCCCGACCGCCGACAGCACGGCATAGGAGGCGACGACACGGTCGCGCTGCGCCGTCACCAGGCTCGAGCGGGCGCTGACCAGTTCCTGCTGCGCGTTCAGCACGTCGAGCGTGGTGCGCTGGCCGACCTTGGCCTCCTCGCGCACGCCGGCGAGCGCGGTCTCGGCCGCCTGGACCTGAGCCTGCGCCGAGACGATCTGCGCCTTGGCCGCGTCATGCGCGCCCCAGGCTGAGACGACGGCGGCGCGGACGGTGTCGCGCGAGGTGTCGACCTCGATCCGTCGCTGCCCGGCCGTCTCCTTGGCCTGGCGGGTACGCGAATAGACCTGCCCGCCCTCGTAGATCGGGATGGTCAGGGTCGCGACCGCGCTGGCGGAGGTGCGGTTGTCGCCGAAGAACTGGTTGTCGTAGCGCTGCGTCACCAGACCGCGCACGCCGAGGACCGGATACAAATCCGCCTCGGTGACCTTGACCTGCAATTCCGCCGCATCGACGCCGTGCAATCCGGCGATGATGGCAGGGTGCCCCTGCAGCGCAATGTTGAGCGCCGCCGGCAGCGACTTCGGCAGCAGGTTCTCGACCGGGCGGCCCGGAGCGAGATTCTTGGGCTCGATGCCGACATTCTGGCGGAAGCGCGCGATCGAGGTCTTCAGATTGGACTCCGCCAGGATCTCCTGCGACTGAGCCGAGGACAGGCGCGCCTCGGCCTGCGCCACGTCGGTGCGCGTCACTTCGCCGACCTGAAACCGATCCTTGGTCTGGCGCAGCTGCTCCTCCAGCACCTCCACGTTGTTGCGGTTGAGGTTGAGGATCGCGGTGTCGCGCAGCACGTTCATGTAGGACGTCGCCGCGTCGAGCAGCACGTTCTGCTCGGTGTTGCGCAAGGTGGCGCGAGCGCCGAGCACCTGCGATTCGGCCTGGCTGACCGAACTGCGGGTCTTGCCGCCGTCGAAGATGTTCTGGTCGACCTGGACCCCGGCGCCGCGCGGGTTGAGGCGCGAGACGCTGCGGTTGTGCGGGTTGCCGTTGCCCTGCGCGTTGAACGGCGTGTCGCTCTCGGTGATGCTGGCGCCGATATCGGCCGAGGCCGTGATGCGCGGGCGGTAGCCGGAGAGCGCCTGCGGCACGTTCTCATTGGTGGCGCGCACGGCGGCACGTTGCGCGTTCAGCGTCGGATTGCCCGAATAGGCACGCCCCAGCGCCGCTTCCATCGTCTGCGCCAGCGCCGGGGAGCCGGTGACGGCTCCCAGCACGCCAACCACCAGCAGGCGGCTCGCAGTCTTCTTCAAGGTCGGTCGCGTTACAATCACTGGACGCCTCTTGTGCGGACTCTAGTCACGCCCAGGCATCGCCCCAGCCTCGGCACTCGGTTTAAAATCATAAACTTTGCAGCTCCTCTCGCCAATGTCGGGAGGCGAGCTGGTCGCTTTTCAATCCTGCACTGCCGCAAAAATGCGACACTCCCGTCGGGACTAATACCGACGGGCTAGCCTTCTGGGGAAAACCGGCCCGAAAGCCGGCCTTACCCTCACAGCGCGAACACCTCCGCCTTGCGGAATTCCTGCAGCAGAGGCGCCGCAGCATCGAAAACCGGCCGACCGGAAAGCGATTCGCCCGCCTTGCGGTACAGCATGACCCGCGCCGCGCGCCCCACGCCCTCGACAACGATCAGCCGTCCGCCCTGGCGGACATGGCGAAACAACGACTCGGGCTGAGTCTCACAAGCCCCGCTGACCAGCACGGCGTCGAACTGCCTGTGCTCGGGCAGCTTCGCGAGCAGTTCGGCGGCGGGCACGCCCGGCTGGTCGAAGGCGGTGCGGGCCAAGGCCAGCGCAGCCTCATCCGGCTCCAGCAGCGTCGCCTTGGCGCCCATGGCCGCCATCAGGGCCGCGCCATAGCCGGAGCCGCCGCCGTATTCGAGGGCCTCCTCGCCCGGCTGCAGATCGAGCACCTGAATCATCCGCGCCGTCACCATCGGTGCGGGCAAGGCGCGGCTGGTGCCCGGCAGCGGCTCCTGGCGGTCGAGATAGGCCAGATGCGACAGCTCGCCCGGCAGGAAAGCCTCGCGCGGCACGGTGTCGGCCGCGGCGAGCACGGCGCGATCCGTCACGTCATAGGTGCGCAACTGGCAATCGACCATCATGCGCCGCAGTTCGGCGAAGCTGCTCATGCTCAAATCTCCGAAGGAAGACGCCAGGACAGGCGCCTCGACCCTGCTCGCGGGTTTTGGGCGAGGCGGCTGCAAAAGGCAAGCCGTCGCGTCGACACGGGGAATGCGTCCGTCGCCGGCTGCTAGCGCATCGGGCCGGGAGCTTCGGACGAGAGAGGCGCTAACGTCTGCGCACCGGCAGCTCCGCCGCGCGCAGCAAGGCGGCAACCTGGCTCTGCTGCCGTGTCCCTGTCTTCCAGAACACCCGGGCGAGATGAGTGCGCGCCGTCGTCATCCTGATACCCTGCTGCTGAGCCACCTCCGTCAGCGACAGCCCGGAAGCCAGCCCCAACGCCAGCCTCGCCTCGGCCTCGGTCAGGTCGAACATCTGCCTTGCGGCGGCAAGGCCCCCGCCTGCCGGTTCGAGCGGGCGCGCCACGATCATCACATCGCTCGTCCGCCCGGGCAGAGCGTAGGCCGCAGATAGCGGCGTGACGCAGAGCGACACATCGCGCGCTTCGCCGCTGCGCGCGCGCAGCAGCATCTGCCCCTGCGCACCGATGAGAGCGCTCGCCTTGGCGACCAAATCCTTCAGCCCATTCTGCTCGGATGCCGCACGCGCCGACAATCTGCCGCCTCGCAGACCGAGCGGGCTCGCCGGATCGGCCAGCAAGTCGTCGCCGGCCGCATTCGCATAAGCGAACCGCATAGCTCGATCGACGATGATGACGGCGAGCGAGAGCTGGTCGAGCGCCCGCCGCGCCATTTCGCGCTCGATGCTGACGCCGTCAAGCTGCTGGTGCAGCATCGTCACGCGCCGCATCACCCCCGCGAACCGCTCGAACAGCGCGAATTCGGTGGCGTCGAACGCCTCCTGCCGGCGTCCGCGCTGGACGTCAAATATCCAGAACGAACCATCCACATCGAGCACGCGGCTGGCCATCCCGCCGAACATGTCCTGCGGCGCCATCCATTCGCGCCACAGGCGACTGTCGCGAAAGCGCTCACCGAGCAGGACATGATCCCGATAGGCTGAGCCGATCGGCACAGCCGCGACCTGCGCGCTGAACCGCAAGGCGTCGGGCATCAGTTCGCGGCAGAGGAATGCGTTGAGGTCGGGATCGGACGAGTTAGTGATCGCGTCGTCGGGATGGGAATCCGGACCAAAATAGCCAAGGCAGATCTTGGAGCCGTCGAAGAGCTGGCGGACTTGCTCGATCGCCCCTGGCATCTCGCGAAAGTCGAGCGCCGCATCGAGCAGCACGCCGATGGTGCTGGTGACCACATCGAGATTCGCCCGCGCCATCTCAGTCCTCGGCCAGACATCCGCTCTACCGGCGCGACCTGGCCTTTCCCCCCCTCGGCCGGCATCGTCCCCTACGGCACCAGTCGCAGAACGCGGCCGGAAAATTACGCTAACCTTATGGTCAGGTGTCGCAAAGCTCAAATATTCCCCAGCGTTATCGGGCAAGTGCCTCGCTCTCCCATCTTTCCGCGCGCGACATATGGCCGCTCGGCGCCCTGCCCCGCGGCCTTGCGGGTGTCGGCGCCGCATTCGATCCCCATCTGCTGCGTCGCCCCCCGCGCCGACTGAACGATCGCGCGAGCCGCGCGTTTCCGCTGGACGACCCCGACCGAGGTGACATGCATCTTCAATCAGGCAGGCACGAACTGAGAGCCGCCTTCAAGCGGATCGAAGCCGAACTCCCCCCGCGGCTTGGCCGGGCGATGCGTTGGCTGCGCCATCCCGATTCGCGTCTGATCCGAATCCCGGCCGGACTCGCCCTCATCATCGGCGGCGTGTTCTCGTTCCTGCCGATCCTTGGGGCCTGGATGCTGCCGCTCGGCCTGATGCTGCTCGCAGCCGACATCCCGTTCCTGCAGCGGCCGATGGCGCGCTTCGCGAACTGGTGCCTGGGACTGATCGACCGCTTCAGGAGCCGCCGTTCGGGCTGATCGATCGCCAGCGCGAGCGCGGTCGAAACCGCCTCTGCACCCCGCAAACCTTTCCCTGACTGCCGATATCGAGGGCCTGCAAGAGAGACCGAACGACGGGGGCTGAGCATGTGGTATGCGCCTGGCGAAGATCCCTACAAGAGCCCGGACATCAACCGGCAGGACCGCTTCTTTCACGACCTGAACCAGGTCAACGACCAGATCATCCGCGAGCAGGCCCGCATATCCGAGAGCCGGGCGAGAAATCTCCGGGCGATCCCCGATAAGGTTCCCGCCTACCAGCCTGTCGTTGGCTCCCGCGTCCCTGCCGATCCGACGAAGCGCCGCGCGCAGCCCACGAAGCGCAGGAAACCGACCACCGCCGAACGCTGGCAAGCGGCGCTGAAGCTGTTGCTGTTCTCTACCGTGGTCGACTGGCTGCTGATCGCGGGCGGCGCAGCACATGCCTGGAAAGTTATCGCCTACACGATCCTGATTGTTGGCTCGCTCATCGCCGGGAGCCTTGCTCTGGCGGCGCTTGCCCGCGCGGCCGAGGCCTTCCTGCGCAGCCGGATCGGCAAGCTCAGCCTGCTTTCTGGCGGAGCGCTGACGATACTCTATCTCGTCTATGGGGTCTGAGAAGCAGCACGGCTCATCCGGCGGGGCGCTGTTCCCGATGCGGGCGCGGCAGCAGCGCGAGGAGATCGCCGAATTTCGACGCCGGATGGGCTGCGAGAGCGTCGGCTCCATCGACGACTTCGGACACAAGCCCGTGCTGCTCGGATTCGAACGCCAACTACCCCCAAATGGGTAATGCAAACGTATGATGAGCAGCTACGCTTCAAATCCTGGCTTGGCTGGAATTCGCGACGCCTTAACCCCAACACCCAGCCGGCGAGAGCACAAAGAATGCGGCGTTGAAGGTGAGGGACATGCCTTGGCTATCGAACCGCGATCCCCGGAATTTGCGTGCGATGCATGTGGCGCCACCACGATCGAAATCCCGGAATGGACGGACGACCAGGCAGTGCTCGAATGCCAGGAGTGCGGGAAGCCGCTCGGCAAGATCAGGCTGATACTCGCAGTGCTTGAAGCGGCTTTGGTAGACAATGAGAACGAGCCATCGGCCGACGAGCTGAGCTCAGGGGCGCAAGGCTCACGTCGCTTGTCGCATTGATCTGCGACAGAGGGTTTGGCGATGAGACAGATAAAGGCATGCGCTTCGGCGAACCGAGCCTAACCCGTGCGCGCCGTCAGGAAGACAAGAGCGAGTTAGCTCCGCGAGCCGCGGGCGCAAGAGCGAATCCGTTACCGACCGATTCGATAGGGCTAGCGGGCCTTGAACCCTACTCAGGGTCCCCCACCGTGAGGAGAACTGGGAGTGAGCGCCAATCTATGACTGACGCCAATCCATTTAGGCACTGATTTCTGAGAAGAATTTGGAGGCCTCGCCCGGAATCGAACCGGGGTGCAAGGATTTGCAGTCCTCTGCGTAACCACTCCGCCACGAGGCCTTCCGGAAGCGCCGCCGAAGCGCGCTCCTCGGCGGGCGTATAACCACATGCCGAAGCGCGCCGCAACCGAAACTCTGCCGGCATTGTGAATTGACCATGGGGCAGATCGGCTGCCCACGATTTTCTCCGGCCCAATGCCAGCAAAGGGGTTGCACCCGGCCGGGAGCGTCGCTATACGCCCCCCACCGATCCCGGATAGCTCAGCGGTAGAGCAATCGACTGTTAATCGATTGGTCGCAGGTTCGAATCCTGCTCCGGGAGCCAGCATTTTCGAGGGCTTGAGCGCTGACCGCTTAGGCCCTTTTTGCTTTCCGGGGACGGAAATGGTGCAGCGGGGGAGGCAAACGGCAGTGCTGCGGCTCTTCGGGCTCGAGCTATCCATGCGCCGCTGGGCCGCCCTGATCGGCTGGGGGGTGGTCGCCCTGGTGATCGTCGCGACCCTGTCCCCGATCGGCGCCCGCCCGCACATCGCGCATCTCGGGCCGCAGATCGAACGCTTCGCTGCCTATCTCGTCGCCGCCGCGGCTCTCGCTGTCGCCTATCCGACGCGCAAGGGCGTGATTCTCCTGTGCATCGTCGCCGGCGCCGGCGGGCTGGAGCTCGCCCAGCATTTCGAGGCGAGCCGGCACGCGCGTGCGCTGGACGCGCTGGTCAAGATCATGGGCGGCCTGAGCGGGCTTGCCATGGCAGCGCTGTCCGAACGCGTCTGGCCAAAGCGCGTCACCGCGCCCGCCATCGCCCGGCGCACAGACCGGGCACCCCACCCGTAGGCGATCCGCGTTGATGTGCCACTAAGCCGCCGGCTGCACGCTGGCGAACGCCTCGGCGATCCGCTGCGGCGCCGTCGGGCGGGCATACATGCGCTGAAGATAGGCGCTCAGCCGCGGGAAGCCGTCGAGCAGCCCCTCCTCGTTCGCCCAGTCCATCAGATAGGCGGTGACGCAGTCGGTCGCCCCCATCCGGTCGCCGACGATGAATTCGCGCCCTTCCATATGGGCTTCGAGCACGGCCGCCATGAGCCGGAATTCCTCGCGGGCCAGCACGATGTCCTGCGGCAGCCGCTGGTCTTCCGGATAGAGGAAGCTGTGCTTGGCGATGCGCCAAAGCGGCTGCTCCAGCTCGGTCATCGCGAACAGGATCCAGCGATAGGCCTGCGCCCGCTCGTCGATGTCGTCCGGCAGCAGACGCTTCTCCGGGAATTTCTCGGCCAGATAGAGAATGATCGCTGCCGATTCCGGCAGGACATTGTCGCCATCGACCAGCACCGGCAGCTTGCCGGCCGGGTTGATCTTGAGGAACTCCGGCGTCTGCGCTTCGCCGCCGAGCAGGTCGACATGGATATAGTCGAACGCCACGCCGAGTTCCTTCAGCCCCCACATTGCCCGCAAGGTCCGCGTCGGACCGAATCCATAAAGCTTCATCATCGCTTCCTCCCATACATACCAATCAGTCTGTATTGACGGAGTTTCGGCTGACAATCCGTGTCAGCATTGTCGCTCGCGGCCTGCCACGGCGCCATGATCGCGCCACCATCGCGCCTAGCTTGACCTCTCCCGAACGGCGCAGCCGCCAGCAATGCGGCGCGCCCGTCCCTGGAGACCCGATGCGATGCCCGCCCGTTCCGCGCTCATGACGCCGCTGCTGCTGGCGCTCGCCGCCCCTGCCCTCGCCCAGACTGCGACGACGACGGCCGCTCCGGCCGCCTCCGAGCCTGCCGGCGCCGGGCAGGCGCCCGATGCCTGCCGCCTGCTGCCGCAGGCCGATCTGGAGGCGCTTTTCCCCGGCCGCCCGATCACCGCAAAGGGGCCGACGCTGAGCCCGATCCACCGCGGCCCGCAATATGCTGAGAGCTGCATGTACTCGGTGAAGCTGCCGAGCCCGACCTCGAAGCTCGACCATGCCCGCTTCGCCTCGCTCACGGTGATCCGCTGGGACGGCGTCGCGAAAGGACGAGAGACGCCGGCGCAGGCCTTCGCCTCACTCAAGGGAACGCGCGAGAAGGTCGCGGCCGATCCCAGGCTCACGCTCAAGCTCGAACCGCTCTCCGGCATCGGCGACGAGGCCTTCCAGGAGACCAACAGCTCCGGCGTCGTGATCCGCGCCCGCAAGGACGACCTGATCTACGCGATCTCGCTCGATCTCTATTCCGAGCAGACCGCGCCGAACGCGCTTGCCCTGGCGAAACAGGCGGCGGCGCGCTGGCGGGCCGGCACCGGCATGGTCGATGCGCCCCAGCAGATTGCCGCCAACAGCGCGGTGACGGTGCCGGCCGACACGCGCCCCTCCTCCGTCGCTCCGGTCGAGCAATGGCCGGATGCCTGCGCCCTGTTGACGCCGGCCGAGGTCAAGGCGGCATTCCCCGAGATGAGCGTCGGCGAGCCGCGCAAGCTGATGGGCAAGATCACCCATGAGAGCCGCGAGAACCGGCAGGAGGCCCTGCCGAATCCGATCGGCTGCCAGTTCGACGCCAAGCGCACGATAGAGAAGGACGGCAAGCGTACGGTCGAGCTCAACCAGATCCAGGTCAGCGTCCGCAATGTCGCCGCCAATGAGGAGCTGTCGAAGCGCTGGTTCCAGAGTGCGATCAAGGTTTCGGACGCGAAGACGCCGGTCGCGGGGCTGGGCGACGAAGCGGCGCTCGACATCATGAACCGCATCCACATCCGCAAGGGGCTGACCACGGTCGATGTCCGCGTCTCCGGCGGCGAGCGCGACCAGGCGTTGCACGATCAGGCCAAGGCGCGCGTGGGCGAGCTGGCGAAGATCGTGGCCAGCCGGCTGAAATAGGCGGTCCAGGTTTCGGGTGGAGCGGCTACGGCCGCTCCCCTAGCCTGCTGACACAGGCAAGCGCGGCACGCTGCGATGAATGCCAGAGAGCACTGACTGAGGAGGACATCGCTGCAATTGACATCGCCGAGACACACTACGTTGATATCAACTTAATTGGGCCCATTGTGACTATGAGCGCTTCTCTGCGCCAACATGCCCCCAGATCTGAGAGGAAATGACTATGAAAATCGTGACCAGCCTGAGCTTCCGTGGCCAATGCCGCGAGGCCTTCGAATTCTACGCCAAGGTCCTCGGCGGCAAGATCACGGCTGCTATGCCCTATGGCGATGCGCCGCCCGACATGGGCATGCCGGACGCTGACGGCAAGTACAAGGACTGGCTGATGCATTGCTGGCTCGATGTCGGCGACCAGTCGCTGATGGGCGCCGACATGGATGTCGACTGGGCCCAGAACATCGACAAGCCCAAGAACGGCTTCGACGTCACCTTGCACACCAACGACAAGGCTGAAGGCCAGCGCTGGTTCGACGAGCTCTCCGAAGGCGGCAAGACGGTGATGCCGTTCAGCGAGACCTTCTGGTCGCCTGGTTTCGGCTCGCTGGTCGACAAGTTCGGCGTGCCCTGGATGGTCAACACCATCCCGACCGGCGATTGGAAGCCGCCGCAAGGCTGAGCCTTCGTTCTGGAAGAGGCGGCCGGAGCCGGTGCTCGGCCGCCAGTTTCGGTGTAGCGCTGCTGCTGATAGGGAGAGCCCGACCAGCAGAAGGCCACGACCATGACCACCCGTTTCACCGAGACTCTCCGCCAGGCCAGCCAGCCGGCCTGGTCGCAATCCGTCGGCCACCGCTTCGTCCGCGAGCTGCTGGACGGGGCGGTGTCCGATGCGGTCATGGCCCGCTATCTGATCCAGGATCACCGCTTCCTCGACAGCTTCCTGACCCTGCTCGGCGCCGCGCTCGCCAGCGCCGACAGCTTCGAGGCCCGCATCCGCTTCGGCCGCTTCATCGGCATGGTCAGCGGCGAGGAGAACACCTATTTCCTGCGCTCCTTCGACGCGCTCGGCGTCAGCGAGCAGGATCGCATCGCCCCGCCCGATAGCAAGCCTACCGCTGGTTTCAAGGCGATCATGCGCGAAGCCGCCGCGACACGCTCCTATGCCGCCGCCCTCTCCGTGCTGGCCGTGGCCGAATGGCTCTATCTCGACTGGGCCCAGCAAGCGTCGCAGCCGCTGCCGGCGAGCTTCATCCATGCCGAATGGATCACGCTGCACGATAATCCCGATTTCCGCGATTTCGTCGGCTTCCTGAGGAGCGAGCTCGACCGCGTCGGCCCGGGCGAAGCCGAGACCAGCCGGGACTTCTTCCTGCGCACCGTCGCGCTGGAGAAGGCCTTCTTCGACTCCGCCTATGACGAGGCCTGAGCGGCAGGCCTTCGACTCGACACAGGCGTGACAGGCGCAAGCCTTTCTGCCACAAGCACAATCGAGAGACGGGGGCGTTCGCCGCGAGGCGAGCTGAGAAGCACCCTTCGAACCTGAACCAGATCATGCTGGCGGAGGGAGTCGCTCGGGGCAGCCTCGCAAGCGCTTTTCCCCGTGCCCGCCTTCCACCGGAAAGGCGAGCGTTGACAACGCAGGACGCGACAGAGCAGAGCGCAACTCCCGGCATGAAGCCGATGATGGCCGCGCTGGCCCCTGCCCTGCGCACGATTCTCGTCCTGCTATTCGCTTGGCAAGCCGCGATCTTTCTGTTCCAGCCGCCGCGCTACATCCTGCCTTCGCCGCTCGACGTGGCGCTGGCCTTCCAGCGCCAGCCCGGCTTCCTCTTCAACAACAGCCTGACGACCATCGCCGAGATGGCGCTCGGCTTCGTGCTCGGCTCGGCGTTCGGCGCGCTGACGGCGCTCGCAATCGCCGCACTGCCGCGTTTCGGCCGCCTCATCTGGCCGATCCTGCTCGTGCTGCAATCCTTCCCGGTCTTCGTGATCGCGCCGCTTCTGGTCGTCTGGTTCGGCTTCGGCATGGGCTCGAAGGTGATCATGGCGACGATCATCATCTTCTTTCCCGTAGCCTCCGCCTTCACCGACGGCCTGCGCCGGACCGACCCGGAACTGATCGACGCGACTGCGCTGACCACGGCGACGCATTGGCAGACGCTGCGCTATGTCCGCCTGCCACTCGCCATGCCTGCGCTCCTCACCGGCCTCAGGGTCGCGGCCCCGCTGGCGCCGCTCGGCGCGGTGATCGGCGAATGGGTCGGCTCCTCGGCCGGGCTCGGCTTCGTCATGGTCCAGGCCAATGCCCGCATGCAGACCGACACGGTCTTCGCCGCGATGACCGTGCTCGCCGTGCTCAGCCTCGTCCTGCGCCATCTCGTCGATGCGCTCGGCCCGCGCCTCATTCCCTGGGCGAGCGAGCCGTGACGTCACTCCGCTTCAAATCGATCACGCAGAAGGATTTCGCCCGATGACCCTCCGCGCCGTGACCAGACGCGCCCTCCTCGCCACCGGCCTTGCTCTGGCCGCCGGCCTCGCCAGCCCGGCCCGCGCCGCCGACAAGCTGACCGTGATGCTCGAATGGTTCGTCAATCCGGATCATGCGCCGCTGGTCGTCGCCGACAAGCTCGGCCTGTTCAAGGAAGCTGGGCTCGAGGTCACCATGGTGCCGCCATCCGACCCCTCGGCCGTGCCGCGCCTCGTCGCCGCCGGCCAGGCCGATATCGGCATCCACTACCAGCCCAATCTCTATCTCGACCATGCCGCCGGCATCCCGATCGTCCGCGTCGGCACCTTGGTCGAGACGCCGCTCAACAGCGTCATCGTCAAGGCCGACGGGCCGATCAAGAGCCTCGCCGACCTCAAGGGCAAGACGGTCGGCTATGCCGTCTCGGGCACCGAGACCACTTTGCTCGGCCAGATGCTGGCCAAGGCCGGCCTCAAGCTCGACGACGTCAAGCTGGTCAACGTCAACTTCGCCCTCTCGGCCGCGCTGATCGGCGGCAAGGTCGACGCCACCCTCGGCGGCTACCGCAATTTCGAGCTGACCCAGATGAAGCTCGAAGGCCATCCCGGCACCGCCTTCTATCCGGAGGAGCACGGCGTTCCCGCCTATGACGAATTGATCCTGATCACCCGCCGCGACGCCGTCGGTGACAGCCGCCTGCCGCGCTTTCTCGATGCGATCGAGAAGGCAGCGCTCTATCTCACCAACCACCCGCAGGAGGCCTGGAAGCTCTTCATCGCCGCCCACCCCAATCTCGACGACGCCCTCAACCGCCAGGCCTGGACCGATACGCTGCCGCGCTTCGCCAAGCGCCCGCGCGCGCTCGACCAGGGTCGCTATGAGCGCTTCGGCGCCTTCCTCGTGGATCGCGGGCTGATCAAGAAGGCTCCGGCGCTTGCCGAGATCGCCGGCGAGGTGAAGTGACCGAAGGATTGCGGTGGCAGCCCTCCCTGTCGCCGCCCATTCCCGCATCGACGTCAGGGCGGACCTGTGCCGGCCGCGAGCCTGATCCACGCGATCGCGCTGATGCCGGGCCGGATCGGTCTACCGCCTGCGTCTTCCAGCCGGCGAGCGGTTGCTGGCCTGGTCCCTGCCGAAGGTCGACCATCGGCGGAGGTAGAGGCCGCACCAGCCGATGACGGACACTGCCTTGTGCTCCGCGCCGGGCAGTGAGCGGTCACGGCCGCGGATCGATGCGCCCGACGGCGAACGCGATCTCCGAACGGCTGATGCCGATATCCCTCAGCGTCCTGTCGTCGAGACGCGGCAACGCGTTTGCCGCGTGGCGCATCTGCACCCTGTCGCAGATCCGGCGGAACCGTCCCGACAGGGCCTCGATCAGCCTGGCCGTCAGGGGACGCGGGGCAGGTTTTCGATGAGGTCGGACGAATGGACCATGGACCTCATAGATGAACTGTTCGCCGATGATTTGCCCGACGGCCCTGCGACCCACCAGTCGGTCGAGGACCGACTTGGTGCGAGGCCGCAGCATGTCGGCCAGGTCTTCGATGTCGTGAAGAAGGTCGCTTCCAACCGCGTACATGGTGCCGCTCCCACTGCCTCGCCCGCCGCCTCGCGAGGCGGTGTTGCAGCGTTATGGCGGCTCGCAGGGCATCTCGTCTGTGAGGTGCCGCACACGTCGACCCCTTTCCAAGAAGACGAAGAGACGACATGATGCCGGCAGTAGCCCGTGCCGGCTACGCCGACAGCCTTGCCTCTGGCCTGATTTGCCCTCCTGCCATTAGACGTAGGCGGACTGTGCATGTTGTCGATGGCGCAAACCTTGGATCGTAGTGTCCTCGCAGTCCTCTGCGCTGACGTCGCCGACTATAGCCGAATGATGGACACGGCGGAGGAGGAGACCCACAAACAGCTGATGTGGCTCTTGGCCGCCGTGGTGACTCCCGTTGTCGAAAATCACGAAGGTAGAATTGTCAAATTCACTGGGGACGGCTTCCTTGCTTGCTTCGGCGACGCAGTTTCGTCGGTCAATTGCGCCCTGCGAATACAAGAATTTACACGCCAATCTCAAATGAAACGCGATCCTGAGCGTCGGATCCAATTCAGAATCGGAGCGACGATCGATAGCGTGATTATCGAGGACAACGATATTTTCGGAATCGCTGTTAATACGGCCTCACGCCTTCAGCAGATGGCCACGCCCGGCGCCATATTAGTTTCGAGCGATCTATTTTCTCAGATCAATGGCCAACTCAATATACCTTCCAGGGATTGCGGCCGGATTAGATTGAAGAATTTTCATAGCCCGACGCACGCGTTCCTCATAAATGCGCCACGGACGGACCCAAACCGCTCAATTGCCAAGCCATATCGGAAAAAAACCCGCCTTCCTACGATCGCTGTCTTTCCGTTTTCCGCCTTTGATGGCAGTGGTGGTGACGATTATTTTTCGCAAGGACTGATGGATGGCATCATTGGCGCGTTAAGTAGCTTGCGTGATATCATGACGATCAACCGGGGATCGACTATCGATTATAACGTCAGAGAAGCTCCCGCTATTCTAGGGAAACGTTTGGGAGCGAACTACGTTCTCACCGGAGTGATTGGACGATCTGGCGATGAAATTCGCGTAACCTGCTCCCTGACTGATGTGAGGAGCGGCAGCGTTCTCTGGTCCGATCATATGGACGGCACCTTGTCGTCCATATTCGATATGCAGGACAGTATCGCGACCAAAGTTGTCGGCACTATCGCCCCCCACGTCCGCGAAGCCGAACTTGCACGGGCTGTGATGAAGCGTCCAGAGAACATGGACGCCTATGATTTGCTTCTTCAGGGTATCGACCTGCTCTACAGAATGGACAGCGAACAGTTCATTCGCGCACGAAAATTTCTCGATAGCGCCATCGAGACTGACAGTCGGTATCCCCCAGCTTATGCTTATGCTTCCCTCTGGCATATTTTCAATATTGGCCAGGGCTGGTCAGCCGACCCAACATCGGATTCTTACCAGGCTTGGAAGCTGGCCTCCGCTGCGGTTGATCGGGATGCCTCCAATTCGCTGGCGCTCGCGATCTGCGGACACGTCAAGTCATACCTGTTCCACGAATACGCAGCCGCGACATCCTATTTTGAGCGCGCGATCAATTGTTCGCCAAGTCACGCCTGGGCGTGGGCCCTCAGCAGCGGCACATATGCCTATATGGGAGACGCTAAAGAGGCGGTCGAACGCGCCGAGCGCGGGATCGCGCTGTCACCGGCGGACCGGCACGCATTCTACTATCTGTCCTTCCTCGGCCTTGCCCACTACGCCGGTGAATCTTACGAGGCGGCCGTGGATTGCGACCGCAAGGCCGTGGGGCAGAATCCCCATTTTCGCGCGGGGCTGCGGGTCCTGATAGCCAGCCTCGTTGCGCTCGGCAGGCTGGACGAGGCGAAGGACGCTGCTCGCGCCCTTCTTGCCGAGCAGCCATCCTTCCGCGTCTCCGTCTACGCACCTCAGTGCCCCTGGTGGGACGACGAGGTCCGAACAACCTTCTTGAGGCGCCTGATCGACGCCGGGCTTCCCGAGTGATCAAGACGAGTCGGAGGCCAAGGTCAGCATCCGATACTGCAAAAAAGGGGGCTAGATTATGGGAAACTGCTTCTTTGATCCGCTGGACTTGCCGGAGTTCCCCACTCACCCGGATCAGCCCGGCTTGCGAGACGGCCCGCGTGACCTCCTCACAGATATTACGGAGTTCCCGAGGCACTATTGGGATCCAGATTATGTCGGCCTGGCAATCTTGCCGGAATTCGCGACGTCTGGCTGGGAACACCAAATCTCTGTTTCGCCACCACCAGCGACCAAATCGGAGGAGACGCGCAGGGAGATCGACTACCTATTAGCATTGATGGACGAACGAACTAAAGCCAGAGATGAAATTGTCGCACAGAGTGCTGATTTTCCGAAATACTGGCTAGGTTTATTGATGATGAATCGCACGTCTCATCCTGCGACATATGAAATGATAAAAGCCGCGGCTCGCGTTGGCGAGATGGTGATGTTTTTCTACAAATTCAAATTCAATCGCCCGCGCCCGCATCAATTATGTCCGGCGCTCATGCCGATGATTGCTGTACCCGGGCACGCTTCGTATCCGAGCGGCCATTCACTGATGTCTCATATATTGTCCCTCACGGCAGCATCGGTCCGGAAAGATATCGAAGGATTCCTGACCGCGCTCGCCAACAGGGTCGGCAAAAATCGAGAAATCGCTGGCTTGCACTATTCGAGCGATACACGCGCTGGAGAGGATATCGCAAAGGGCGCATTCGAAATTCTCTCCAGCTGCCCCAGCTTTAAGAAGTTGCGGAGTGACGCAAAGAAGGAATGGCGCTGATCGTTTTGACCCGAGACTTGATCGTCCTCCAGCTGTGGGTGATCGTCCTGCGATCAAGGAAGCCACCGCTGCATCCCGCTGGCTGACATCCGCTCGCGGCTGCGAGCACAGATCGCTATCGGCCGACAGCTGAACGAACGACCGAACGACTCATCATTTAAGCCATGGTGCGGACGGCGGGGATCGAACCCGCATGCCGTTTCCGGCGAGGCATTTTAAGTGCCTTGCGTCTACCAGTTTCGCCACGTCCGCGCGACGGAACTGGTTAGCGGTGCGAAAGCCCGGCGACAAGCGCCGGTTGCGCAGCTGTACTCAGCGCCGATGCGCCGGCTTGTACCATTCGACCCCGTCGGGATCGACATAGAGCCCTGGCGCGACGTCGGAGCCGATCTTCTTCTCCTGCATCGGCACGCGCACCGTGTCGTCGCGGTCGCCACGGCGGATATAGGGGCCGCTCGCCTGCTGGCTGTGCTGACCGCCGCCACTGCCACCGCCCATCACCGCCCGGCGGCCGGCGACCTTGTCGTCGAGCGCCGCGACCTGGCGGGCCGCGAACGTCACCTTGGCCGAGCCCTCGATGATCGGCAGAGTCCTGCCGGAGGCTCCCTCGCCGGTGACGCGGATGCCGACGAAGCGCGGCACGTAACTCTGTCCGCCGCCGCCACGCGCCAGCGCGTCCCAGCCTCCGGTGGTCGAGACTTGCGCGCCGCAGCGCTTGTGCGCGCGCTCGCAGGCGCTGCGCGAGGCGTAGCGCGGCGCCTTCTGCTCGAATTCGGCGCGGGCATTGCGATAGGCATTCTCGCATTGCTCGGCCGAAAGCTTGCCGGCCTCGATGCATTCGTCGCGGCGGACATAGGTCTGGCCGGCTACCTGCGCGGCGAGATCGGCGGGCGTCAGGGCAAAGCCGGCAACGGCGAAAACCGCCGCCCGGGCGACAACCAAGGGAAAGAGCGTGATCATGCGCCTTCCCAGATCATGCGATTGTGGCGTCACAGCAGCGGCCTCATCGTGATGGCGAGCTCGCGCGTGCCACCATAATCGATCTTGCCGTTGCCGAGCACCGGAATCGCGCGCGTGACCAGGATCGCCTTCGGCAGCCACAATTCCGGAAAACCCTGGCGCTTGGCCTCGTCCTGCAGCGCCTTCTTCTCGGCATCGGGCTTCTCGGTGACGAGCACGAGCTGCTCGCCCTTGCGCACATCCGGCAGCGCCACGACCACGTGATTGTGACCGGGCCAGAGCCCCGCGATCATCGATTCGACCGCCGCCAGCGAGACCATCTCGCCGCCGAGCTTGGCAAAGCGCTTGGCCCGCCCCTTGATCGCGACGAAGCCGTCATCGATCGCAACGATGTCGCCGGTGTCGTGCCAGCCGCCCTCGGGCGGCACGATCGCTCCGGGATTGTCGGCGTTCAGATAGCCGAGCATCACGTTGGGGCCCCGGACGCAGAGCCGCCCGCCCTCCGAGATGCCCTCGACCGGCTCGAGCTTGCCGGCTATCCCGGGCAGGAGCCGCCCGACCGTGCCCTCGCGCATCGCCTGCGGGGTATTGCAGGCCAGCACCGGCGAGCATTCCGTGCAGCCATAGCCTTCGAGGATCGTGGTGCCGTAGGGCTGCCACATCCGGCGCGTCTCCGGCTTCACCCGCTCGGCCCCGGCGACGACATAGCGCACGCTCGTGAGGTCGCGTTCATCGGCAGCGCGGGCATAGCCCTGAAGAAAGGTGTCGGTGGCGAGGAGGAAGGTGGCGCCGGTCTCGGCGATCAGCTTCGGCACCTGCTTGTAATGCAGCGGGCTAGGATAGAGGACGACCTTCATCCCGTGCAGCAGCGGCACCAGCATGCCGGCGGTGAGCCCGAAGGAATGAAAGGCCGGCAGCGGGTTCATGAAGATGTCGCGCTCGGAGATGACGCCTTCGGCATGCTCGAAGACCTGGCGCGCGTTCGAGACGAGGTTGGCATGGCTCAGCACCACCCCCTTGGGCTTGCCCTCGGTACCTGAGGTGAAAAGCACGACGGCCGGATCGTCGGGCTTGGCGACGTGGCTGCGCAGGGCTAGCCCCGGCGCGAGCGAGGCCAGCGCGCCGATCGCCTTGTCTAGGCTGGTCAGTTCTTTGCGGACATCCTCGAGATAGATAACGCGCCTGCCCCGCCCGAGCGCATCGACGATGTCGTCGAGCTTGGCCTGGTCGATGAAGCGCCGCGAGGTGACGATGGTCGAGATCGGGCCGATCTCGCAGGCGGCCGTGAGGTTCTTCAGGCCGGCGGTGAAGTTGAGCAGGGCCGGCACCCGGCCATAGGCGCTGAGGCCGAACAGCGTCACCGCCATGCCCTGCACATTGGGCAGCATCAGTCCGACCTTTTCGCCGGGCTTGGTCACCGCCGCGAGCTTGCGCCCGAGCACCAGCGCTCCCAACACGAGGTTGCCGTAGCTGAGCGGCTTGCGCTCGGGATCCTCCAGCGCGATACGGTTCCTGCCATGTCGCGCGATCGTCGCCAGCAGTGCCTGGAACAGGCTCAAGCGCGCGCCTTCGACATCGAAGGGCCGTGCCGGCAGGTCGATCGCAGCCATCTCGCCTTGCGCTCCAGGTTCGTCTCTCTCCACAGCGGAACGTAGCGATCCAGTGCATGGTTGCAATGCGCCGGAAGCGATGGCGATGCTGCATCGCAGCGACAAACGCCCCGAAACCCGCCACATCTCAACGATCCTGAAAATGTGGCGGCGCAATCACCGAAATTTGACGAAGAACCCGTTCATCACGTCGCGCCATCGTCATTGAGATCGGGAAGACTCGTCGCTATCTCCGGTTGCGGAGCTGGGGATTGCAGCCGTGCCAACCGTTTCGAAACAGATCATCGCGGCTGGGGCGCTTGCAGCGGCTGCCTTTGCCGCCGCGCCCGCGAGTGCGGCGGGCTTCTGGGAGACGCTGTTCGGCGTCCCGCAGCGCCCGACCTACGCGCCCCTCCCCGACAATCCGTTGCACATGACGGTGCGGCCGAAGCGCAATAAGGCCGCGACCACGCTAGACGCCGGCAAGGAAGGGCCGAAGCCGAAGCTCGTCAAGCCGATGGAATACGCCAGCGACCCGTTCTGGTACCTCAAGGACGAGACCCTGAAGAAGGGTGACATCATCGTCCTGAAGGATCGCGTCGTGGTGTTCGACGGCGGCGTTCGCGACTATGCCAACTTCGCCAGCTTCCAGACCAGCAGGCTGCTCTCGGCCAAGGCCAAGAGCCAGCTCAAATACCTGGTCTCGACACCACGGGACAACTATACGGTCTGGGAGCCGGTCCAGTCGATCTCGGATCGTAACGCCACGACCTCGGCCGAATTGTCGGAGCGCACGCGCTAAAGCAATTCCAGCAGAAGTGCATAGCGGTTCTGCGTCCGGAATTGCGTCCAAAGCAAAAGCTTTATGACGAGACCAGCCGGCGCCTGGGCCATCCCATTCCGGTCGCATTGATACCTTCGAACGGTCAGACCAGCGTCAGAGGCTGACCGGATTTCGCAACTAGCCTCGTTTCGCATCGGGCGTTCGCCCCTCCCTCCAGCAATGGAAAGGAGCCGATGATGCGTCAGCTCGCCAGAGCCTTAGGTTTGTCGTTCGCGCTGCTCGCCGTCCCTGCCGCGGCGCAGGCCCGGTCGCCGTCGCTCCCTGTCCCTGACAATTCGGGCCTGCGGGATCCCTCCGCGATCCGCAACGCCATCGTGATCGAGCGTCGCTCGCTGCCGCCGCAATTGCGCGTGCAGGTCGACAGCACGGTCGCGCAGACCAGTCCCGACGATCTGCAGCAGCTCCGGCGATCGATCGAGACCATCCCCGCCGCCACCAGAGCCCTGCAGGCCAGTGGCACGAGCTCGGCCGCGATCATCGCAGTCGCGCTCGACGAGGACGGCGATCTGACCTTGATCGCCGAAGAGAGCATCTGAGAACCCAGACGACTTGAGGAGTGCCGGCCGACAGGCCTGAGCGCTTCCACGGGCAGTCCGGCGCTCCTGCCCAATCCCGCGGCAGCGCCATCTCGAAAGGACCGATCATGAAGCTGACCGAAGCACACATCGACAGTGCCCTGAACCAGCTCGAAGCCCAGGCCATTCCCGATAACCACCCCGCCAAGGTCCAGCTCAGCGAGCTGTTCGGTGACCATACCTTCTTTCTCGACGCCAGCGGCCTGACCATTATTGAGCCGGTGAAGACGGATGGAGTCGCCGAGGCGGTGGGCCGCGTGGTCAAGCTCGCGCGGTGGGGTGACGAGACCCGCAGGAACCTCTCCCCGCACGAGCCGGAATACACCGACGTCGTGGTCGCGCTCGACAAGGCAGCGTAAGCGCTCCGGCGCCTCCCCCGTGATGGTCGGGCTCGTCCCGACCATCACGTCTTCATTCATTGAGAGTGGTGTTCAAGACGTGGGTGCTCGCCACAAGGGCGAGCATGACGGCGCCCAAATTCAACCAAACGCCCCGATCTCGTGCTGGATCGCCCCGGAGATCTCGCGCAGAAGCGCAAAGCACTCGCGCATCGGCTCGACCATGTCGCGATGCAGGGCGGCATAGGCGCCGCCCTCGCGCGGCCCCGGCGGCTCGCCGAAGTCGAGCCCGAGCGCCGGGTCGGGGTTGAGCGGAAAGATCTCGCCGAGCAATGTCAGCGCCCCGTTCATGTCGAGCCGCAGGATGCGTTCGAGCAGCAGCTCGCGCGTCACGCCCGCATGCGGCCGGAAGTCCGGGATATGCGTCGCCGACAGCCAGATCCGGTGCAGCAGTGCAAGCCGCAGCGTATGCAGCGCCACCAGCCGGACCGGCATCGCCGGCGGCTCGCCCGCCGCCTCCTTCAGCTTCAGGCGGTCGGAGGCGAAGCGCCAGAACAGGCGCCGCAGCGAAGGTGCAAGGTCGAGCTGCGCCAGCGCCTCGGCGACCGCCAGCAGTTCGTCGCGCCGCCCCTCCTTTTCGGTGCGCCTGGCACGGTCGAACCAAGAGCCGGCATCGAGCGTGTCGAGATAGGCCCGCAGCACGTCGAGATCGCTGTTCGCCATGGCATGTGCCGCGAGCCGATAGGCGCGGCCGAAGCGCTCCGAACCATCGCGCATCGTGGCGAACAGCTCCGGCGCCCGCGCCGCCGCCTGGCCGATGCCGTGCACGCTGTTCGCCAGCCAGCCGAGCTGCTGCAGAATGGCGTTGTTGGGGATGGCGCGCAGCTCGCGCGGATGGCGGATGACGGCCGGCCCGCCGGCATCGCTCTGCCGCGCCGCCGGGCGCGAGCCGGTCTTGTCGAGCAGCGAGGGGCCGAAGGTGCCGATCAGCGCCGCATAGCCGGGATCGTCGACGAGATGGGTCATCTCCTCGCGCACGGTCTGGAAGAACTCGGTGGCAAAGTCCGGCTCGGCATAGATCGGATCGTCTGCGCCGGCAGCCGCGTCCGCGAAGGCGGCTTCGGCGATGCGTGCCACGGTCGCTCCCGCAAGCCCCTTGGTGCCGAAGAGCAGATAGCCGTCGCTGCCCTGGAAGCTGGTCTCGCGCGTGACCTTGACGCCGGCCTTGGCGAAGGCGCGTCGCGGCCATTCCGGATCGAGATAGGCGAGCCGGTCGCTGAGGCTGTCGGGATGGGCGCCGCGCCCGGCCGACTCGCCATGCGTGTCGAAGATGACGAGCTCGATGTCGGTGAGCCCATAGCGCTGCAGCAATTCGAGGATACGGCTCCTCAGCCGCTCGACCCAGAAGGTCGCCGCGACCTGGCCGATATAGCGGCCGGAATCGGAATAGCCGAACTGGACGCAGAGCCGGCCATGACGCTTGAGATAGTCGCGCCAGTGCGGGCTGCGCAGCGCCTCGTCGATGATGCGGGGCCCTTGCTCCAGCGCATCGGACGTCTCGAAGAGCGGCGAGATCTCGACGAGGTCGGCGATGCCGAAACGCCTGGCGAGATAGAGCGCGCAGAGCAGCGTATAGCCCGTCTCGGTCTCGGCGATCAGGAAGCGCACCGGCCGCGAGCCGTCGATATGCTTCACGATCTGCGCGACCATCATCATCATTCGCGCCGCCGAGGCGCGCTCGACCGCGAGCGCGCCGAAATCGACCGGCGTCGGCTTCCCTTTGGCGAGCGCCTGGTTGACGGCTGCGAGGAAGGCGCGCCGCTGTGCCGGCTGGGCCGGCTCCTCGTCGAGCGAGATCACCCCGCGCATCGCATTGTGCAGCTGCGAGGCGTTGAGCCGGAAATGCGGCAGCGCGATCGAGACGCCATGGGCGATGACGCCGGCCCGCGCCAGGATCAGGGCTTCCGCCGTCGCCTCGTCCTCGGCCAGCACGATCGCCTTGTCGAGTGCCGCCACCAGCTTCGAGGCCTCCGGCAGCGCCGCCTCGCGCTCGCCCACCAGCGCCAGCGAGAAGGCCTGCAGGGCCGCGATCTCCGGCTTGCTGTTCAGGGGCGGGCAGAGCGCCAGCTGCCGCTCCACCGCGGCGAGCGCATCCTCGACCAGCGCCCTCACCTCGGCGGTCGCCGGCGCCTCCGGCAGCTTCTCCAGCAGGCGAAAGAACTGGCCGCGCTTCGATTCCAGCCGGTAGCGCAGCGTATCCCACCAGCCGATATCGGTGCGTCCATCGGTGTCGCAACCGACCCAGGAGGCGAGCTGCAGGGCGCGCGGCTTCAACTCGCGCCAGCGCTGCGGCCAGCGTTCCCGCGCCTCGGCGAGAAAGGCCGCGTTCAGCCGGTCGATCGCGTCGCGGGCGTTACGTACCGAAAAGCGCGCCTGCTCGAACTCGTCCTGCAGGGTGATCGCCGCATCCGGCCGGAAGGAGAGATCGGTGGCCTTGAGCGCCGCCGCCTCGCCCTCGTTCGCGGCGAGCTCGGCCAGAGCATGCGCCACCGCCCGGCTCATGCCGAAGGTCGGATGCGCGGTAAAGACGGCGGCAAAGCGTACCCGCGCCAGCGCCGCCGCATAGGCCTCGAAAGGCTGGGCCGAAGCGCTCGCCTCGGCGGCGACGCGCCGGGCCAGCGCCCCATAGGCTTCGCTCTCGTCACGTTCCAGCCCGACATAGGAGGCGACCCGCGCCGCCCGGTCGGCGAGCGCCGCGCGGCCGAGCTGGCGGATCAGCGCCGCCGTCTCCTGAAGCGTCACCTCGCCGCGATCCATCTTGCGGGTCAGCCAGAGCGTGACGCGTAAGACCGGATTGCCGAACGGGTCCTCGCGCGCATCCGAGCGCGCCTGCACGATCGCCGAGGACAATTCGCTCGCCAGCGCCGATGGCGACAACTCCTCCGTATCCGCCACGCCGCTCTCCGTTTTTCGATCGTCTGATGAGCGGGCGCAGGTGAGCAAGATTTCGAGTTTGCTGCAACTGCGAAATCCAATGCGGCTCCGCAGCAAGAGGCGGGCTGGACATGGTGCCCGCGGCGCACGCTCCTCCTGGGCTTACAATCCGCCGCTTCCATAGCCATATCGGAGTAGACCCGGAGGAAGCCATGGATACGACCGTGCGGCCCGATCTCTCCGGCAACTGGGGTGTTTCCGACCTGCTCGAGCGCCCGATCTGCTCGATCATTCGCGATCCGCACGGCAGCTGCTGGATCACCCTCTCGCAGGAGCAGGCCGCGCGCCTGTGCGACATCCGCAAGGGGCCGTTCCTGTCGGTGGACGCGGCGATGACGGCGATCGAAAAGAACCTCAACGGAGCCTGTCGCCACCAAACGGCAACTCTTCCGGCGAACTATTTTCCGTAAGCCCGCGACAGTCACCAAAAATAAAAGCGCCGCTGACCAACTTGTTTTGGTCACATTGCCTCTATAGAGAGAACGTAGAGGCGACGATTGACCGACTGGCTCCTCTGATTGGACCCTGCGGCGCGCCTCCCTTCTATCGTCGAAAACCGATCGCTGCCTTTGGCAGCACCATCGCTGCACGCAAGCGTGCCCGGCGATTCCACACGCAAGACCGCCCGGCCTCGGCCGAGCGGCGAACGGATATCAATGCGAGTATCAACCGAACTGAAGTCACCCGAGACCAGGCGCGTCGCCGATGCGATCGCCACGACGCTTCCGCCGAAATCTGCCCCTGATTGGAAGCCGGAGCCCTGCGGCCTCAGCCGCCAGGAACTGCGGCGCATCGTCAGGAAAATGCTGGGATGAGGAGGCCGGTCATGCCCATGCGCCAACCCGGATCCACCGCCTACGGCAATTCTGTCTCCCGGACCAACGCCGCGCAGCCAAGGCGAGGCCCGTCCGCGCAGGCCAATTACGAACGCTATCTCGCCTTGGCAAAGGCCAAGGCCCTCGCCGGCGACCGGATCGAGGCCGAGCGCAATTACCAATATGCCGAGCATTATCATCGCCTCATCATCGGCTCGGCGGCCTGAGGCGCTGGAACAGCAGCGGGGACAAATCCCCAATCAATCCCCGCTCCCGAAACCCGGTTTATGCTCTTCCCCGTCCCGCCCCGAACCGAGGGGGCTTCGCGAGGCATCATGAGGCCGGGCGGGAGAGCGGTGTTTCGTGGCGACAGGGCCTTGCGAGCCCGAAGGAGTCCGACCCTGTAAAGGTGTGATCCACCTTTGCGGCCGGCCGGCTCGTTCCACCACGGAGGGGTTTCGTCGTTCGGGGTAGGCACCCCGGTCCAGCCGGACGCAACACACGGCGAGAGCTCGCAAGAGAACCGCGGCGCGGGGTTGGGCAGTGGCCAGTGGCGCTGCTTCGACACATCGACATCGACATTCGGCACGCAGCCGTCGACTGCGACGCCGCCCGACCCCGCGCCCTCCCTCGGATGGCGACCAATCGAACCCTCGCGGCGCCGAGCCGGCGGGGCATCACGCATGGTCGATCGTTTCGTGGCCTTCACTATTTCAGCGCGGGTCGGCCCGGGCGGAGCGCAGCGCAGACCCGGGACCCATTCCGGAACAGTCCCGATAGAGGTTCAGGCATGGATCCCGGATCGGCGCGGCTTCGCCGCTTGTCCGGGATGACTCGCGGTTTCGTCAAACATGGTACCCACTGACTGCCCCACCCCGCCCGCGAGTCCCCATGCGACGCCCCCAGACCCGCCTGCCCGCGCCTTTTCTCCGGCGCATCTGGCTCGACCGCGACGCCGTGCCGGACGCCGACGCCTATCCCTGGTGCCTGCCCTTCCTGCGCGAGGCGTTCGAGCTGTCCTTCGACAAGCCGATCACCATCATCGTCGGCGAGAACGGCACCGGGAAATCGACGCTGCTCGAAGGCATCGCCGTCCTCGCCGGCTATGACGAGGCCGGCGGCGGCAAGGGCTATCGCCCGGTCGACCATTCGCTGGCGCGCGAAGCCATGGGCGGCCGGCTCTCCAGCGCGCTCAAGGCGAGCTGGCTGCCGAAAGTCACCGATGGCTGGTTCTTCCGGGCCGAGAGCTTCTTCTCGGTGGCGCGCTATCTCGACGCCGTCGGCGGCGCGGACGGCCCCGATTTCCTCTCCCATTCGCATGGCGAGGGTTTTCTGCGTTTCTTCGAGGAGCGCTGCCAGCGCCGCGGCATCTTCATCTTCGACGAGCCGGAATCGGCGCTCTCGCCGGCCCGCCAGATCGAGTTCCTCAAGCTGCTCCGCCGCATGGACCGGCTCGGCCAGTGCCAGGTGATCATGGCGACGCACGCCCCGATCCTGATGGCCTATCCCGGCGCCCGCCTGCTCGGCCTGACCAAATACGGGCTCGACCCGGTGACGATCGAGCAGACCCAGCATTTCCGCCTGATCCGCGAGTTCTGCCTGGACCCGGCGACGTTCGTGGAGACGATGATGGAGGAGTGAGGGCGGGAGTGCTACAAGCAGCCCCGCGCAGTCGTTCATTGCGTCGTTGGAGAAAGCCCAACCGACCGGAGCTTTTCATTGCTATCGCTGGGCTTTGACGTCAAATTGCTTGGGCCAGAGTAATGAGGCTGACAATCTGGAATGAGTAATCCGCACCGACTCGAAAGCGTTGAAATTAGAGGCTTTCGTGCCTTTGACGAACTTTCAATCCCAAATTTGGCCGACGTTAATCTAATAGTCGGAAAGAACAATATTGGCAAAACTTCCGTATTAGAAGCTCTAGAATTGTATTTTTCGCGTGGTAGCCGATTCAAAATCCTAGAATTCCTCAACTCTAGGCAAGAATATTCATTTCGTAAACGCCGTGGCTATGTAAAGGACGGCCCGCTAGCTCTTGAAGCCCTATTTTATGGACGTCCTGATTTAATCACCCGTACGCCATATTTTACCATTGGACCAATCAACGATCATGATAGCGAACTAGCAATCGATTTTGTTTGGCTTCAGGAGCTGATCGAGCAGCCCGACACCCCCATTCGCTATAGAGCCTTGCGTGGCAATGATTTTGAGAGCGCGCCTGACGTCGTCGCAGGATTCAGGATTCGATTTGGTTCTTTTGAACTTCTACTTCCGCTAGAACGATTCGAGCGATCTAGCTCGTTAGCTGCAGCCCGCTCTGCCGAGAGAACGAGAGAAGTTCCTGTAGTTTACTTGGCCTCTACAGGTATGAGCTCTGAAGAGATTGGGCGAATTTGGGATACAATTGCGCTTACCGAGGATGAAGAAGAAGTCCTCAGCGCGCTGCGGACATTGTTCCCTGACATCGAGAAACTTGTCTTGGTTCAAGGCCCATCCTCTCGTGGCGAACGGATATTAATGGCCAAGCTGGCTTATTTTTCTGATCCAGTCCCATTTAAAAGCTTGGGAGAGGGAGTAAACCATCTGCTTAGTGTCTTTCTCGCGTTAATTCGTACGCGGGGTGGAGTTCTATTAATAGATGAAGTTGAAAATGGAATACATTATTCAGTGCAAGCTGAACTATGGCATCTCATTTTCCGTCAGGCTGCACAGTGGGATACCCAAGTTTTCGCAACGACTCACAGTTGGGACTGCGTTGAGGGATTCCAAGTTGCAGCGCTGGAGGCGCAACAAGGTCAAGGCAGGCTGTTTCGCCTCGAAGGCGCTCGAGACATGGTAAGAGTTGTGTCGTTTGAACCGCACGAGATCGAGATCGCCAAGCGTGAAAATATAGAAGTTCGCTAATGGGAAAGGACGCTGTACTACTCGTTGAAGGCAACGACGATCTGCACGTCATTTCTGGATTGTTAAAGTACCACCAATTCCCCCAAGTCTTTGAGATAAAAGAGCAAGGTGGAATTGACAATTTGCTCCAAACAGTTCCGGTTCAGATAAAAGGGAGCAATATAAGAGCCATTGGATTGGTTGTTGATGCCGATCTAAATCTAACGGCTCGCTGGCAGTCACTTCGAGCAGTGCTGCGTGCTGCGGGATACGAAATTCCTGATGCACCCGTCGCTGGCGGGTTGGTGATCGCCGCTGAGAATCTTCCAGCGATTGGCGTTTGGCTGATGCCCGACAATTCCCTTCCAGGGATGTTGGAGGGTACCCCTACGAGGGCGGCCGTCTTGAGGATTGATGCTTGGGGGTGAGAATGTGTCTGTATGGACGTCTATACAGGCACGCCGATCAGTCGGCTTGA